>CAYGPO010000063.1:0-26886 GCA_964351665.1 uncultured Gammaproteobacteria bacterium | reverse complement strand
CACAACCTTGCCAAGGTTGGGGTCGCGAGTTCGAGTCTCGTTTCCCGCTCCAAATACCGAAAAAGGGTCACTTAGGGTGGCCCTTTTTTTTGCCAGGCGATTACCCGCCCTGGCTAAGGCCAGGAAGAGCCAGGAACAGCCAGGGCAGGCCATTGGCCAATCAATGGCCGACAACGTAACTTTGTCATAGGGGTCAACCACACTGATGAAAACCCTCGCCAGCAATCAGATTTTCGGCGGTATCCAGCAAATCTTCGAACATCGCTCCGCCTGTTGTAACGGTGACATGCGCTTCGGGCTGTTTCTGCCCCCCGGCGACGGGCCCTTTCCGGTGCTGATTTTTCTTTCAGGACTGACCTGCACTGAACAGAATTTTGTCACCAAGGCCGGCGCCCAGCGGGCTGCGGCGATGCTTGGGATGGCGATTTTGGCGCCGGACACCTCACCCAGAGGCGCCGGGGTGGCTGACGATGAGGCCTGGGATTTTGGCCAAGGCGCAGGGTTTTACGTGGACGCCACCGAAGCGCCCTGGCAGCCACACTTTCAGATGGCAAGCTACGTGGCCAGTGAGCTGTGGCAGATGATCGGTAATCATCCCTCCCTGGATCAGTCCCGGGTGGGCATCAGTGGCCATTCCATGGGCGGTCATGGGGCACTGACTCTGCATCTTAAGTACCCGAAACGGTTTCGCAGCGTATCGGCATTGGCTCCCATCGTAGCGCCTACGCAAGTACCCTGGGGCCGTAAAGCCCTGGCAGGTTACCTGGGAGATAACAGCGAAAGCTGGCGGCGGTATGACGCCTGTGAGCTGGTTCAATCCTCGCCCAGCCACGCGCATATGCTGATCGATCAGGGCGCCAGTGATGACTTTCTGACCGAGCAGCTCAGACCCGAATTGCTGAAGCAGGCCTGTTCCCAGTCAGGACAAAGCCTGACCCTGCGCATGCGCGAAGGCTACGACCACTCGTTTTTCTTCATCGCCACCTTCATCGAAGACCACCTTCGCCACCATATGAAGCACCTGGCCTAACCCATGCAGTCGCTGCTGGGCATCGCGCTGCTGCTGGCAATTGCCCTGGCGCTGTCTGAGTCCAGGGCCTCGGTGAACTGGCGCATTGTCATCAGCGCCATGGCATTACAGGCGGCGGCAGGGGGATTTGTGCTGTTTGTACCCCTGGGCCAGCGTTTGCTGCAAATTCTGGCTGATGGCGTGAACCAGCTGGTGGGCTACGCCGACCAGGGCACTAGCTTCATGTTTGGGCCACTGGCCTCAGAGCAGATGGGTTTTGTGGTTGCGCTGCGGGTGCTGCCGGTGATCGTGTTTGTCTCATCCCTGGTGTCTGTGCTGTATTACCTTCGCCTGATGCCGCTGCTGGTGCGCTTTCTCGGCGGCGCGCTGCGCTGGGTGCTGGGGGTTAGCCGGGTAGAGGGGCTGGCTGCTGCTGCCAATATATTTATAGGCATGGTTGAGGCCCCCCTGGCAGTTAAACCTTATCTGGGCTCTCTGAGCCGTTCCCAGTTCTTCTGTGTGCTGGCCGGCGGGCTGTCGTCAGTGACCGGCGCCATGCTGCTGGCTTATGCAGGGCTGGGGGTGAATATCCAGTATCTGATTGCTGCTGCCTTTATGGCGGCCCCCGGCGGTATCCTCATGGCGAAGCTGCTGGTGCCTGAAGTCAGCGGCGAACCTGCAGCGGATCTGGCCACCCCATCGGCAGAACTTGCAGAACTCCCCTCCAACATCGTCGAGGCGGCGGCTGACGGCGCCGCAACCGGCCTTAAGATCGCCCTGAGCGTTGGCGCCATGCTGGTCGCGTTCATTGGCCTGCTGGCTCTGGCTAACGGCCTGGTGGGAGGGGTAGGGGGATGGTTTGGCTATCCGGACTTAAGTTTTGATCGCATCCTGGGTTGGCTGTTCTCACCCCTGGCCTTCGCCATGGGCATTCCCTGGTCAGAATCCGCCATCGCCGGCAATCTGATCGGCCAGAAAACCATCCTCAACGAGTTTATCGCCTATGTCAGCTTCGTTGAGGTGAAAGACAGCCTATCAGCCCACTCCCAGGCCATTATCACCTTTGCCTTGTGCGGCTTTGCCAACCTCAGCGCACTGGCGATTTTGATGGGCGGAATGGCGACATTGCTACCGGAACGAAAATCGGAAGTGGCCCAGTTAGGCCTGAAGGCCGTGATAGCTGGCACCCTGTCAAACCTGATGAGCGCCTGTATGGCAGGCATGTTTCTATCAATTTAGGCCAAACCAGCCTACCGCTGAGCACAAAAATCCGTACAATAGCGTGCTCTCTGGCTGGGTGGCAGAGTGGTTATGCAGCGGCCTGCAAAGCCGTGGACGCCGGTTCGATTCCGACCCCAGCCTCCAAACGTAAGAAATCAGGCTCTCTTTCGAGGGCCTTTTTTTATGCCAAAAAGTCGCTTAAAATGGCTTAGGTAAGCCGTTTTTAGATGCAATCATTGTTTCAAAGTTAGTCCATGGAAGCCCAGTAAAATCCATGGACGTCCAACTTTTTAAGCATACGTTTGAGCATACAAATGGCAAATTTGAGCAAATTGGGAAAAACGTATGCCCAAAATCGCCCAACCGCTAAGCGCCACGAGGGTTCGCGAGGCAAAAACTTTGGGGAAATCGGTGTCACTTTACGATGGGGCTGGACTTTACCTTCAGGTCACCCCCAGCGGGTCCAAACTTTGGCGCCTGAGGTTCAAGTTAAACGGCCGAGTGCGGCTAATGAGCCTGGGAAAGTACCCACAGGTTTCCCTGGCCAGAGCGCGTGAACAGCGATTCACGCTCCGCAAATTGATCTCCCAGGGAATTGACCCGATCCAGCAGAAGAAAGCCGAAGAAGCGACCAAAGCCGACAACACCTTTAAACATGTTGCGACGGACTGGCATTCGCAAAGGAAAAGCGAATGGTCTGACAAGTACTCGGCCCGAGTTCTCCGGCGACTGGAAATCGATGTTTTCCCAGCTTTCGGGGACTTTCCGGTGGCGGATGTCAGACGTATCGACGTGGTCCGGTTACTGGACAACATGCAGGACCGAGGAGTTACAGAGACCGCGTATCGAGCAGCCCGCGACATAGAAGCGATCTTCGATTTTGCGCTAATTCGTGAGCTGGTGCCCGGCAATCCGGCCGCCAGGCTCTCTACTCGGAAATCTGCGGTCATCCGAAAGCGAAAGACCCGTCACTTCGCTGCTATCACAGACCGAAAAAAGCTTGGGGGTTTGCTCAGAGCCATCGACGGGTACCAAGGCGACAGGCGTGGCATGACTAAAATCGGCCTAAATCTTTTGGCCTTAACGATGGTTCGACCAGGAGAATTACGACATGCCACCTGGTCGGAATTTCAGCTGCGAGAAAAAACTTGGGAGATTCCCGGTACGCGGATGAAGATGGACCGGGATCATATCGTCCCGCTGGCAGATCAAACGGTACTACTGCTCGAAGACTTGAAGCGCTGCTCTGAGGGCCAAGACCTCATCCTTCCAAGTATCCGGCATCACAAAAGGCCGATCTCTGACAACACCTTCAACGCGGCGCTAAGGCGATTGGACTACGGCAAGGAAGACATGACCGCCCATGGGTTTCGGGCAACCGGTAGCACACTGCTGAACGAGGAGGGTTGGAATCGAGATTGGATAGAGCGCCAACTTGCCCACGTCGAGCAAAGCGGCAGTCGCAAGCCTTACAACAGGGCTGAGTATCTAGACGGCCGTAGAGAAATGATGCAGAGCTGGGCAGATTTGCTTGACGACCTTCGAGAGGTGGCCACGCTGCAGTGAGCAGAGCGACCCTGTTACGGAACCCTGGCGCCAGGTGGTTCGCCTCAAAAAGATCAATGGGTGCTGACGAGCGCAGAATACGACGGCCAGTCAATGTTGGAGCCGCACAACACCACCCCAATCTTTTTCCCGTCTAATTGATCTTTGCGTTTCAGCAGCGCCGCAGTTGATGCTGCGCAAGCAGGTTCTACCGCCATCTTCAGGTCGCGAAAAATCAGCCCCATAGCGTCCATTAGTTCCTGGTCTGTCACTTTCACCAATTCAGTCAGGTTGTCCCGGCAAAGTTGAAAAGGAACCGGCAGCGTCATCGGTGGTGCCAGGCTGTCAGCGATAGTGTCAGGTATACCGATGTCCTCTGGCTTTCCTGAAGCAAAACTTCGGTGCATGGCGTCGGCCCCTTCAGGCTCAACGCCAATGATATGGCATGAGGGATTCAGTAGTCGGGTCACTGCAGCAACGCCAGCCGCCAGACCACCGCCGCCAATCCCGATGATAAGGGCGTCCAGGTCACCAGCCTGTTGATGCATCTCCAGGCCCAAGGTGGCGGTACCCAAAGCAGTAGGGATGCCGTCGAAAGGATGAATGAAGGTACGCCGTTCGGCAGCGGCAATATCTCTTGCCAAGGCAAAGCCGCTGGGTCCATCTTCTGCCATAACGAGTTCGGCGCCCAACTGCTTCACCATCTCGATACGGGCCGGATTCGCGCTGCTTTGCATCACCACTTTGGCGTGCACATCGCAAACACTGGCCGCGTAGGCAACGGCGACCGCGTGGTTGCCTGCGCTCATCGCGGTGATGCCTCGCTGACGCTCTGCCGGATTCAGTCGGAGCATATTGGACAGGGCACCCCTGGCCTTGAACGTGCCTGAGTGCTGAAACGGTTCCAGTTTTGCCCAAATCTTGGTGTCAGGGCTCATTAGCGACCCTAACTCTGGGCCGGTCCATGAAATGCTCGGTGTTTCTATGACAAACGGTGCAATGAGGTTGGCTGTGTGTCTGACAGCGGTCAGGCTAAAGGTCTCAATCATGGATTGCGCAAAGACCTGAACGTTTGATCAATCACCTGTGTGGAACGATGTGCAACAGCGAGTCGCCAGTCTGGATTTGCCGGGTAGTGCATTTCCAGCAACTTTGATTTGATCTCAAGACCCAATTCTGATGTCGGCTCACCGTAGTGGGTTAACCAATGGTCATCCAGCAGCACCGGTAGACTCTCCATTGGAGGGTACGTTCCGTACTCCAACACAATCGCATTGAGCTGCGCATCGGGAAACACTTCGCGCAGGCCTTCAGTGGGATGTCCCTTGGGCTGAAAGTAGTGCTGATCGTCTTTGCCATCCCAGTCGTTAGGCGCCTCGACCCATCCACCATAATTTTGTCGAATGCGCTTTAGATCAGCACCGGTTTGCATGGTGACAGCGGTGCCGTAGGCCCATGGTCCTAACCCGCTGTGATACTCAATGGCCGATACCTTCTGGGCGCTGTCAGCAAAGGGTTCCAGCACCGTTTTGAGCAATCGATGAGACCAGACGGCGCCGTCGCCGCCGTAGGCAAAACCGCGGGCGTGTTGGTACTGACCGCCCATCAGGGCGGCTACATACTGCTGAACGCCGTTTTCCTTGACGAAATTCCCCAGCATTTTTTGCGCGTTATCCCGCTCAATCCCCTCGTGCTGGGGGCAACAAAGCGCTTGATGAATCTCCTCATAGGCGGCGTTGACCGGCAAGGGCTTGCTGAAATCCAGGAAATTTCGAGACAGGTCCACATTATCTTCGTTGTTGCGTCGTAGGTGCGATGCGCCCCAACAGTTGAGGCCGTGGATCATCAATACCGCTGTGTCTTTCGGCATTGTGGCTATCTGGTTGCCGGAGAGAAACGCTGACTGGCAGGCAGAGCCGCACAGGGTTTCAACTCCGTGGGTACCAGAGATCAGCACAACCAGATTGGGCGATTGTGGGTCGCCAATGAATGTTGTGTCGGTTTGCAGTGACTCGCCGCCAGGGCCTTTCAGCGGGTGTGCATAGTGAGTGACCTCAAGCCCGGCATTTTCGGCGGTTTGCCTGAAGTGGGCAGCGGCCTCAGCAAAATCATTTTTAAAATGTGCCAGTTCTTCCATCAGTCAACGACGTCTACGGGGGGTTTGGGACGTCGGTCCCAGCGCAGTTGGAACACGTCGGGTCTTGAATAATGGCCCGTGCCGTCCATAAACCATTTGGTGAGCGAACGCTGCGCCAAATTGATTTCGGCGGTAATGATGACCTCCTGATCGAACACCGGCTCTACCAGATACTCGCCCATGGGTGAAATGATCGCGCTACCGCCATGCATTTCAAAATGATGGCCTTCGTCACCCACATCGGGCATTCCCTCTGGAATGTTGGCGGTACTTAATACATCTCGAGCAACAATGACAAAACATCCATTTTCGAACGCCAGCTGACGGCAGCAGGCATCGATGATGGGATTCAAAAAGGCATGTCCAGGCCAGGCCGCCGCATGCACCTGGCAATCTTCGCTGGACAAGGCATATCTGGCTGGCGCCATGTGGTGTTCAAAGCACAATAAGCCACTGAGACGCCCACAGGACGTGTCATAGACGTTGAGATCAGAGCCATCACCTCTGCCGTGCACCATTCGTTCCGTCTGCGTGGGGATGAGCTTGCGGTGGCAACCCAGCAGCTTGCCCTTGTCATCGATGAACATCTGCGAGTTATAAAGGGTTCCACCCTCACGCTCGTGACCGCTCATCACGACGTGGCATCCGTGGCTTGCCGCGGCTTCTTGAATCTTCAGCATCTCAGGACCAGTTATTTCAATGGCAGCATCGAAATAGACCTCACGCCACGCCTGATAAACCGGAGAGGCCATCTGCGCACCCGCATAGTAGGGATAACCCTGTAGCCATAGTTCAGGGAAAACCACTAGTGATGCGCCTTTGTCGGCGGCTTCAGCGATAGCCTGACAGGCCTTCTCAGCGCCCTTAACCGGGTCGTGTACCACCGGGTGCCACTGAACGGCGGCCGCGATAAAGGTACTCATGATGTGACTCCTTCAGTCATCGGATTTCGACGACGAAATTGGCGAGGAAAGCCCAGCGGGCAGCAGATCGGCATATTCAACCATTTCCAAAAATTTGCCCAATCGTTGACGCCGATAAGCGTCGACGTCCTGGTTTCGATAGTCGTAGAACCCCTGTCCTTCGCGCAGACCATTTAGACCCGCGTTCATATTTTGGGTCACAATATCCGGCGCTGCAAAGCGGTTTTCGTCAATGGTGCGAGACATATGCCGCGATGCATGAAACAGCGTGTCATTGCCACCCCAGTCAATAAATTCTACGAGTCCAAGCACGCCAAAACGAATCCCAAACCCAACTCTCACTGCGGTATCGATATCCTCTGCGCTGGCGACACCTTCCTCCACCATTCTGGCGGCCTCATTCATTGCCAGAGCCTGGATACGCGGCACGATGTAACCTGGGGATGCCTTGCAGCGCACCGGCACTTTGCCGATTGCCTCCAGCGAATCTCGCACTTTCAGCCAGGTATCTTCGGTGGTCTGCTCACCCACAGCCACCTCCACCAAAGGCATCAAGTGCGCGGGGTTTAGCCAATGAGCATTCAGGAACCTGCCTGGGTTATTTACCAGTGTTGCGAGCTCATCGACGTTTAGCGTTGACGTCGTTGATGCTACTACGATGTGTTCCGGGATCCACTGATTGGTCCAATCAAACGCCTGTTGCTTGTGCTCCAGTGTTTCTGGCAGCGCTTCGAAAACCAGTTCAAGAGACTGCGATCCATCGGGTTCCCAGCCACTTTCAACAACGCGGATACGGTCAAGAGAGGCGTCAACCTCAGCGGCGGGCATGTAGCCCTTTTCCTGCATGAACTTGAGGTCAGATTTGATATCCGACCGGACAGACGCAACTAATTGGTCAAATTGATCAGTATCGCGTTGCTTCAGGTCCACCAATACAACGGTGCGCTGGGCCAGCGCATAACACTGTGCAATGCCACGCCCCATTCGGCCTGCGCCAACAATAACAATGGATCTGCCTGTCATGGTGTTGATCCCCAACCGTTGTGCAGCAATTCTGCCATTTGCTCTTTGCTCAGTTTGTCCAGGCCCAGGTTTTCAAGTGTTCTTCCATGTTGATAGAGATCCTCCTTGGTAATTGCTTCAGCGATAGCCAGCATGCCCTGGGCGATAGGCATGGGGTGACCGGCCCATTTGGCGATGGAGGTGAATAGGGATAGCCCCAATGCAGTGTCCTCTCGCATGTATCGATGAGTCTCTAGATCGATGTCTTCGCGCCAGTCGCCACTGTCTGTGAGCTCCTTGTGGGCGGCGCGGCCATACATCCACTCCTCGCCATCGCTCGCGTAGTGGTGTTTCAGTGGGAAATGGGGGGCCACATAGCCCAGGTGCTCTCGCAGCCCGATTCGCTCTTCGTCCAGCGCATCGGTCACGCGTCTGATTGATGGCTGGGTGCCCTCGTTGTGAATATCCCAGGTGTCAAAGTGCTCCAGCGGCCCCGCGTTCATCAAAATTAGCGGCGGATGAATAATGGGTCCGGCATTCATTAGTGCACCACTTAGCGCGTCTTCGCAGGGCTCCACCGCCGGGTAAACTTGAGCCAACAGGTCTAGTGCCTCGTTCTTGTTTTTCGCTGGGAACACGCCGGTCGGCAGCCGAGTTGCGTAGCCGCTGATCACCACGTCTGTCGGGCCATGTTTGCGGGCAAGATAGGGCAGGGTGCCGGTCTCGGCAAAGTTGACGTCAACGCCAGGGCGAATTTCATGAAGCCTTTTGGCAAATAGAAAACTGCCGAAGGTGCCTGGTGGCAGATAAACGACCTGGCCAGGCTCAAGCAGTGAGGCAACCTGCGATGCCAGTGAGTCATGAGTGATCGCCGGCAGGGGAATGACAATCACCTGTGCGCCGGCAATCGCCTCAGCGAGATCGGTTGTAAGTGATTTAATCGGGACAAACCGATCGCCGTCGCGATCTTTGACGTTCAGTCCACCGGCTTCGCGTACTGCCTGATGGCCTGCTAAATCGCGCCGCCACCAACAAACCTGATGCCCCTTTTCAGAAAATTCTGCGGCGGCAGCAAAACAACCGTGGCCGCCGCCTATCACTGTGACTTTCATCGGTTGATCTCCAGATAGTCCAATGGCCCGAGGCCGCAGAGGGTCAGTGTGACGGTCTGCAGGTGGGTTTTCTTATGCAGTCAATGTCGGGAGTCTTTGGTATCCGGTTTTCCGCCGTCGGCAAGAGACGCGATGTAGGACGAAAGATCATTGATCTGCTGTTGGGACAGGCCCGTGGCCGCTGCGGCCATAGCCTGGCCCAGTGGATCATCCGGATGCTGGCCGCGAACACCTGCCGCGAACCGTTCAAGCTGTCCTGCCAGATACCAGTCGTTAAGGTCTGCCAGGGCAGGCGCATGCAGTTCCGGATTGCCCTGACCACGCAGACCATGACAGGCCGCACATGCAGCATAAAGCTGGCTCGCGTTGCTGTCTGAGGACGGGGTCAACGTCCGTCTAAGTGTTCCCGGCTTGGGAAGCTTTGAAACGTATAGGGCCAAGTCGCTGATCATCACAACATCGAACAGAGATGCCACCAGTCCCATTTGACGGCCGTGCAGATCCGTCAAGTTGGCGCCGCGAATGCCATCACGGAAATAGTGCATTTGACGGGTAAAGTAGACCCGGTCCATGCCGGCGATCGCCGGTGCACCTGTAGCCTCATTACCCGAACCGTCACTGCCGTGACAGGACTGGCAGGAATAGTAGAGCTGCTCTGACGCAACCGCCTTAGAGGTAGGGATGAACGCGACGAGCCACGAGATCAAGAGGGCCAAGAAAAACCGTTGGGTGGGCTGACTCAAGGGACGGTTGTCATGGGCAATGAGTTGCCCATGTCCATGACTACTCGCCATAAATCATCATCACCCAGCTCCCATATCAGCAGAAATTTTCCGGCACGCTCGCCGGCGACGCCGGGAGGTGCAGCACTGCTCTTGGCTTCAAAATTGGCGACGAACGTCCCTCGAGTCCATGCCCATCGGGCTTGCAGGCGAACTTCATCAATGCGCGCATCCATCTTACGAATAACAAAATTGCTGGAGACGGCATCGCCGAAGCCCCTGATCCCGTTCGAACCCTGCAGCGCAGGCATGCCGTCGTGGAGCGCAACGGCGTCTTCCGCGAACACTTCCAGCCAAACATCGATGTTGCCGGCAACGTAAGGTGCCAGGTAGTCGTTTTGGAACCGCTCTGACAGGTGGGATTGGATCGACTGCGGATTCGGCGCGGACGCACAGCCGCTCAACACAATCAGCGACAAGGTTAGCCACCTGATACTGGGCCAATGGGTTGGGTGATTTGAGCTCATAAGCTTTGTATTAGCCGTAGTCCAACAGTTAGTGGGAAACGCTTAACCAATCTTATGGTACGGGAGATGTCGACTCGAGCGCTTATGCAGCCGATTTAGGGGCTTATGCAATTGCCGATGAAGTTGCACACCGATTTGACCAAACGCCATAGAACGTAACCGATTTTTCTGATTAAACTAATGCAGACACTACTCAGGAATTATCCAATGATCGACCGGCGACGCCGTCAATTGGTGTTGGGATGGGCAGGTGCAGCGACCGCTGGGATTACAGGGTGCGCTGACGTAGGTTCGGCGCCCAAGCGCCGTCTGCCAATGCCGCGGATAGCGGGGTTCAAGGGACGATTGATCGAACGCTCCAGCGTTGATTACGACGATTGGCTAAGCGCTATGGTGTGGCAAATGCGCAAGCCTGAGCGGTTCCCGGAATTTATCCTGCGGCCCAACAGTGTTGCTGACATCAGCGCAGCAATAAAATTTGCAGGCCGCCATCAGCTGAAGGTCTCTGTAAGGTCTGGTGGTCACCACATATGGGCCGCCAGCGTGCGGGACGGCGGCATTCTGCTGGACCTTTCTCAGTTTCGTCAGCATCAAATCGAGAGGCCGGGACTCGCCAGATTTGGCCCATCGCTGTGGGCTCGAGATGTGATGTTGGCATTGGAGCCTCATAAGCAGGGGTTTCCGGTGGCGCATTGTGCGACGGTGCCCCTGGGCGGTTACTTACTTGGCGGCGGCATGGGGCTTAACGGCGATGAGTGGGGAGGAATGGCCTGTAACACGCTGGTTGGCGGCAGTGTTATCACAGCCGGCGGCGAGCTGTTGATGGTGTCCGAAAAGGAGCACCCGGAACTGCTGTGGGCAATGCGTGGCGGTAGCGGCGCCCTGCCGTTTGTGGTGACCGAAATGACCGTCAAGACATTTGATCGACCACCGGGAGCCTTTACCGCCACCTATTTGTACCCCCTAGGCTTGCTGGAGTCTGCGCTGGATTTGCTTGACCAAATCGAACAATTGGCACCGTCAAATACCGAACTGCTGGCGCTCATGTTGCATAACCCGTCTGCGCCGCCTGACGCGCCGCCGGAAATGCAGAAGGCTATTGCGGTTCGAGTACAGGTTTATGCCGCGTCTGAGCAGGCCGCAGCGCCAACCCTAAAAGAAATCGCGGGGCTGCCGGCAGCGTCTACCAGTGTTTTTCGCATGGGTCCGCTGGTCGAATCGTTCGAAAAACTCTTCGTCGACAGTATGGACTGGCGGCGCGGATTCGGATTCGGACGGTTCGCGGTAGAAAATGCCTGGGTCGACAATCGCCGCGAAGCAGTATCGGCCGTCGCCGATGCCTATCTTCGAGCCCCATCGTGGAAATCTCATGTAGTGATTCAGCCCAAATTACGCAAAGCGGTAGACGGCTATGGCGCATTTTCCAGGGCTGCGGGTACCTATATCGGGCTTTACAGCGTTTGGGATGAAGGCGTTAACGATCGACAAAATGAAGGTTGGTTACGCGACCTATCCGGCGCCTTGGACAATTTTTCTGTGGGCCACTACGTTAACGAAATCGATGCGCGAAACGATCAGCAGCGGCTGCAAGATTGCTACAGCAAGGACAGCTGGCAGACGCTTCGTTCTTTACGTCGGAAGTGGGACCCTCAGAATGTTTTGCACGATTTTCCAGGGATGAGCTAAGAGACTAGCCTAGCGGGAAGTCAACCTGGATTGACTGGACTCGTGTATAACTCTCGACGCCAAGCTGACCTCCCTCAACGCCGAAACCTGACTGCCCGCACGGCTCACCTTCGCGACCCCAACCGGCGCCGAACCGTTGTTCAGCAGTTGCGCGAATCTGCAGGTTTCCCGTGTGAATTCGCTGCATTAATCGATGTGCCCGCCCCAAATTGGTTGTCCAGGCAGTTGCCGCCAGGCCGTAATCGGTATCGTTAGCAAGCGTGACAGCATGCTCTTCAGATTCGAACGGCGCCATTAGCAGCATCGGGCCGAATATCTCTTCTTTCATGATGGCCATTTCGCTCGTTACTTCGGTAAACAGCGTTGGGCCGAAATAACAGCCCTTGGACGGGGCTGTCGCATATTTTCGCCCATCGACGACGAGTGCTGCGCCGTCGGCAATTCCAGTGTCCACAAGCGCGGCAATTCGCTTGATCTGATTCGGGCTCGCCAGCGGCCCGAATTGGGTGTCGGGTCTGAGCGGATCGGCCGGGATCATTTGCGCCATGATCGAACTCACGGCTTCTACCATTTGCGGATAGATTGAGCGCTCGACAAACAGCCGACTTCGCGCCACGCAAAGTTGCCCCTGGTTTTGCATGCAGCCCATGACAACGGCCATGGCTACGGCCTCAATACCCAGCTGGCTAACGTCCTCAAAAATCAGTTCCGGCGACTTACCGCCACATTCCAGCATCAGCGGTTTTAAGGCGTTATCAGCCGCTGCCTGCAAGAGCTTTCGGCCGGTATGGGTTGATCCGGTAAAACTGATCAGATCCACGCCCGCGTGGCGAGCCAGCGCGCTGCCGGTCGTGCCATCTCCAGGAAGGCAGCTAACAGTGCCTGGGGGAATACCGGCCTCATGACAGAGCTTCACCAGTTCACCGGCAGACCCCGGTGACAGCTCCGAGGGTTTCAAAATCACGCTATTTCCCGCTGCCAATGCCGGGGCCAGTTTGAGCGTGGCGTTAATCAACGGATAGTTCCAGGGCACGATAGCTGCCACAACCCCTCGGGGGCGACGCACGTGCCAGGCGCTGGAGCCTGGGTCCGATGGCGCCAATCGCCCACTGGGCAGTTTGTCCGCCAACTGTCCGAAATAGCGACACATGCTTGCAGCGATATGCGGTTCCATTTGCGCTGCGCTGATGGGCTTGCCAACATCCAGGCTGTCATGCAACGCCAACTTCCTGGCGTTCTCGGAGATAAGATCAGCCAGTTTTTGCAGGCATTCGCTGCGTGCCGGTGCCGGCAGTGCCCACCAGCGAGCCCCTTGTTCAGGGTTTCGAGCACACGCGATCGCCGCGTCAACCTGCTGATCTCCAGCTCCAAGGTAGGTGAATCCTGGATCACCATTGGCGGCATTCACAGTGGCGATTGGGTTACCGTCGCCAGCTACCTCTTCGGCGCCAATTTGAAGGAGCGGTTGTCGATCAAGGTTGGCGGCAAGATCAGACCAATCGGGGGGCTGGTTGCTGGGGTTCATGATGCCTTGGCTTCCTGGTGGTTTGCTGCAGCGATCAGGTCAGCGGCTTTTTCGCCGACCATGATGGTGGTTGCGTTGATATTTCCTGCGGGAATGGTCGGGAATATGGATGCATCTGCTACCCAAAGCCGGTCGATACCGCGTACCTTCAACTCTGGATCAACCACGGCCTTGTCGTCTACGCCCATGGCGCAGGTGCCGCAGGGGTGATACATGAGAAATGACTGATTTCTGACGGCGCGCTCCAGCTGCTCGTCAGTATCGATCTCAGCACCCGGTTTTCGCTCGTCTACGAAGACCGATCCAAAATGGTTTGTTGTGTAGAGACGGCGAGCAAACTGAATGCCTTCGATGAGTTGCTGCACATCATCGGGATCGTCGAGTAACGAAAAACGAATGCTTGGCATCGCCTCTGGCTGGGCTGAATGTAGCGAAATACGACCCCGGCTTTGAACTCTGCAAAGGCCCACCGCCAGGTTGATGGCAGGCTTTGTGTAAGGAGTCGCTCCGCCCTCGTGATGGTCATATGACAATGGAGAGAAAATGATCTGGATGTTTGGGGCAGCCAATTCCGGCCGAGTGAACACGAATGCCTGGGCATGCCCAACGGGATTGGACAACGGCCCACGACCTCGGGTTAGATAGTTCACGCCGTGAACCAGGGCCCGCAGTGGATTTCTGTCGCTGGTTAAGGTTCGCTGATTGACATGGGCCGAAACGATCATGCCGGGATGTTCCTGCAGATTCTCACCGACACCCGGCAAATCCAATACCACCTCAATTCCCAACGCAGAAAGATCACCGGCGTTGCCAATGCCAGATCGGAGCAATAGGGTGGGCGACCCAATGGCCCCTGCGCATACCACAACGCCGCTTAATGCAGTGGCGCTGAGTGACTCATCGCCCACTGAATAATCCACGCCCCTAGCAACCCCGTCTTTGACGCGGATCCGTTGAACGCAGGCCAGAGTCTGTATTGTCAGGTTAGGGCGATTGCGGATGCCAGAAAGGTACGCGGTCGCCGTACTGTGACGAAACCCTCGGCGCTGGGTGACCTGACAGTAGTCCACGCCGACCTGGCCTTCGCCGTTCAGGTCTGGATTACGGGGTACTCCCAGCTCCTGCATGCCGACGACAAAGGCGTCGGTCAGTGGATGGGGAATGCGAACGTCGGCGACGGATAAAGGCCCTCCGGTTCCGCGGAACGCATCAGCACCACGTTCATTGTGCTCTAGTCGCCGAAAGTAAGGCAGGAGATCCCGATATCTCCAGCCGACGTTCCCCAACGATGCCCAGTGGTCGTAGTCGCTATTGTGCCCACGAACAAACATCATGCCGTTAAGGGCGCTTCCGCCACCCAGCATGCGGCCAGCAGGCCACATGTCGCTGCGATTTGCCCGCGACGGATCCGGTTGCCCCTGATACTGCCAGTTCATGTGTTTACTGGTAATGGCGCTACCAATGGCCGCAGGAACTCGGCTGGCGATCTTCCGGTCACTGCCTCCTGCCTCCAGCAGCAGTACGCGGCAAGCCCGGTCGGCGCTTAATCGATTGGCCAGTACGCAGCCGGCAGATCCTCCGCCAACGATAATGTAGTCCCAATGTGTGGATGGCTTCGCCACTGATATACCAAGCTTTTCTATTCACCAGCCATTAACTTATCCCAACTTTCAGGTGCTAACTTATTCGAACAGCTGTCCTAATGATGCGAAACGTGAAGTCTTTGACTTGCGACTCGCGCCGTGGGCACACTGCGCGCACGTTCGTTGCCAGGTACACGGTGGATATGACCCGCAAGACCGAGGGGGAAAAACCGGCTAAAGACGTCAGGGATTATTACGCCCCTGATACTGTGCAGCCATTTCCGCCAGAGTCAGGGATGCGCCTGGTGCCAGAGATCACTGGCGCATTTGGATACCGGGACGTGGTCCATATTGCCGACGGTTTCGACATGGTTGTTGGCGATGTCAGGCACGAACAGCCAGCAACAATACGGGTGCGAGAAGGGGCCACGTTGAAGTTGCATTATCGCCTTTCCGGGGCCGGTCGAGCGAGACTGGACGGCGAAAAAGAGGTCGACATCCCCGAACGATGCTGCATGTTGTTGCTTCACCCCGACGGGATATCCAAGCGGGAATGGTTTTTCGCCGGCCAGCATGAGCAGTCCGTAACGCTGCTGTTAAGTGCAGATTTTCTCAACAACCGACTGGGCGACGTGAATCATCAGTTGCCAGCCTACGTAAGGGCGTTTCTTGCCAGCGATACCAGCCAATCTCGACAGGTGACGATTCCCCTGCGTGCGGATATGGTGCGAGCGGCTGCATCGTTGCTGGCTTGTGAACTTGCCGGTTCCTTGCGGATTCTTTACGCCGAAGCAAAAGCCTATGAATTGTTGTCACTAAGCATTAAAGCGGTGATTGATGCGGAAGCGGGTCTTGATAGTCGCGATGGCGGGTTAGGTCAGGCCGATCTGGAAAAGTTGACCGCGGCCAGACGTTTGTTAGAAAAAGACTTCCTTAACCCGCCAAAAATCGCCGACCTGGCTCGAATCGTAGCGCTTAACGAAGCTAAATTAATGCGAGCGTTTAAGCAGGTATACGGCACGACGATATTCGATTTTTCACAGCACCTGCGGATGGATCTAGCGAAAAAGCTGATCGAAACCACCGACTTGAGTGTCACAGAGGTGGCGCTGGACGTTGGGTACGAATACTCCAGCAACTTCACCACCGCTTTTAAACGTCATTTCGGCATTACGCCCAAGGCGGCGCGTGACGCGGCGAACCCATGAACTGCCGGCCAATCAATCGCAGTATCAACGCAGGCAATGTCATAAAATTTTTCGGGTCTGATGACTTAGAGTGCAAAGCTGCAGAAAGGAGTATGTTTGGGGACGCTAGTCATGAATGAACCCTTTAAGGCGCTGGTCGTCGACCGGGTAGACAAAAATCATAAAGTGGGCATGCGCGAACTTCACCTCGCCGATTTGCCTGATGACGATGTGCTGGTCGATGTGTCTTGCTCTACGTTGAACTACAAGGATGCACTGGCATTAACCGGCAGTGCGCCGATCTGTCGATTCTTTCCCATGGTCTGCGGTATCGATTTGGCAGGTGTCGTGATTGAATCAAAAAGCGATCAGTTTGTTGCTGGTGATCCAGTGCTGGTCAATGGTTTTGGTCTGTCTGAAAGTCATTGGGGCGGCTACAGCCAGAAGATGCGGGTTCGCTCTGAATGGCTGGTTCGACAACCCAAGGAGTTTTCAGCGGAGCAATGCATGGCTATCGGTACAGCAGGCTATACGGCAATGCTGTCAGTACAGGCGCTTACTGACCAAGGCGTGAAGCCTGGTGATGGTCCGATATTGGTGACCGGCGCATCAGGCGGCGTTGGCTCAATTGCGGTAATGGTATTGGCATCAATGGGTTATGACGTTGTGGGCGCCAGCGGCCGCGCGGTTGAAAACGAAGCGTTTCTCACCGGGTTGGGTGCCCGCAAACTGATTGATCGAGAAGAACTGAGTCGCGCAAGCAAACCACTGGAACCTGAACGTTGGGCAGGCGCTGTGGACTGTGTCGGCGGCGAAATGCTGGCCACCGTGCTGGCCCAGACCCGATACGGCGGCATCGTAACGGCCTGCGGGCTGGCTGCCAGTGCCAAGCTCAACACCACGGTGATGCCATTTATCCTGCGTGGCGTTCGTCTATGCGGGATCGATTCAGTGATGGCGCCAATCGAGGCTCGCCAGCGAGCCTGGCAGGCACTGGGTGAGCATACAGACTTGGAACTCCTCAAGACCATTTACCGAGTGGAGCCGGTGAGCGGCGCCCCAGAGTTGGGCAGCCAATTGCTAAAGGGGCAAGTTCGGGGACGGGTAGTGATTGACCTAAAGGACAATGCTTCGTGACAAACGCGGCACCAGCATCGGCAATTCCAATCTGCGGCATCGTGAGCGGCAGGCGCTACCTGGCGCCCGAGACGTTAAGTACCCGCTCCCGTCAGGCGGCCTCGGCGCTCCACGACCTGGGGGTCTGGCAGGGCGATCAGGTGGCGCTGCTGTTACGCAATGATTTCGCTTTTTTTGAAGCGACCCAGGGTGCAGCACTACTTGGAGCCTCGCCGGTACCGCTCAACTGGCATCTTGGGGCCGAAGAAATTGCCCATATCCTGGATGATTGCGGTGCCAAAGTGTTGGTCGCCCATGCCGACCTACTGACTGAATCGGTAGTGGCAGTGCTCAATGAGGTTACGGTGATTGGCGTTCGTACACCTGCAGAAATTGCTGCGGCCTACGCTATTGACGCGTCCAGGTGTGAGGTTCCTGGTGCTGTGCCGGATTGGCGGGTATGGATTGATTCCTTTGTTGAATGGCATGAGCCACCTCGGGAAATGGCGGGGCCCATGTTTTACACATCTGGTACAACCGGCATGCCCAAAGGAGTGAAACGCAAGTCGGCTACGGCTGAGGTCATTGCTGCCATTGGGAAACGGACCAATGCCGCCTGGGGTTTTGACCATCCCGAGATTCGATCGGTGATGAGCGGCCCGCTCTATCACTCAGCCCCTAACGCCTATGGCAATCAGATTGTTCGTTCAGGTGGGCTGTTAGTGATGCAGCCTCGATTTGAAGCCGAGGAACTGTTGGCGCTGATTGATACCTATCGAATCACCCATTTGCATATGGTGCCAACGATGTTTGTGCGCTTGTTGGGTTTACCCACAACAACTCGCGAATCCTACGATCTGTCCAGCCTGCAGTTCGTCACCCACGGATCGGCGCCGTGCCCGCCTGATATTAAGCGCAAGATGATTGAGTGGTGGGGCCCAGTGATCTCAGAATATTACGCCATGACTGAAATTGGGATTGCCACCAGCTGCACGGCAGCACAATGGTTGGCGCATCCCGGCACGGTAGGCAAAAGCGGCCCGGGCGTTGAACTTCGAATACTCAACGACAGCGGACAGGACTGTGACATCAACGTTGCGGGTGAAATTTGTGTGCGGTCGGAAACCACAACTCGCTTTGAGTATCACCGGGATAACGAAAAGACCACGGCAGTAAGGTTGGGCGACTTTGTGGCGACAGGTGATGTGGGTTATCTGGACGAAGACGGCTTTTTATACATCAGCGACCGCAAGACCGATATGGTGATTTCCGGTGGGGTCAATATCTATCCGGCTGAAATTGAAAAAGTGCTGATTACCCTACCGGGGGTTAGAGACTGCGTGGTTTTTGGCGTGCCTGATAAGGATTTTGGCGAACGACTGGTAGCGGTCGTGGAGGCGGGAAGCCCGCTTGAAAGCGATACGCTGATCAACACGCTACGAGAAAGAATCGCGAGCTATAAAGTGCCTCGAGAATATTGCTTCTCGAAAATGCTGCCCCGAGAGGACAGCGGTAAGATCAAAAAGCGCCTGGTGCGTGATCAGTACCTGGACGGTCAGGTGCAGTCCGCTGCGCAATCAGCGTGAACTCCCATCCGATAGCCATCGTTGGGGCGGTTGCCGCTCCCGTAGGTCGGTACGCCACCGCGTATGGTGCCAGACCGCCGATATCAGAACAGGACCTGCTATGCCAGATCGCCAGCGGCGCCATCACCCAAGCGGGCGTTAGTCCTGAGGACATCGGCTCCGCGGTTTTTACCATGGTGTCGCCCCAAACCCGCCAACAGGGATTTGCCACCCATGTGGCTTCTCGTTTGGGCCTTCGTTGCAATGGTCAGATATCGCAAGTGATGGAAATGGGCGTCACCGGTGGGTTGGCGTTTGATCAGGCCGCTGCAGACATTCAGCTGAACCGAACCCAGTTTTCGCTGGCCCTTGGCGCAGCGTTCACGTCGGGCGGCAACCCCAACGACGCCATGAAGGTTGGCTTAAGCGTTGTGGGGGATGTGGAGTTTCAGGCACCGTTTGGCGCCACCCCCATCGCCTGGTACGCCATGGATGCACAGCGATACTTTTTTGAAACAAGCGCTACTCGCGCACAGGTTGCCAGCGTTGCGGTTAAGAGTCGGGCCTGCGCAATGCATAACCCGCTGTCTCAGTTTACCGATCCACTAACCTTGGAACAGGTGCTGAATGCGCGCCAAATTGTGGAGCCACTGGGGCTTTATGAGGTACCAGCGATTGCTGACGGGGCTATTTGCCTCGTACTTGCCAGCGTGGAGGCGGCCAAGGCAACTGGGCGACCGTTTGTTACCGTTAAGGGTCGGGGGTTTTACCATGACGGACGTCATCAGGTCAGCTCGGTACCCCATGATATAACGGCCTTTGAGTCGCTTCAGCGGGCGGGTCCGGCGGCCCTAAAAGATGCTGGGGTTAGCCTGTCAGATATCGATCTGGCGGAAATCTACGCGCCGTGCACAATCACCGAGGTGTTGGCCAGCGAGGCACTGGGCTGGTTCGGGCGAGGCGAGGGCGGAGCGGCAGCGGCTGATGGCCAGACCGCAGTTGGCGGCGCCATTCCCATCAACCCGTCCGGCGGCTGTTTATCCAGAGGCCATCCGCCGGCCTTAACCGGCTTGTACGGCCTACTGGAAGTTCGCGAACAGCTATTGGGCGAGGCAGCTTTGAGGCAGGTCGATGGTGTCACCCTTGCATTGAATACGTGTGAGGCGGGCAACTACAACGCCGCCCTGGTCCATGTGCTTGAGGGACCGCAATGACACTCCTGCGAGTTGCCAGTTCAATGCCGCGGCCGCTGGCTGTGCTGGCAAACAACCGCACAGCGCCTTTTTGGGAGGGGCTCGCCCAGGGGCAATTTCTTTTGGCTCGCTGTAATGCATGCGAAAAGCTCAATTTTCCGCCGCGAAATATTTGCCCACATTGCCATGGCGACCGCTTCATCTGGGAGGCTGCCCAGGGTGATGGCGTGCTTTATGCCGGTACGCGGGTCCATGCCGCTGGGGCTGGGTTTGCCTGCATGACACCCTATAGCGTGGGACTGGTAGATCTAACAGAAGGCGTGCGGGTATTGACCCGGCTATTGACCAGCGCCAGTTCACTTGAACCCGGTGCCGCCATCAAGATGGTGGTGATTGACCACACCGACGGACCACTATTTGCTGCGGTGGCCGCCCAATCGGAATACACCCCATGACTACGCCAAAGCCACATTTTGCTCTAACCCGCGAGGCCGGTGGGTTCGTATTTGTATCCGGTCAATTGCCGTTCGATGGCGAAATGAACATCGTTCCTGGTGGAATCGCGGTTCAGACCCGCCAATGCCTGGACAATCTGTCCTCGGCGCTGGCATCCCAGAATCTAACCCTGACCGACGTGGTAAAAATCACCGTCTGGCTCACCGATGCGGAAAATTTCAAAATCTTCAATGAAACCTATGCCGAGTACTTTCCGGGCTTGCCGCCGGTTCGAACCACGGTGGGTTCGTCACTCATGGTGGCAGATGCATTGATAGAACTGGACGCTCAAGCCTACCGCCAGTAAAACCGGTTGGCAGATCCAATCTCAGCCGGTGGCGATGCCCTTGCGTTTGAGCTCAGCGCGAATCTCGTCGTGACGATTTTCGTCAATGGGATAGTTGAACAGCAGCCAAGCTGCTGGGACTGCGAGAATTCCCGGCAGGATCACCGCAACAAACTTGAGGCCCACCAGTGACTCTGACTGTGCCCCCAGCTGTGGATCAAAACCTAGCCAGGCTGCCAACGGGAGGGCCAAGCCAACGGCTACTGCGGCTGACAATTTCTGAATAAAAAAGTACAGCGACATGTAGAGCGCTGCATCGTCGCCAGCACCCTCCAATAGGCCATGTTCAATAGTGTCTGCCACCATGGCCGGGGGCAATACCCAAATGGCTGAAGTGACCATTCCCTTGAGGGCATAAACGATAACCACCTGGGTGAGATTGCCGGGCTCTACCAGTAGAAACAGGGGCAGGATGACGAAATAGGCTATTCCTACAAAAATCATGGCCCGGTGTTTGCCAATTCGTCCCGAGATTTTCACAACAAGTGGCAGGCAAATGACGCCAACGACAAACTGCACTGCCATGAACCAGAGAAAGTTGGCAGGAGAAAAACCCAGCGCGTCTTTCATTAGAAATAGCGATGTAGAATTATAAATGTGGCCGCCAACCCAGATCAGCAAGCTGGCTATCATCAGGCGCAAAAACGGCTTGTTCACCCGGAGCGCATAAAGCGCCTTCACCAGGCTGAGTCGCGGTCCATCAATCGCTGGCGTCTGTGGCGTAAACATCAGGGCGGGCAGCACGGTGATGGGCAAAAGCACCATGACCACGATGGTGAACACGCCCACGATATCGGCCACCGTGGGATCAGTGCCCCGCAAAAACACCAGGGGAATCAACGCTACCATAATGATTCCGATCATTGTGCCGGTCTCACGGTACCCGTTGATGCGGGTGCGCTGAGCGTAGTCTCGAGAAAGTTCAGCGCCCCAGGAAAGGTAAGGAATCTGAACAATGGTGATCGCCGCGTAAAACGCCAGGGCGGCCACCACAAGGTAGCCAGTGCCACTACCTTCGGGAGGCTGGAAAAACCCATAGACGCTTAGCAGCAGAAGCGGAGTGCCGACAGCGATCCAGGGTTTGCGGCGACCAAACCGGGAACGGGTGCGGTCCGAAAGATAGCCCACCATGGGATCAATCACCGCATCCCATAGTCTTGCCAGAAAAAAGATTGCGCCTACCGCGGCCAATTCCAAACCCATGTGTGCCGCGTAATAGGGTGCCAGATAGACCACCAGCATCATCATTAACATCGAAACCGGCGCCGACGGAAGGGCGTAGGTCAGCAGTGGAAATCTGGCGAGAGGCTGGGTCATTTTGGTCCTTTCAAAATATCGAGGCCCGCAACCGTTGGGGTTGCGGGCCAAAGTACGACACTACTTACCTGTCACTGGGGCGCAGGTTCAAAATCGATAGGACGCAGAGACTCCTACGATGCTGGGTTCGGCAACGTGAGAAAACCGGGTTCCCAGGGAAGCGCCTGGGGGTGCCAGAACCAGTCCGTCAAAGGGTAACTGAAAGTTGCTCCAGGTCACACGCTCATCGGTACAGTTGCGGCACCAGGCTGAAAAATCCCAGTTGTCATTTCGCACGCCAAAGCGCAGGTTGAACAGCGTATAGCCGTCTTGAACCAGGGCAGGATTGGGTTCCGTGAAGTTGAAGTAGTCGGTTCTATAATAAGCGTTGGCTGCGCCATAAAGGCTCCACGACGAACCTGTCAGTGGGCGTTCAAAGTCAATCCCCAGGTTTGCTGTGGTATCCGAGCTAAAGGGTATCTCCTGACCGCCGATTGGGGGAAATCCTGGCGTTAATGCCGGAAGTCCGTCTTCATAGGTGGCGTCCAACAGCTGGATCGATGCGTTTAGACTGATGTAGTCCGTGGCAGCGAACAGGGCTTCAACCTCAACGCCCTGGGAAGTGGCCCCGGCAATATTGACCACTGCGAACGCACCATCGGCGCGCAGCGTCTGGGTTTGCAGGTTCTCAAAGTCCGTGTTCCATGCCGATACGTTAAGCCGCAGCCTGCCATCGACCAGATCGGATTTGAGACCGACTTCAATGTGATCCGCCTCTTCCCGTTCGAAAGTGGGTTCAAACACGGGTCCGGCACACAGCGGAGACATGGGGATAGCGCTGAATCCCGGCGCACAGCCCAGGGCAGGGTCCCCAAACACCACCGCTGAACCGGCGGCATCCCGAGTCATGCTGATGCCACCAGACTTGTAGCCTTTGCTGTAGGTGAAAAACAGCATGGCGTTATCCGTCGGTTTCCAGTCCAGCGTTGCAGAGTAGGTGGGTTCGCTGTCCTGAAAGGTTGTGTCGTAGTCGTAAACAACGGCCAGCGGCAAACTGTTGAACAGTCCAAAAGCATTCGTCAACGGATGATCGCTAACCATTGAGCCGGTTTTCTCATCATCGGAATACCGCGCGCCCAACGTCAGGTTAACCGTATCGCTGAGTTCAAAAACGCTGTGGGCAAACAGTGCCTTACTGTCAATTTCCTGTTCAATATCATGAGCAAACGCTCGACCCGGCGTGTTGCCGAAAAGGCCAGGCGCAAAGAATGGCCAGGCGGTGATTTGTGGTCCCCAGATGAACTCATTGAACAGCTCGATGTTTTCTCGAGAGTAAAAGCCGCCTACCACCCACTCCAATGATCGGCCGCTGTCAAACTCCATGGTGCCGGCGAGGCGTAATTCCTGGGATACCAGGCTAACCTCTGGAAGGTCTTGGTTACTGCGCAACACGTCGACACCGCTGAAATCATTATCTTTATTGACGCTGTCCTCATAATCGCGATACCCGGTGATTGACGTCAGTGCCAGCGTGTCGCTCAGGTTCCAGGTGATTTCCGCCGACAGGCCGAAGTCATCCGCCTCAAAACTCGGCGGAAGGTTTGATTCAGCAACCAGGTTATCCAGGTTTGGTGGATCAACAATGCCGGAACCGACGCTGACCGCTGCTGGCCCGTTCACTAACGCCGACAAAGGATCATTGGCGTTACGAAGGGGCGTGCAGCATATTTCGCTGGCGCTTGAGTAATCGGCGATCAGATGGATAGACAAATTCTCGCTGGGTTGAAACAGACCTTGAGCTTTGATTGAGAAGCGATCTCGGTCATGAATGTCCTGTCCCGATCCAATCAAATCCAGCCAGCCATCACCCTTGCTGTAGGTGGCGCCTACTCGAAATGCGGTTGTATCGCTAACAGCGAAGTTGGTTGACCCTTTGAATCGGAATCGACTGTACTCTTCGGCGCCAATTTCTATGCTGCCTGAAGTGCCATCAAAATCCGGCTTACGGCTGACAAAATGAACCACGCCTGCCGTGGTATTTTTGCCGAACAGTGTGCCCTGGGGCCCTTTCAACACCTCGACACGTTCAAGATCAAGGAAGTCTGAGGAGGCGATGACGCCGGACCGGCTGCGGTAAACGCCATCGACGAAAGTAGCAACGGCTGGGTCGAACCCCAGGTTAAATACTGAGTTGCCCAAGCCACGAAGGGCAAACGCCGTGCCCTGACCCGGTGGATCAACGGCTTGAACCTGCAGCGCGGGTACCGCCGCCTGCAGGTCATACACATTATTAACAATGTTGTTGGTCAGCGCCTGTTCACTTACCGTAGAAATCGATATGGGGACGTCCTGCATGGACTGCTCGCGCTTTTGCGCAGTCACGATGACCTCCTCCAAGGCTGACTGAGCCGTGGCTGACAGCGGCAGAGCCGCAGAGATCGCCAGTGTGAGAGCTAGCGAGCCGGTAGGGTGCTTTGGTCTTTTCTGATGACGTCTTAACATTTGCGTGCTGCCCCTGTGACGAACTTGATGGTCGGGTGTGGTTGTTGCACATCAGAGTAGAGAAGGGCACAGGTGAAGACTTATTCACCTCCAACAAATGTCTATGCAATCAGGGTAATGATAATTCTGATCGAACCCCTGGTGCCTATCGGCGTAGCGACCAACGCTGTTAAGTCACTCTGTGGGGCGATAACCAGTCTCTAATTGTTATTAGCAGGAAAATAGGCGTGAATGTCCGTTTAACTGTTGTAAAGTGAAAATCAGGCATGCGTGTTCCTCCTTTCTTGGTGGTACCGTCAGCATCAGCATGAGAGCTTTCCGTCGTGTCCTCAATTTGCAACAACACTGTGCTGAGATTTGCGCAATTTCCGAGTAGGCGAGCGACCTTGTATAGTGGGGAGGCCCGGCCATGCCGAGCAGTCGACGTTGCATACACGAACAGCTCTGCACTGAGCGTCCGCAATCAAGACCTCGACGATGGTTTGATTGGTCGGTCGCCAGCAACCTCGAATGATTTTTCACGGGTGTGGGCAGGTGATCTCACTGCGATCAGGGCTGTTTTTTCAGGATTAAAGTCGTAAAAATGCAAGAATTAGCGGAAATTACGAATTTTATCCCGCATTTTTGAATTTTTATGATGCCGCCAACAGCAAACGAAGTAGGCGTGATCCTAGAGTTATGGCCGTCGAGTCAGTTGGGTGTCGCTCCTCGATCGATTTCTCAAGTTTCCTGTACAAGGGCAAGGTCAGAAATCTTGCCGTCCCTTTGAATGGTCAGCAGTCTCAGTTTTTTAGGGCCCAAGTATCAAGAAGGAACCAAGGATGAATTGATAGCGCGAAATCCCTTCGTTTTCCTAAAATCCATATCGTGTCGAAAGTTTGTTAACGAGTCAGAGGGATCAACGCTAACCAAATTCAGATCAAAATACGTCTCTCGGACGAAGTGAGTCGTGAGAATTGGCGTCGGCTCTTTGTGACCGGTCGCTGAGTTCAGCATTTCTGCTATGCACGTGACATAAACTTCTTGGTGCGGCAGGATTTTGAATAAATCACCAGCGACTTTCAGGGCCACGCTGGCTACGTAGTCTTGGTAGATCTCGTTTCGTTGGCCAATAGGCATCTTGGTGTTTGACAATTTGCCGCTTGCTAGTTGTTTCAGCCTATAGTCGGGTACGATTTCTGTTGTGTGGATATTCGGCTTTGCATGCACTGCGAATTCGGAAATTTCGAATTGAATGGATTCGCCTATCAAATGTTCTCCAGACATCGATTGACACTCATCTATAACCTCTTTGACGGCCTCCGGGTCTCCCGCAATCAATTTTCTGGCTAGCGTGGTGTCTGTCTCCCACTCGGCAAATTCTTCTGAATATTTCTTGATCGCTTTTTCGTAATCAGCCTGGTCTATGTCGGGCGCGGCTTGTTGTGCGTCCAGGAGTTTCTGTTGACGTTTCTCCGTACCGCCGCGGAGAAAATCCAATCTACCTGGTTTGAATTTCTTGAGCGCCTTGTTGGCTTTATCAATGTGCTTGGTCAGGCGACCAGGCTTGTCTGGTTGTGTTTTCTCAGCCAGTGAATTCCAGTCAACAGCGTTTGCCAGCCGAACATGAACTGTCTTGAGTTCAAGAAGATATGCTTGCCATTCGGATACGGCAGTTTCCGCGTGCTCTGCGATTTCTTGCTTTAGCTGAGCTTTGCTTCGTCGCTGTGATTCTCTTTCGGCAGATTTGAGTGCTGCGTTTAGAGATCTTACTGTTCCACGCCACCCCATTCGTGTTGCCCCCTGGTTACAGCTTTCTACTATGAATTGAGCGTAGGCGTATTTCCAGATTTGATTGTCAATATCTATTAACCCGAGAGGCGCCGAAGCTATTGGACCCCGCTCAGCTAGATTGAACATCAATTGTCTCGGGCATCAACGAGTTTGTTGGTGCCCTCGACGCAAGACCTAGTGACGACGACTGTCGGTCGATTGATTTCTCGGCAAGTTGTTCCGCGTCACTGCGACGCGAAAGCGTGTAGTGACGCGGCTGACAAATGGATCAACCGTGCGGTCTCAAGGCACATATTCGGAAAGTCTGAACGAATGACGCCTCTTTGTTGCTCGCCAAATTTCGTCGTCGCGATAACCTGTACTCAATAACCGTGACCACTCCGGCTGAGTGGTAACCCGCGGGTCTCCCGCCGGGATTGCA
>CAYGPO010000062.1:0-26992 GCA_964351665.1 uncultured Gammaproteobacteria bacterium | reverse complement strand
GGGTCATAGTTGACGCAGCGGTATTGGGGGCCCAAACCTACACAGCGCACGAAGGCATCGTTGGGCAGCACACCCTTTTGTAAATGCATCACCCGGGTGCCGCTTTGATCGTAGGCTTTTTCCAAGGCCTGGCGATCGTCGATGGCCGTCACTCCTACCCAGGCGCCGCCGTCGTAGGGTTTCATATACAGGGGATAGCCAATCTGATCGCCAATATCTCCGAGATTAAACAGCTTGGCGTATTGGCTCAAGGTGGGCTCAAGGTCTGAAGACTCTGCATATTCCTTGGGCGGAATCAGCCAGGTATCAGGCACCGGGAAACCCAGCCTCATCACCGCGCAATAGGTAGTCTGTTTCTCCATCGACTGCAGGGTCCAGGGATTGTTAAAGACATAAAGATCGTCCATCACGATGGACTTTTTGATCCACTCCCGGGAGGTGTGATACCAATGGGTCAGGCGGTCGATCACCAGGTCGTACTGGCAGGGCTGACGCAGGTCAAAGGGCTCTATATGCACCCGCTCAGACTCAAACCGCAGGGTATCTTTACCATCCGCGATCCGCAGGTCCAGCTGCTTCAGCAACGCTTCATAGCAAATAGGCCAGCAGATATCAGCGCCCAGAGAAAGTCCAATTTTGCGAACGTGGGTGGTCACTTAAGTACTCCTGAAAATAATGCGCAGCCGCTGCAAGTTATCTTATTCATACACCATCCATGCCGGTCCAGGAAACAACCAGGATATGCCGCTGCGTAGGCGATCTCGCCAGTTTTCCCAGTTGTGTGCATCCCGAGCTTCTTCCAGCATCACATCCAGCCCCTGCTGTTGAAGCTTCAGTACCATGGAGCGATTTTCGAAAATTAGCGATTCATAAAGTCCGCAGCTCAGATAGACTTTGCGGGCTGGGTGCCCTGGGTTTTCTCGAAAGCGATTGATGAAATCCACCACCGGATCAAAGGCCGTTCCGCGCTGGTGCTTGCCAATATCACTGAAGGCGAAGGAGCCAGATTGAAGCAGCAAACAGCCAAACAGATCTGGGTTGAGCCAGGCGGCGTGCAGCGAGGCCACCGCACCGAAGCTGGCGCCCATCAGGCAGCGCGAGCGGGGGTCGTCGCGCAGCGGGTAATGCTCCGTAAGCGCTGGCAACAGCTCCTGACAAATAAAGCTGGCGTGCCTGGGATCGGCGGCGTATTCCACTAAACGATCCGGTGATTGGGTCAAAGCCACAATCATCGGCGGTATTTCCAGATCATGGGTGAGATTATCCAGCACCACCTGCAGGTCGGCGTAACGAACATAGTCGCCGCCGTCGTGCACCACCAGCAGTGGATAGCGACGATTGCTCCGAAATCGCGCCGGCAGGTATATCTGCACATCTCGCCGCTGACCAAAAGCGGCGCTGGGAATACTCATGGTTTGAATTGAACCGCGCCGGGCCTGGTCCCGGAACAGGGTCCACTGGGGGCGCTCATACCCCGCCGCCTGACAGACCGAGTTGGCGCCGAAGGGATCGTTAGCCAACACTGAATTAAGGGGATCAACAATCAGCTCTGCATGGCCGTCTCGCAACACCTCAAATTTATATTCAATCCGCGAGCCCGGTGCCAAATCAATTGTGACGGTCCAAAGATCCGTGCCATCCAGCCTTGCCAGAGGCTGGGCTGTGGAAAAGCCAGCCACCCAGCAGCGCAAATTTACCCCGTCAGCCTCGCCACGATAGACAAAGGTCACCTCACGCTCATCGACTACGGGGAACTCGCCACTGCTTAGCACCTGGTCGATATCTGCAGCGCCAGGGGCCTTCTTCCTCAGCAGCTTTTTCAGCGGCGTACCCATTAGCGATTGACCCCTGCCAAAACCCCATCCGCCTGTATTTGCTGAGTCCCGGCAGTGTCCTTGAGCTTGCCTTTTTGAAATTTCATCCAGGCACCGCTGTCCAAAGCCAGGCAGCGATGGGCAGAAAACCGCAATGCCATCATGCGCATCCGGGACTGATCCTGGGTTTTCAACCTGGCCGCCGCGCCGGGCAGAAAAATCTCACCAGGAATCAATCCCAGGCCTTTCATTAACACTTCGTGTTCTCGCCGCCCATGTCGGGTATGGTCGTTGAACAGCACAATAAAGTCGCTCATCACCATGGCGCCCGCAGACCAGGCCACCAGAGGTTTTTCAGCCATCCACTGGCCCAGGCCAAATAGCTTCAGCCGGTTCATCAAAATGGCCACGTTGCCGCCGGTAATCAGCAAAGACTGGCAAGCTGCCAGACGCTCATGCACCTGTTCGGTTTGCTCAGCCAAGGCCGGCGAATGCTCCTGGCGCAGGTCTTCAGCGTAGCTGGCGTGAACTCTTTCCGACTGGCTCAAGTGATGCTGGTCCAGCTCCCTGATTTGAGCGATGGCATGCTCCAACGCCGCCTGTTTCAAATCCGGTGAGGCCTCTTCCCGGGCAATTCTGCGGGCGGCGATCATCAGCGAGCGCAGGCGCAGGCGGTAAAGATGCTGCAGATCCCTTAGCATCTGTTGGCGCTCCTGGTGTGCTTGCTGCAACCTTGGGTCTGCGGCAAAAGCCGCCGCCGCGCTTTGATAGAGGTTGAGATCGATTAGCGGCCTGGCCACCAGCTCTGCCACCTCATCCAGATCACCCTCGGCTTCCTGCCAACCCGCCGAGACCACCGCCACCGGCCCTTCGGGAAGGTCGCCGGTCAGTTCCTTCAGGGTAATGACCGGCCGCTGGGGACCCAGAATCATTCGCAGCGCCATTGGCTTAGCCCAACTCCACTCGAATCGTGCGAACCAGCTCCGACAGCGCCTGTTCCACCACGGCGGTTTCCGGGTGCCGCAAGATCACGTAGCCCTCCCCCTCATAGCTGTCTGAACGTAGCTGCCCGGGCTGGGGCAGCTGCGCTTCAACTACCATTGAGCCAAAGCGCCGTTGGGCCTGGTCCAACCCAAAAATGTGTTTGACCCGTTGAGCACCGCTGTGGTCACTTTGGCCCCGCAAATAGGCGGCGCCCACCGCATAGTCACGGCTCGGCGGATCAAACTGATCAAAAATCATCAGGCGCGGCCAGGCCCGATAGAAATCATGGTTATGGGCATAAGAAAGTAATGAGGTGATCTGAGCACCCGGGGGCCTTGCCCCCACTTCGGATATGGCAATGGCGCCGCTGGCCAGTTTGAACCACTCCATATGACTGAGCCCGGTGATAAGTCCCAGAGCCTTGACTGCGGCAAAGCCATCACGGCGAATGGCATCGTACTGGGGCCCGGATATGTCCCGGGGCAATAGCACACACCATTGGATCCACTGATTTTCCATCACCTCCAGGGGCGATGGTTGATAGTGGGAGATGGAATGCCAGACCGGTTGTCCGTCGACCACGACGCTGTCAAAGGAGTATTCGGTGCCGGAAACAAACTCTTCGAACAGGGTTGGGCTGGCAGGATCCAAAGCCACCTGGCTGAGCAGCTGGTGCATATCCTGCTCACTGTTCAGACGCCAGGTCCCTTTGCCGCCGGCGCCGGCAGGCGGCTTCACCACCACCGGATATCCGACTTCGGTCAGAAAAGCCCAGGCCTGCTCTGCCCTGCCCACAAGGCGATGCCGGGCGCAGGGCAAACCGGCCTCGGACAAGCGGTTTTTCATTTGCGACTTGTCGCGAAAGTTTTTGCTGGCAACAACCCCAAGGCCGCTGATACCCAATACTTCCCTGGCCTGGGCCAGGGGCACCTGAAGCTGCTCCAGGGCGCCTATCATTCGCTCCGGCATACCCAACACCGAAGCAATGGATCGAACCCCGTCGACCAACTGCTGAGGGTCCAGGGCGTCAGCAACCTGCCAGTGCCCGGCCAGTCGCTGGCGAACCGCCGCAGGTATTCGATCTTCCGGGTCTTGGGAGATCACGGTTAGCGCCACCCCGGGCAAACCCGCTGCGCCGTTAATAAATTTGACGGTGGCCGGCATAAAAAAAGGCGCTACAAATACCACATGACGAAGATCAAACATGCACTGGGCCCCACCAGCCAAAAAACATCACCCGGGATCCAGCGCTGGTAAAGGTGTCAGACGCCAGATTTCCTCGTTGTACTGGGCGATGGTTCGGTCCGAGGAGAAATGGCCGGAACAGGCGGTATTGAGTATGCTTTTTTCTGCCCACAGCCCTGGCTCGAGAAACACCTGCTCAACGCGCTGTTGAGCGTCCACAAAGCCGCGAAAATCCGCCGCCGTCATCCATGGATCGGAGGGGCTGGAAATGGCCTGAAGAGCATTGTCGAAGGCTCTCCCTTTGCTTCCGCGAATCTCGGGATCAGCCAGCAGCGCCAGGACCCGAGCTAGGTCTTTGTCCGCTTCAATGATCTCCCTGGGGTTGTACTGGCTGCGACTGTCCATCACCTGATCAACGGTCAGGCCGAACAGAAAGAAATTGTCCGCGCCAGCCGCCTCACGAATCTCGACATTGGCGCCGTCCAGGGTGCCTATGGTCAGTGCGCCGTTCATCATCAGCTTCATGTTGCCGGTGCCCGAGGCCTCCTTGCCGGCGGTGGATATTTGCTCAGACAAATCCGCTGCCGGACAAATGAGTTCCATGGCTGAAACGTTGTAATCAGGGTAGAAAATCAGCTTCAGCCGGTTGCCGACCCGGGGGTCGTTGTTGATCCGTTGGGCCACCTGCACAATGCACTCAATAATGTTCTTTGCCATCACGTAGCCCGGTGCCGCCTTGCCGCCAATGATAATGACCCGGGGCACCAGGGTCGCGCCGTCACCACCCACTATGCGGTCATAAAGGTGCACTGCGTGAAGCAAATTCAGCAGCTGGCGCTTGTACTCGTGAATCCGCTTAACCTGGACATCAAATAGCCCAGCGCAGTCAACCAAGACCCCGGTGCGTTGTTCGATATCAGCGGCCAGCGCCTGCTTGTTGGCCAGTTTGACCTGCCGCCATTGGTCCTGGAACTGCGGATCTGCAGCGAACCGGGTCAGTCCCTCAAGCTGGGCTAGATCGGTCACCCAGCCATCACCGATTTTGGCGCTGATCAGTTCCGCCAGACGGGGATTGCAGGCCGCCAGCCAGCGACGCTGGGTAACCCCGTTGGTCTTGTTGGTGAACTTATCCGGCCAAAGCTCGGCAAAATCTTTGAACAGCCCTTCCCGCAGCAGGTTTGAATGCAGCGCGGCGACGCCGTTGACCGAGAAGCTGCCGGCGATGGCCAAATGGGCCATCCTGAGCATGGGCGTGTAGTCGTTGCCTACCAACGACATGCGCTGTTTACGCGCCTCGTCGCCGGGCCAGCGCTGGGCCACTTCCAGCAACATGCGCCGGTTAATTTCAAAAATAATATCCAGCAGCCGTGGCAGCAGCCGGCCGAACATGTCCACCGGCCATTGTTCCAGGGCTTCAGGCAGCAGCGTGTGGTTGGTATAGGCCATGGTGGCCGTGGTGATGGACCAGGCGTCGTCCCAGGTGAGGCCTGCGTCATCCATCAGCAGCCGCATCAGCTCCGCCACCGCCACCGCAGGGTGGGTGTCGTTGAGCTGAAAGCAGTGCTTGTCGGCAAAGCCCTGCATGGTATCTCCGTGGCGTTGGCGCCAGCGTCGCAGGGTGTCCTTAAGACTGGCTGAGGCCAGAAAATACTGCTGCCGGAGCCTGAGCTGCTGACCATTTTCGGTGGCAGCGTTGGGGTAAAGCACCATGGTGATGCGCTCAGCGGCGTTCTTGTCAGCCACAGCGCCGGCATAACCACCGGCGTTAAAATCATCCAGGTTCAGTTCATCCGGCGCGGTGGCAGACCACAGGCGCAGGGTATTGACCACCTGGTTTCGATAGCCTGGAACCGGCACGTCATAGGGCACTGCCAGCACGTCGCTGGTGTCCACCCATTCATAGCCCAGACTGCCGTCTGGCCTTTCATGAACAATGCTGCGGCCACCAAACTGTACAGTCTGACTCAGCTCTATGCGTTGAACCTCCCAGGGATAACCTTCACGCAGCCAGGCGTCCGGCGCCTCGGTCTGGGCCCCGTCTTCCAGCTGTTGGCGAAACATGCCGTACTGGTAACGGATGCCGTAGCCCAACACCGGCAAACAAAGGGTTGCGCAACTATCTAGGAAGCAGGCCGCCAGCCTGCCCAGTCCACCATTGCCAAGACCCGCATCGTTTTCTCGGTCGTAGACGTCTTCCAAGGCCAACCCCAGCTGCTCAAGGGCATCCGCGGCCTCGCCTTCCAGGCCCAGGTTCTGCAGGGAATTGCGCAGCAGCCGGCCCATTAAAAACTCCAGGGACAGATAGAAGGTCTGACGATGATCTCGACTTTGGATCACTTTGCGGGTCTGGTTGCGCCGCTCAAGCAGCCGATCCCGCACCGCCATGGCCAGGGCTTGATAGAGAAACGGCTGCTGGGTTCTTATGGTTCGTCGACCCAGGGTTTTAGAAAAATAACGCGTTAAATCACTGAACAGGCCGTCGGCGGTCATCGGCAGCGTTTCGCCGCTGAGAATTTCCAGGTCGCCGGCCTCAATCACCGGTTTAGATCTTTCTGACACAATAACTCTCCTGCCTGCCCGTCAAGCCTGGCCGGCGTACAAATTAGGGAAAAGACCGAGCTTTCAGCGATGCATGTGTAGGTGCTGGCCCAGCATGTCGGGGGTCACCAGAGTCAGTCCGCTGTCGGTGACTCGAAACTTCCTGGCCAGGTCCGCCTCCCGATCAATGCCAATTTCCATTCCGTTTTCAATAATCGCACCGGAATCCACAATGCAACGATGCAATCGACAACGGCTGCCCACGCTGACGTTGGGCAGCAGCACCGATTCGGTCACCACGCTGTGGGCCTCTACCTTGCAGTTAGAAAACAGCAGCGATTTGTTGATACTGGCGCCCGACACGACGCAGCCGCCAGAGACCATCGATTGGGTTGCGTAACCCCGGCGATCTTTATCATCAAACACAAACTTGGCCGGCGGCAGCTGGTTTTGATAGGTGTAGATAGGCCACTGACGATCGTACATATTGAGCTGAGGCGTCACGGACACCAGCTCCATATTGGCTTCCCAGAATGCATCCAGGGTACCCACGTCGCGCCAGTAAGCCTGGTCACCGGTTTCCGGATCCCGAAAGGGATAGGCCTGCACATGGTAGTTATTAATGACAGCGGGGATGATGTTGCGGCCAAAATCGTGTTGGGTGCCAGGGGTATCGGCATCACGGGTAACCTGCTCGAACAAAAACGGTGTATTGAAAATATAGTTACCCATGGAAGCCAGACAGACATCATCACGCCCCGGCAGCGGCGCCGGGTTTTCTGGCTTTTCATCAAACGCAATGACGCGTCCGGTTTTATCCACGGTCATCACGCCCAGGGCGCCGGCGGCCTCCGCCAGGGGCACCTCCAGACAGCAAACGGTCATGTCAGCACCGGTATCGTTGTGCACCCGAAGAAACGGCCCGTAGTCCATTTTGTAGACGTGATCACCGGCCAAAATCAGCACAAAGCGCGGATTATGGGTTCGAATAATATCCATATTCTGATAAACCGCATCGGCGGTGCCCCGATACCATTCACCGCCAACCCGCTGGGAGGCCGGCAAAATTTCCACAAACTCTCTGCCGGGCACCTGGAATCCGGACCAACCCCGCACCAGATGGCGGATCAAGGAATGGGCTTTGTATTGGGTCAGAACCCCAATTCGGCGCACGCCAGAGTTGATGCAATTTGAAAGGGGGAAATCCACGATCCGGTACTTGCCGCCAAAAAACAGCGAGGGCTTGGCTCGCCAATCCGTCAGTTCGTAGAGTCTGGATCCCTGGCCGCCGGCCAGAATCAACGCCAGGGTTTCCTGGGTTAGTCGACTTACATGGCGCGCTTCGTCAAACGGAATCAGCTCGGGCATTTAGCAGCTCTCAGGGATTTGCCAGTGACTATATTTCCCAATCATTGTGACACGGTTCGAAGCCCGGGACGATGAGCAAGCTAATAGCTGAGCGCGGCCTCATAGAGCTCCGACAACAAAGCTTCGTCCACTGCCACCGGCGCATTGTCCAGCAGCCGTTTCTGGACAATGGCGCCCTGGGCCAGGCGCTGGATATCAGACTGTTGATAGCCCACACCCTTAAGGCCCCGGGGCATGCCCGTGGTCCGCATCAGGGTTTTCAGGTGTGCACTCAAGACTTCACCGGCATCATCAAACCCAGCGTTGGCGGCATCAGCGCCAAGCCATGCCGCGGCCTGCAGATGGCGCTCCGGTGAGGTGCTGGCGGTTCGCGCGAATACCGCCGGCGCGCTGAGGATCACCGACATGCCGTGGGGCACCACGCCATGGTCCACGTGATAGTCAGAGGGATGGTAATCCGGCACCCCCACCGAAACCGAATAGGACATGCCGTGGGGCAGATGAACGCCGCAGTTGCCGAAGGCGATTCCGGCCAGGGTTGCGGCCCACATGACCTGGGCTCGGGCTTCATCGTCCCCTGCATCGGCCACCGCTCGCTCAAGAAAGCGGCCCAGCAGCCGCAGCGCCTCTGCGCAGCCCATGTCGCTCCAGGGATTGGCACCCTGACTGGGCGGGCGCTCAGCGCCGGGCAGCATGGGCCGGCGTGTGTAGGGTCTGGCGGTATAGGATTCCAGCGCGTGGGAGAGCACGTCAAAACCCGAACAGGCCACCACGTTACTGGGCAGATAGCGGGTCCAGTCTGGGTCGATTAAGGCTCTGCTGGGTCTTAAGTAGCCGGATGATATGCCGGTTTTGGCGCCCAGCCGGGTATCGTCAAATATCGCTATGCCGGTGCATTCGCTGCCGGTGCCGGAGGTGGTGGGACAGGCGATGTGGGGTTTCACCGGCCCTGGCACGGGTTGGCCCCGGCCCACCGGGGCGTTCACATAGGTATGCAGATCAGCGGGGTGGCTGAAGTACAGATTGGCGGCTTTGGCAGTATCAATCACCGATCCGCCGCCCAGGGAAATGAAACCATCGGGCTTGAGTTCAGAGGCAAAAGCCACGGCGTGGGAAAACGACTGATCGGAGGGTTCAACACTCACCTCATCGAACACCACCGCCTCAACGCCTACGGCCTTCAGAGATCCTATCGCCAGAGCGAAGGGCTCCAGCTGACGAACCCTGGGGTCGGTGAACAGAGCCACCCGTTTTAGCCCCAGTCGCTGCGTCTGACTACCTAGTTCAGACATCACCCCCCGGCCAAAGGTAATGGCGGAGGTGTCCACCGAAAAAGCGGTATCACAACCGCCTTGCGGCGTATAAAAATGACAGCAGCTCATAACAACCTTACCCGGCAAACCTGGACACCTCACACATTACGCAGTTCGGCCGGAAAAAAGAAGAAAAAAGCCCTTCCAATGGTGGATTAGTCGACCCGAAACACGTCCCGGTCCCCTAACTCGCTGCCAATACGGGTATTGCGCCGAATCACGTCAGCCAACCGGGTGTTTTCCACCTCACTTCGCTGGTCCGCGCTGAGCATTCGGGTATACCAATATCGATCGCCATCGCGCAGCCGGATAAATTGATCAGCAATCACCGCGCCAACCAGCTCACCCACCAGGCCTCCGCCAGCGGCATCTTCCGCCAGTCCGCCGACCCAGGGGTCGATTTGATCAGGGGATGCATAGGTCTGGGCCAGCCGATCAACCACCACCGGATCGCCGCTGATATCAGCCATGCTCAAAGCCGGCTGCAAACCCATCGCCACTCTCAGGGAATTATAGTCCGGTAGACCGTGGTCCCTGCCCCGCTGAATATTCAGCGACACCAGGTCAAAACCACCGGAGCCCGGCAGGCCAAACAGGAAATTTCGGACCTCATCAATGACATAGATGTCGAAGTCCTGGCAAAGCTGCTGTGCCAGACCTCGCAGTAAAGGCTCAATGCCGCCCTCTTCGGCCAACCTTGCCGGAGAGAAAAATGCGTCGGCCAGGGACAGGTGTCCAAACCTGGACTCAGCCATATTTCCATTCAACCTCAACAGCACCGGTGGCAGCAGACTGTGACCCATGCGATAAGAGGCGGTGGAAAATTCGTTGCTGATCCGGCTGTCCACCCGTCGGTCATAACCTTGGTAGTCAGGCAGTGCGTCGGGGCCTAACAGGGCCGGCAGAAACTCCTGGTAGGTGATCACCTGCATGATGCCGATGACCATTGTTCGGGCCTGCTGATAGAGCTGTTCGCCGCTCAGGTCGGGATTGTTCTCGGCCATCTCCTGCACCAGTCGATTGTGCTCTCGAACAAACAGGGTATGCATGGCCAATAAACCCATCTGTTCATTGGCGCGTGGGTCGCCGGCTACAAACAGCTCCGGGCTCTCGCCGCCGGCGTTAGGCAAGCCGTCGGTGTTAAAGGGCAACAAATTACCATCGCTGGTTTTCAGCTGACCGGTCCCATCCAGGGTGCGTAGACCGCTGGCGCGCTCGGCATCGGAGCCGTAGACATTGGACGCATCGATCCAGCCGGAAATTTCGTTGATTTGCTCACGGGGGTTGTCAACACCGGTGCCGCTGGCTAGATCAAAAAGCGAACGATTCAGACGAATCCTTTTAACGCCAGTAGCCTGCGGGTCAAACCAGGGGTCGCCTGGCGGCACCAGGATATCCGCCGGCTCAGGTGGGTTAATACCGTCGGTTAGATCAATGTCGTGATCAACAAATTGTCCCCATTGCCAGAGATAGTCGGTCAAACCCATGGTATTGGGCAGATCCTCAGACTGAGCGCTGACCTGATTGCTCACCAGTCGCGCCGATGGTCGGTGGGGACCCGCCAGAGTGCTGATGCCATCGGCATAGGCCGGCGCTGCCAGTCGAGCAAGGTTAGTGTGACTGGCGTTAGCGGTGGGGAAGTCTCGATTGTTGCCGCTGCCATCGATGCTGGGGGATCGCCCTTGCCGACCACCACGTCGGTCACCGCCGTCTTCATTCTGGCCTCTATCATTGTCGTCACCGCGCCCTCGACCGTCTCGAATTCGCCGCACCGGCGAGACGTCACTGCCGCTTTCGTCGGCCTGTCGAAGCAGTTCATCAGCCTGCTGTTGGCGATTGGCCTGGTCCAGGGCAGCCTGGGAAGCCTCCTGAGCCGTTGTCAGAGTACCGGTGGTCAGACCTGCGGCCAGGGCCAGTGACCATGCCAAGGGTTTAACCGAGGCATGGCCATGGCGGGATCTCCCAGCTGGCTTTGGCAGTGGCGGCCCGATGCACCGGGCCATACCCATCTTCATTCGGTCACCTCAGCACAACGATCGTCTCTGCTGCGACGTGGGGGCCTGGCGCTTTTTTGTTCCTGCCACGCCAGGTTTTGTTCCTCGGTCAGGATTTCGCTGAGATTCTGGTCAATCTGAGCCCGCAGTGCCTGACGATCTTCACAGGAGGCATCAGCTTCGCGCAGCGCACGCATTTCTTCTCGCTGAGTCTGAAACAGCAGCTCTGCTTCGCTTTGCTGTTCAGCACTCAGGTTTAGCGCCTCAAGCTCCCGTAGGTGTGGCGGAGGTCCGCGCCGACCCTCACGCTGCCCGTCGCGCTGGCCTCGTCGATCCTCTTGGTCCTGAGCCACTACGGGTTGAAAGATCGCCGTCGCGGCGACAAAGGTGATTCCGATTAACGTAATTTTCATAAAGGCGCTCCAACATTGATGTGAGGGGCTACTCTAGGCAGGCAATGCGCAACCAGCAGTCAGCAATTGTGGAGAAGCGCAGGAGATTTACTGAACCTGGTTAAACTTGCGTTAAGCGCTGGTATTGTGGAGCTGCTTAAACACCACCCTCATCTCAATGACACTGCGTATCTGGCAAAAGCTATTCCTGGGCACTGTGACCACCGTATCGGCGGCACTGCTGGCAATGACCTTACTAATGGGTCAAAGCTTTGAGCGAGGTTTTGTTCAATACCTTAAGACCTTTGAGGCCTTGGAAGTGGAACAGCTGAAAGAGCAGTTGGTCAGCGCTTACCAATCCCAGGGCAACTGGTCTTTTCTGCGCCTACCGCCCTATCAACAGCAGCAACAATTTGGCTTCAGTTTCACAAAGTCGGAATCCAGGCCTGGCTCGTCTCGCGATGGTCGCCCTGGCCGGCAGGGACGGCCCCCGCCGCCGGGTAAACGTCCGCCACCTGGCGCCAGCGATGCCGGCCCACGTCAGGCGTCTGGCCGGGCTAACACCTCAATCCTCAACATCGCTCAGCGAGTCTCGATTGTGGATCTGCAGGACCGGACCATTGCCGGTTCCACCGGTCCCCAGGAGCACGCTGTTCGGCACCCCATCAGCGCCTCCGATCAGGTCATTGGCTATTTACTGGTGACCCCGGTGCCCAGTCTTAAGCGTAGTGAAGACCTTGAATTCGCCCGCCGTCAGTCCCGCAACGCGCTGACCATCGGGCTGGCAGCCATGGCCATCGCAGCCCTTGTCAGCCTGTGGATGGCTCGCACCCTAACCGCGCCGCTGCCGCGCCTGGCTGATGGCACCCGCAAGCTGGCCCAGGGCCACTATGACGAACGGATCACTATTAACAGTAACGACGAGCTAAGCCAACTGGGCGAAGACTTTAATCAGCTGGCCGGCGCCTTGGATCGCCAGCGCAACCAACAAAAACGCTGGATTGCCCAGATCTCCCACGAACTGCGAACGCCGCTGGCGGTGATCACTGGCGAAATTCACGCCCTGCGTGATGGCCTACGCGAGCTCAATCATGACGCGCTGGAATCACTGGACCAGGAAGCCCAGCGACTCAATCACCTGGTCGATGACCTCTACCTGCTGTCAGTGTCAGAAGCCGGCGGCAATCTGGTCAATACCGAACCCATGGATCTTGCGCAGCTGGCTGAAGAGTTTTGCCGCGGTCATGAATGCATCAGCCTGACCATTAACCAACAGCAACCCGCCCAGATTATGGGAGACCCCTTTCGCCTGCGCCAACTGCTGAACAATCTGCTCCAAAACAGCCTGCGCTATTGTGACAATCCCGTCCGCATTGAGGTTTCTTTACAGCCCCAGGGCGACCACTGGCAGCTGACCTGGGAGGACTCGCCACCGGGGGTTCCAGAGGATGTGATAGAGCAATTGTTTGACCCGCTGTTTCGGGTTGAAGGGTCTCGAGCCCGAGCCACCGGCGGCGCCGGCCTGGGGCTGTCCATAGTCCACAGCGTCGCCATCGCCCATGGCGGCAGCGTCAGCGCCGGGCCGTCCAGACTGGGTGGTCTGAGTATCCGGCTCAACCTGCCCAATGCCGGCCAGATCTGACCAACAAGCACGCCTCCATGATGAATAAAAAAATACTGATCGCTGAAGACGAGCCCAAGATTGCTCAGCTGCTGGCCGACTATCTGACCAACGCCGGATACCAGGTTCAGTGTGTAAATGACGGCGCGCAGGTAGTGCCGGAGTTTCAGCTTTTTATGCCCGACCTGCTGCTGTTGGACCTGATGATGCCGAATCGGGACGGCATGGAGATCTGCCGGGAACTTCGAACCCTGTCCACCTTACCGATCATCATGGTGACTGCCAGAGTGGACGAAATTGATCGGCTGCTGGGACTTGGGGTTGGCGCTGATGACTACATCTGCAAGCCCTTTTCTCCCCGAGAAGTGGTGGCCCGAGTCAACGCCACCTTGCGCCGTCGCGGCTGGGACAGCAATCACCCAGGTAGTGTACCCATTGAGGTGGACAGCGGCGCGATGCTGGCCCGGGTCGACCAACAGCGCCTGGATCTGACGCCGGTGGAGTTTCGACTTCTGGAAACCTTTGTAAATGCTCCTGGGCAGGTATTTTCCCGGGATCAGCTAATGGACCGGGCCTACGCCGACCATCGGATTGTCAGCGACCGCACCATCGACAGTCATGTAAAAAACCTGCGCCAGAAATTGCTGGCCGCTCGCCCTGACAACAATCTGATTCAGTCCGTCTACGGCACAGGATATCGCTACGACCCCAGCCCGCATTAGTCCTTAAGGTCGCTGGCGAAAGGGAAAATTCTCGCCTCTTCAGGCACCTGGGTGATGAGCCAGATTGGATCTGGCGGACATGGATGGCTCAACAAGCTATGGTTAGTTACAATCACGCTCAACGCCTGCTGGCTTAGCCCACCGATGATTGAGACCCCATTTCCCGCCTATCGCGGAGACCTGCCCTATCTGTTTGTTTGCTATGCCCACGCTGATGCCGCGATGGTATTTGACGAAATGGCCTGGCTCAACGAATCCGGCATTCGACTCTGGTATGACGATGGGGTGCGGGTCGGCAGCGTTTGGCGTCGGGTGCTGGCCGAGGCCCTGGAGGGAGCCAGCGGGCTGATCTTCATGCAGACCAGCCAGTCGGTGCAGTCGGAGTTTTGTCTAAACGAGATTCGGTTTGCGCTGGATGAAGAAAAGCCGGTTTTTGTGGTAACCCTTCAAAGCTGCAAACTGCCTGCCGAGCTGCGCTTATCCTTGGGTGACCGCCAGGCATTGATCAAAGCCAATCATTCCGTCGCCGAATATCGCAGCAGGCTGATTGAAGTGCTCGTAAGCTGCGTTGGCGATCCAGAGCCAACGACTCAGGCCGTGCAGCCAGCCTGGCTGCGGCGGCGGCGACAGCACCGGGAACGTCGGCTGTTCACATCCACAGTTATGTTTGTTGATACCGGAGAACCATCGGCCAGCCAAAGCGCAGCCGATGACATGGCAGCTAACGGCGCTGAAATTTTGGCCCATGAAGGCTCACGGGTGCTGGCATCCTTCGACTCAGCCCAGGTCGCGGCTCGCTATCTGATGGACAAACCCCGGTTGTGGCGAGTCGGGCTAAGTGCCGGCGATCTGCTGTTTGAAGATGGGATCTACCACGGCGGGCCGGTCAACGAAGCCCGCACGCTGCTGCAGCATGCCGCCCCGGGGGAGATCCTCGGCAGCGCCCAGCTCAGCGCTTTGCTGGACCCTACCAAGGTCAGCCTGGAACAACGCCAGGCACTGCCCATGGGCTCTCTCAACCAGACCCTGGACTATATCGCCCTGGGCGCGCTGGAACAGCCGCCGAGCTAGCTGCGTAAATTCTGCAGCGCACTGCCCAGCAACGGCATCTCCAGTTGCTGGGCGGTCTGCTCTACCTCATTGAACAATGCCGTGGGGCAACCCCCGTTCGCTAGTTCCAACGCGGCCAGATCCAGCTGACAGCGGGCCTTCCAGGTCACCGCGCCCAGCTGCTGGTTGTCGGCGATGGCATGCAGCAGCTCGGCCCTGGCACCTTCAATATCACCCAGCATTGATTTCAACATCCCACTGTAGCGAGCCACACTGCCCAGGGTATTGAAGACCATATTGGCCTGGTAACCCCGTTTGGGCTGGAGCAGTCTCAGCAGCGCCTGAGCGTGCTGGGATAAATTCAATCGCGCCACCGCGTAGGCCAGCTGAGCTATGTTCCACAGCCACATCTGGTCCCGTGGAATCTCCTCAAAACCTTCCTCGGCAAGGGTAGTCACAATCTGCTGGGCCAGGGCTTCATGGCCCGTATCACAGGCCGGCATCAACAGGTTTGGCCAGGCAAAAAACCGCTGACGAGGATCCAGCGTGGCCCCAGCCATCGCAACCATCTGGCCACACTGCTGGGCTGGGGCCTGATCATAGGCCAACCAGAACTGGTGAATCCTGAACGCCGCCTCACCATCCGCCTCACCAATTTGCCGGGCCAATTGGCGACGTTCAGACATGCATGACTGCATGTCCTGGTAGCGCCCTTCCATTAGCGCCAAAGTGGTTTGCCGCAGCAGCAGCATGGATCGCTCGCTGGGCTGGCCAATGCTGTGACTTAAGTCTTTAGCGAGTTGATGGGCGCTGTCCAGGCGCTGACGATCACCCAGCCGGGTGGCCGTAAAGATGTCATGGCTGGCAATTTCAAAGGCCAGTCTTGGGTCGGTATCGGCGTTGCGCAAACTCGCTATCTGGTCCGCCACCGCTAAACGACGGGACAGCGGATAGAACCTCACCCACAGGGAGTGTGTGAGCACCTGAAGGACAAGCTCAGGAGCTTCGCGGGTTGCCACATCGATGGCCTGCTCGCTGACCTCCAGGGCCTTTTGACGATCCTCAGACCAGGTCAACTCAATGGCCAGTAGCGCCAACAGACGGGCCCGGTGGCCGGGCTGGTCATCGGCCAGCAGCTGCAGTGCCTGGCGCAGATGGCTGACGGCATTTTTGTCCACGTGCAAAGCACGGGTGTAGGACCCCCGATAGGCGGCATAGACGGCGATGGCCATCCGAGGACCGTCACCCAGGGACAGCGCCAGGTCTGCGGCCTTAAACAGGGCGCTGCGATACTCCGGCGTGCCTAACCGTCGTTGAGCCCGGCCAACGCCGGTCAGCAGGTCAATTTCCACCGCGCTGCCGCCAGCTGGTGGTAACAGCGCCAGCCCCTGTTCAAATTGGCCCAAGGCCATTTCGTTGGCAAACTGATCAAGGGCCTGATTGCCGGCACGCAGGCAGTAGTCGATGGCGGTGGTTTCAAAGCCCAGGGAAGCGGCTCTGGCGTAATGGCGAGCCAAATCATTGAGCCGTGAGTCAACCTGGCCCTGGGCCTCAATGGCGGCACCCGCGCGCTGGTGCAGCCGGGCCCTGCGGGCCGCCCCGATGCCTGCATAGACGGTTTCTCGGGTCAGCGAATGGACAAACCGGTAGCTCAGTCGCAGCGAATCGATCAAATCCACCAGACCCTCTTCCACCGCCCCGTCCAGGGCCTCAAAGGGATCATCGGGATCGTCAAACACCGCCACAATCTCTTTCAGTTCAAACACCTCACCCACCACCGAGGCGACCTCAATCAAGCGCCGCAGGGGCTTGGCCAAAGCGCTCACTCTAGCCCTAACCGCTTCAGCCAGATTCAGTTGGCCGGAAGCGACACTATCGCCTATGGGCTGTCGCCGAATTTCTCGCAGGTGCAGCGGCGAACCGGCGGTAATATCCATCAGCGATCGCAGCATCTCCGGAGACGGCGGCTGGTCGGCCATGCCCTGCCCCAGAAATTCGCAGATCTCCTGTTCCGCCAGACCAGCAAGGTGTATTTCCGCTACCGCCTCACTGCCCAGGGCATTGCGCGCCGCTTTCAACAGCCGCTCGGTTCGATTTTCATTGTCACGCTGGCTGGTCACCAGCAAGATCCGATAACCCTTAATCCGGTCCAGCAAGTGGACCAGCAAATCGTAGGTTGACTCGCCCTCCCAATGCAGAGAGTCCAGCATCACCAGCAGCGGCGCCTCTGCCGCCAGCGCGCATAGCCAGCCAGCAACCGCGGAAAAAAGCGCCTGGCGTTCGGTATGGGAATCGCCTCGAACCGGTTGCGGCAGATCCAGCAGGCATTCTCGGATCTTGGGCACGATACGGACCAGGTCGGCTGCCCCTGGGCCCAGTCGGGTGGCAAGATCGGTGGCGTTATTGACCACATGTTCCAGCCCCTGGGCCACCGGGGCAAAGGCCCGGGTCAGGTCTTCATCAGCGGCCCCGCCCACCACAACCACGCCCTGATGCTTGGCGTGGGCAGCAAGTTCGGCCAGCAGACGAGTCTTACCCAGGCCCGCCGGAGCCACCACCGACGCCCAGCGGGTGGCGCCCTGGCGGACCTGGTTAAGCTGCTCCATTAAGCTCTGCAGCTGAGCTTTTCGACCGACAAAGGGCTGCGCATCATGCACCGCCAAAGAAGCGGGCAACTGCAGCTCATTGGCCAGAGTATCTTGCGGCTGCCACTGGATGTATTGGGTCGCGGCGGTGCTCAGATTTACGGGAAAGGTCAAACGAGTTCCGGCCAGCGCTTTGGCCAGGGGGCATAGCATCACTTCACCAGGCTGGCATTGACTGATCAAATCAAGCGCACTGTCCACCGGCGTGCCAGCAAAGCCGCCCTCCTGGCCTGAGCTGATTTCGCCACCACCTACCGCGCAGCTAAGGCGCCCCAAATCGGTGGGAAATTGCCGCTGCAGGGTTACCGCCGCGGTGGCCGCAGCGTTGACCGAATCAAATACCGCCAGCACAGAGCCGTCGCTGGTATGGCGAGACTGGCCGTGGAATCGTCCAGCGATCTGATCCACCAGATTCCGCCTGGACCGACGGCGCTGGTCAGCCTCGGCGTCACTTAAGGCCCCGGCATCGCTGTGTACCCTGGCAACCAGCACGCCGCCAAGGAATGTGCCTACTTCCATCGGGCTCGCCCGCTCTGTTCACAGCCCATCGCTGGCAACGTCAGCGGATCACCGGCACCGCCCCGCGGCGTACAGCAGAGTCGATCTTACGGGTCACCGATGGGTTCAGAAAGTCGATACCGTAAACCTGCTCCCGGGAAAGGTAGCCGGTCAGGGCCATTGCAGCAAACTTGCCCCCGGTAACGGCACTTTCAAAAGCGCCGGCGTTAACGCCGGTATAAATCCAGTCGCCAGCAGGAACCAGGTTGGCATAGCCTGAATCCCAGGGCATCAGCCGCTGACTGGCAGTGCCCGGCAGGGCCTGAACGTAGGCCTCGGTGGGATCGGTATTAACCCGGTGGTATTGCATCTTTAAGCGCGCCTCGCCCCGCTGATCGCGCTGTTTCTTTGGCACCCACAGGTAGTCAAAATCCATCGCCTGGGGATCGTTGCGATGGGTTTGCTTAGGCAGCGAGTTTTTCAGGAAATTGCCCATTACTCTCAGGGTGCTTGAGGTGTGGGCCATGGTCCGGCCCAGGTCCGTCGGTTGGGTATGGTCCACGTGGTGCATTTGGGAACAAAAGTACACAAGGCCCCTGGGTCCATCGGAGCCCCAATTTTCCGCTGCAATCAAATCGTCAAACACCGCCATGCAGTTCAGCGGGTTAGGAAAGGACCCACTGATGAATCTGGCGCTGCGACCATAGGCCTTTTTGTCGACTTTCCAGCCCAGTTTTTCGGTGCTCTCGGTGAGCCAGAGCTGGCTGGCCTGGGTAGCGGTGGTGCTCATGGCCGCGGCGCTGCGAGCCCAGCTTTTGCCAAGGCTGTCCGCCGCCAGATGTTTGATCATCGATGGCGGCATGGCCCAGACCACATAGTCAAAGCCGTCTTTGCCCCGTGCGCCTTTGCTTAAGACCCGCTCGCTGGCGCCAGTGCCGTCGGGCTGGTACCACTTTTCAAAGTTGATGCCCTGGTTGTCGTCGGCAAATTTGGTTTGTTCCCAAAGAGGGTGGCTGGGCCAGACCCGCCAGGTTTTGCCGGGAACACGCTGCAACGGATCGTAGCCAGGTTTTTTCAATGCCAGCTGACGCTGGAAGTGCAGCTTTTCCACCACCTTGCTGTCGTCCAGATCCGCGCACTCAATGCCGGTGAGCTTGTGGAAAAACTCAAACCGTACGCCGCGCTCTTTGAGGGCCAGGTACAGGGGTAAGATGACGCTCTCACCGGTGCCTGCAGCCATGAAATAGAAGTAGTCACCCTGCCCAATCAAGCTCCTCAAAATCCAGCCCAGCCAGGACGCTGCGGACATGGTAGGCGGATTAGTTGAGTCACCTTCGGGATAAGAAAACATGATGTTGGGCACCACAAAGGTCATCGCGCAGACCAAGGTATGATCCAGTGCCCCGTGGCGTTTAAGCCAGTCCCGAAAGTCTTCGTTATCCAGCGAATTGAGATCTTTCTTCCACAGCTGGTCTTCCAAGATACCTTTCAGAATGACCCAGAAGCTATCCAGATTGCTGATCGCCAAAGCATGGTTATGGTGAAATTTTCGGTCCAGCTCTTCGGACAGCTGCAGCATTTTTTTGCGCACGCCGTCCAACTCTTCCATGGCCTTGGTCAGAAATTCTTCGATCAACAGGTCTTCAGCTTTGTGCGCCACCTCGTGCAAGCCCTTCAGCACCTTGTGGATAGCAGCACCAAACCCCGTGTGCTGCTTGGCCCGGGTCTTGCTGCTAATTTGAGGGTGAACCAGATCGGTGTGGGTCAGGCGGCGGGGATCGCCGGTGCGGCCGCGTTTGAGCATTTCCGACATGATCGCCTTGATCAGACCATGCCAATCCATCTGGGGCACGGCGGCGGCCCATGGCTTACCTGGTGTGGACGGCATGGACTGCACCTCGTCGTGCCAGCGGCCTTCCTGTTGCTCAAGCTGGTAAGTCATTGAACTGGGCAGGAACGCTTTACCGATGGTGGCGTTAGGCAGCAGTTTCTTGTTTGACGCATCGAGACCCGCATAGGCCTTTTTCATCATTGCCCAGGTGTTGAAGTAACAGCTGCAAAAGCCGTGGATGCCGTGTTCCAGGATGCGCCAGCCGTTTTCATCGTCTCTGCCCGTCGCGCCCTTACCACCAACCCGCCAGCCCATCTGGTAGATGCAGATGTCGTATTTGTCCTGCCAACCCGGCTCTTCCGTCAGATGAAAGGCGGTGGACAGACCGCCGGGTCCACCACCGACGATTGCGATGCGCTTTAAAGGCATAATGTTCTCCCCTGAGAATAGTGATTTTGGCCCCGGGTGGGGCTCTTATGACGGAAAACATAGCATATTCGATGACTGCGGTGCCGCTGACCATTGGGGTGACTGCGCACAGGGATTTATGCCCGGATGAACTACCTCAGATTCGTGAGACGGCCAAGACATTTTTCGCTGACCTGCGCCAGCGGTTTCCCGATACACCGCTGCGGTTGCTTTCTGCCCTGGCCGAGGGCGGCGATCGCATGGTGGCAGAAATCGCTGTGGAGATGGGGCTTGAGCTGGCAGTGCCGCTGCCCTTCGGGGCGGATGAATTTCGACAGGATTTTGACTCCAGTGAATCGGTACAGGGCTTTAATCATCTGCTGGCTCAAGCCGCTCAGGTGATAGAACTGCCGCCGGCCGGCGACTACAGCGCTGAGCAAATCGCCGCTGGCGGCGAAGCCAGAGATATGCAGTACGCCAATTTAGGAGTGTATATGTCCGATCGCTGTCAGGTGCTGATGGCGATCTGGGATGGCAAAGACCTGCCCTACCCTGGTGGCACGTCTCAGGTAGTGAACTACCACCAGTTTGGCCAGATGCGCGGCGTCAGCAGGCACTTCGATCGACCCAACATCCTGGCTGAAGACGATACCGACCTGGTTTTTCATATCGTGTGCTCCAGAAACCGCGATGATGGCAGTCCTGCAGACGGGCTAATCCCGGGCAGTTCCCGCCTGCTGATCACCGACCCCCAGCGCCGGGTGGTTGACGCACTGCCCAAGCGCTATGAACGGATGATTGGGAGACTGGGTGAATACAACCGCGATGGCGCTAGCCTCGATCCTTATACCTTGGCCAAACCAGACTACCTGCCGGGCTGGAATCCCCAGCTGAAAACCGGCAGCGCTCTGGATAACGTAGCCCGGCATTTCTTTACCGCAGACGCCATGGCCAGCCGCTTTCAGGGACGCTACCTGACTGCCCTGCGAGTACTGGCGTTGATGGGCCTGCTAATGACCAGCGCCTTTATTGCCTACGCCGATCTCGACCAGCCCCTGATGATTTATGCCTTTTTGCTCTGCTTTGCCGCAGGCATCGCCGTGGCCTGGTTGGCGGGAAAACACCAGTGGCATCGAAAGTATCTGGATTATCGGGCCCTGGCGGAAGGACTGCGGGTTCAATTTTATTGGGGTTTGGCGGCGGTCTCGGGCAATTTCCGTAACGATTTTGCCCATGATAACTTTCTTCAAAAGCAGGATCTGGAGATTGGCTGGATTCGCAACGTGATGCGTCATGTAGGGCTGACCGACGAATTGGGGGACCCAGGCGTCAGCCTGGACGAGACCATTAACCACTGGGTGGGCGCTGATGAAAGCGGCGGTCAGCTGGGCTTTTTTCGCTCACGCTGGCAGCGTATGGAGCGTGCTGCAGGTCGAACCCGGATGATCGTCAGATGCTGCCTGTGGCTCAGCGTGCTGGCCGCCGCAGCCCTGGCTGTGGCCCAGTATCAAATGAGTGACGCCGTGGTGCAGGGACTGCTGGTGGTGATCGGCATCATGTCCGTGGGAGTTGCGGTGCGTGAACTGTATGCCAATAAAATTGCGGAAAAAGAGTTGGCCAAACAGTACGCCTATATGTACCGGGTATTTCGCGATGCCCGGCTTAAGCTGGATACCGCAGAAAACGATCAGGAAAAACGCGACATTCTGCGCATACTCGGCGAAGCAGCACTGGACGAGCACGCTGAGTGGATTCAGCGCCACCGGGAGCGCCCCCTGGAACAGACGTCATTTTGACCCCGAAGCAACCCTGACAAGGCTGTCGTTCACCAATGCACGCACATCCTGACCCGCCGGCTGCTGGAACACGCGCAGCCCAAAGCGCTGCAATATGGCCAGCAGGTGATCAAACAGGTCAGCCTGAATGGATTCGTAGTCCGCCCACTGGGTGGTGCTGGTGAAACAGTAGATTTCGATCGCTATGCCGTGGGGTCCTGGCTCCAGCTGACGCACTAACAGCGTCATATCTTGACGAATATTTTCGCTATTTTTCAGATAGTTATTAACATAAGCTCGAAACGTTCCTAAGTTGGTTAGGCGGCGCAAATTGACATTCTCAGGGGTGGGACTGGCCAGCGCGTCGTTATAGGCCTTCAGCTCCTGCAGCTTGTCCCTGATGTAACTTTCCAGCAGCACAAACTGAGTGAACTCCTCAATCTCGCTGTCGCTGAGAAATCGAACCGAGGCCATATCAATGAGCAACGAGCGCTTGATTCGTCGACCGCCGGCGGCGGACATGCCGCGCCAGTTCCTGAACGAATCGGAAATCAGTTTGTGGGTTGGGATGGTGGTGATGGTCTTGTCCCAGTTCTGCACCCTGACGGTGTGCAGCTCCACGTCAATCACATCGCCATCGGCGTTGTACTGAGGCATTTCGATCCAGTCGCCGACCCGCACCATATCCAGACTGGCGAGCTGAATACTGGCCACAAAGGACAATATGGTGTCTCGAAATACCAATAGCAGCACCGCCGTGAGAGCCCCCAGGCCAGACAACAAAATAAGCGGAGATTTATCCAGCACCGCCGAAACCACTAAAATGGCACCGACGCAAAACAGCACAATCTTGCTGACCTGGATGTAACCCTTAATCGGGTGCAGGTGGGATTTAGGACGGCGTTCATAGAGCGCATTTAGCGCGTTCAGCGCCCCACTCACTCCCAGAACCACGATCAGCGCCAGCAGCGCGGTAGCAATGTTCTGGATGATATCGATGGTCTGGGTGCTCAGATGGGGTACCCAGGGAGCGCCCAGATAAATCACTACCGGGACTAAAGCCTGGGCCAATCTGGCCACAACCTTGTGTTCGATGATCACGTCATCCCAGGTGCCCTTGCTGGCCCTGGCCAGCGCGCTCAGGGATCGGGCCACCACGCCCTTGGCCACCAGATCGGCCACCCACGCCGCCAGCAGCAGCGCCACCAGACCGGCGCAGCTCAGCAACCAGGGGCTGGTCTCAGAGATCAGTCCGGCGAGCCGCTCGCGAAAATCCTGCATCGTGATGTTCAGTCCTGATAAAGGGTCTGTGGTCGGACCCGGCGCAATAGGGCTGCGGAAATGATCGCAACGATCAGTCCCAGGGGAAAGATCTCAAGGAAGGTAATGAAAAGTCGGTAAACCGGCTTGGCATAATTGGCTTCCATTTTCTCCATCTCAAACTTCAGGTCTTCAAGCTCCATGCCCACCATGCCGTCGGCCTCACTGTCGGCAATAATCCCGTCAGTGTATTGACTGACAAAGGCATAGTCGGTAGCCGCCAGATAGGTCTCCCATACTGACACATAAACCAGGGCAGCGATGCCAGCAATGGCAGTACCCATACCCAAGGCCGCCCAAAACCCGATATAGCCCTGGTGGCGCTGGTCTCGATAGCGTTTGACGCCCACAAACACCAGGGACAGGGCCACCAGCATCACCAGATAGCCCACCATCTCCGACCCACTACCGCTGCTGTTCTCGCCCCCCATCCGCATGCCAACAACCACGGTGGTAATGATAATCAGGCCGGCCAGGCCGCCGTAGGTCAACGCATAACGAAACATAGTGGTTCTCCCAAGTCGATGGCTATTCAGTCCCTATACGGTAGGGATAGAAGGCACAAAATCCTATAGTCCAAACGGGTGAGACGCAGGTTTTCGACGGTACTAACAAGCGATCTGCAGGTAATCGGAGAGTACTCAAGGCAATAGCGCTTGCTCCCTGGCGCGCCTGATGGCCTGGGTCCGCCGTTTCACCTGAAGCTTTTCAAACACCCGGGCCAGGTGTGTTTTTACCGTATTGGGTGACAACCCCAGGCCACGGGCGATCTCTTTGTTGCTCATGCCCTGGGCCAGCAGGGTCAGCACTTCGCTCTCCCGGCGGGTCAGGCCAAGGCGTAGCGCCGCTTCCCTGGGTGGCGGCTGGGGGTCAGCGGGGGTTGTCGTTAGATACAGGCCCGCCCACAGCCCCAGCGCCATAAAGCCCAAAGCCGTGGCTGCCAAATACCAGTGCACGCCGATCTGACGGATAAGATACTGGTATTCCAGCCATTGCAGGGCAAAGGCAGCAAGGCCCAAGCTCAAGGCGTAGGCCAACACCCGCCACAAATTATGCGCCAGCACTTTTTTCACAGCGCGCTGGAATAGACTGCTCTGCATCCACTGTCCTGCAGGTTTCTCATCAGCCCTCAGTCGGCATCAGCTCCATCAGGGCTACCACGGTGGCCGCCACTCCGGCCCGAATCGCAGGCTCGGGGGTGATCTTGAACAGCGGCGAATGGTGAGACGGCACCGCTGGGCCGCCGGCGGCCTCACGGGCAAAATCCTCCGCCGGGGTGCCGCCGACCTGAAAATACACGCTGGGTATGTAGGGATCGTTGGTGAAATAGGGAAAATCTTCACCGCCCATGCCCTGCCGATCATACTCAACCATCATTTCCGGCCCCAGCGCATCCAGCCAGGCCTGGTTCAAGCGTTCCACCAGCGCACCATCATTAAGGGTCACCGGCAAAGTGCCTTTGTTCTCAACAATCGGCAGACGATCTTCCGGCAGACCAGCGGCACGACCAACGTGCTCGGCAATTCGGCTGATCCCGTCCAGCAGCTTTTGTCGGGTCTCCTGGGTATCGGAGCGAACCGTTAGCTCCAGTCGTGCCTCTTCGCTGATGACGTTGCGCTTGTTGCCCGCGCGAAACACGCCCACGGTGACCACCCCTGGCTCACGGGGAGAGAGCTCTCTGGAGACCAGGGTCTGCAGCGCCAGCACAATCTGTGCGCCCACCAGCACCGGGTCTTTGCCTCGATGGGGACTGGCCCCATGGGCGCCAATGCCGCGAACAATCACGTCTACGCTATCCACACCAGAATAGGCCGCGCTGGGCGCAGCAAAGATCTTGCCCGCCTCAATTTCAGCCGACACATGAAAAGCCAGGGCGTAGTCGGGCTGGCCAAAGCGTTTCCAGATTCCATCCTCCCGCATCGCTTTGGCGCCGGACTGTTTCCACTCTTCCGCCGGCTGGCCCACCAACATCAGCGTGCCGGACCACTGATCTTTACGCGCTACCATCTGGCGCGCCGTGCCGATCAGTGAGGTGATGTGAACATCGTGGCCACAGGCGTGCATGACAGGAAACTCCTGACCTTCAGAGTTTTTCTTCACCACCTGGGAGCGATAAGGCAAATCCGTCAGTTCCGCCACCGGCAGCCCATCCATATCGGCCCGCATCATGACCATGGGGCCCGGTCCGTTTTCCAATATCGCTACCAGACCGGTGATACCAACCCCCTGGGTAACCTGATAACCCAGCCCCCGCAGCTCCTGTGTCAGTCGGTCGGCGGTTTCCGTTTCAACAAATGACAGCTCAGGATTGGCATGGAAGTGTTTGAACAACCCGTCCAGGTTTTGTTCATAGTCAGCGGCAATCGCCTCGCTCAGCTCATCAGCAATCGCCGGCGGGCCTGCCACCAGGGCCACCAGGGCCACCAGGGCCAAAGGCAGCGTGATCTGACTACTCATCGCTAATGACCACCTTAGTCATGGAGTCGCCCTGCTCTATGGCGTCCACCACCTCCTGACCTTCAAGCACTCGACCAAACACTGAGTGGCGGCTGTCCAGGTGTGGACAGGGTACGTGGGTGATAAAAAACTGCGAACCGTTGCTGTTGGGGCCAGCATTGGCCATGGACAGCACACCCGGGCCGTCATGTTTTAACTCCGGGTCAAATTCATCGTCAAACCGATAGCCCGGGCCGCCCCGGCCAGTTCCTTCCGGGCAGCCTGTCTGGACCATGAAATCCGGAATCACCCGGTGGAAGGTCAAGCCGTCATAAAACCCCTGCCCCGCCAGTTTTTCGAAGTTGGCAACGGTAGAAGGCACCTTGTCAGCGTGCAGTTCAATCCGAATAACGCCGCGATTGGTTTCGATGGTTGCAGTTTTCACGTGTGTTTTGCCTCTGGGCCACTTAAAAAATCAGCGCACAAGGTACTCAATTCCTGTGACGCTGGCCACAGGGTTACCTTCAGTTACATGCTGATTTCCTTTGTTTTCCTAATGTTATAAGCCACTTACGCCCATTCGCAAAACTTCGAGCTGGCCCTCAACAACGCCCGTTTGCCGAAGGAATTGCGAATCATGGAAAGACCGACACATCGTACAATATCAACCACCCTGGCTTTACTGGCCGCGCTACTGCTCAGCGCCTGCGCCAGCACCCCTGAGGGTTACAACATGGTCGCTACCGGCAAAGCCCCGGATCTGCAAACCGGCCAGGGCTGCAACGCCTACGGCGTGTTGGAAGACGAACTGCTGGCGGTTCCTGCATCCAAAATACGCTTTGACGTTGAGGTGGTTAGCGGCGGTGAGATTGCCCAGCACTGTTCAGCCAGCCAGGAAAACGGCGCCGTTTGGGGCTGTTACCGAAAGGAAACCGGCAAGGCCTATATCGTTGGAAAAGACTGGAAGGTCTACTGGCATGAATGGTGCCATGCCAAGTTCGGACCAGCCCACGTTAGCCTGACTGCCAGCTCCCGAACCCCGCGAAGCTATATGCACTATATCGCCAGCAATCAGGCCCCCTGATGCTGTTCCCCAAG
>CAYGPO010000061.1:0-27651 GCA_964351665.1 uncultured Gammaproteobacteria bacterium | reverse complement strand
CCTTCATGAATAATGCGGGCTAGGCAACCTTTAGACAAGCCGACAGCTGGGAGACCAGCGGGCCTATATCTCCCAGACTCAGCACGCCATCGGTGGCACCCAGCTTTACCGCGGCCCCGGGCATACTCCATACGGCGCTGCTTCGTTCATCCTGAGCAAGGGTAAGGGAGCCCGCATTAGACATCGCCTTGAGGCCTGCAGCGCCGTCGTTGCCCATGCCGGTGAGCAGCACACCCACGGCAGAGCCGCCGGCAATTTTGGCCACGGAATCAAACATTTCATCCACCGAGGGCCGGTGTCCGTTGCGCCGTTGCTCACGGTTCAGTGAGATCTCCAAGCCCGTCGCCCCCTTGCGCAGAGCCATGTGCAAATCCCCCGGCGCCACATAGCAGCGGCCGGGCTTTAGACGCTCGCCGTCCACCGCCAGGCCAACCGCTAATTGGCTGTTGCGATTGAGCCGTTCGGCAAAGGCAGACATGAACCGCTCGGGCATATGCTGGCTGATCACTACGCTGCAGCCTGCAACGTTCAGGTCCGCCAGCACCTGCTTAATCGCCTCCGGGCCGCCGGTGGACGCACCGATGGCGATAATCCTGGCGATATTGGACTGAACCTGACCCATAGCGTTAAATTTCTTCTGCCAGGCCACATATTCCGGGTGGGCAGCGGCCTGTTTACCCGCCTTCTGACGACGATCCAGGCGCACCGAAGCGGCGCCTCGCACCCGAGAGACAATCTCCTCAATGTATTGGTTGAGCTCCTGGGGGCCCCCAGGGTGGCGCTTCACCACAAAGTCCACGGCGCCAATACTCAGCGCGCTGAGGGTAATCTCGGCGCCGGCGGCGGTCAGAGAAGACACCATCACCACCGGCATAGGCCGCAGTCTCATCAGGTTTTTCAGGAACGAAATGCCGTCCATCTTGGGCATTTCAACGTCCAGGGTTAACACGTCCGGCTGCAGCCGTTTAATTTTTTCCCGAGCCTCAAAGGGATCCAAGGCGTGCCCAACCACCTCCAGCAGCGGATCACTGGACAATATTTCCGACAGGAACCGGCACATGGCCGGTGAGTCGTCAACAATCAATACTCGAGAAACTCTGCCTGTCATCAAAACAACTCCACGTCACCTTGTACCGGCTGGGTTTTCAGCGTGCTCATCAGTTTCTTCTCTTGAACCGCCACCATGCCGTTGTACATTTCTGTCAGTTTTTTCATCCTAGTACGGCCGCCGATGGGGTCAAACAGCACTTTTCGTGCGTAATCACCCCCCACGTCTTTAGCGGCGACAGCCAGCTCCTCCGTCGCCAGGTACTCAAGGGCAAACTCCACATTGCGGGCACCAACGTCCATGGAAATATCCATCACCTTGCCGCCGCCGAACAACTTGGTTTCCAGCCGCCGCTTTTCAGCGCCGTTTTTCACCAGACAGTTAATCAGGTTCTCCATCGCAAAGTTGCCGTAGCGATTGGAGGCACTGGCGCCTACGCCCCAGCTGTTGCCCGTGTCATCAGCGCCCATGGGCAACATGAAATGATTGAGCCCGCCGATACGCGCGATAGGATCGCGAATACAGGCCGCAACACAGGAACCCAGCACCGTCATGATGAGCTCCGGATTGCGAGTCACGTAAAAAAACCCGGGCAGGACTTTTGCGATGACCTGGCCCGAATTTTTGTCTACGTGTCGTTGAGATTCACCGCTGTCGGGCAGCACTGGTGCCATCTGCGGTAAGTTTTCAGCGGTGTTGGTCACAAGCGTTGGTACACCGTATGGGAGACTCGTTCATAGATGTCATGCATGCCGCGGGGCGACTCCGAATGACCGAGAAACAAAAAGGCGCCGGAGTTCTGGACGCTGGCAAACTCGCGAATAATCCGGTCCTGGGCTGACCGATTAAAATAGATCAGCACGTTGCGGCAAAAGATGATGTCCACCCCCGGTCTGATGGGCCAGGGGCCAAATAGATTGAGCAGTTTGCAGATCATTGCCTGGCGAATTTGCGCCTTGGCAACAAACGAACCCTTGCCGTTCGATTCAAACCATTCCAGTCGCTGTGCAGCACTCAAGCCCCGGGTTTCATCTTCGGAAAAGGTCCCGGCTTCGGTGTGGGCCACCATTTCAGAATCGATATCGGTGCACAAAATCCGGTAATCGCTGAGGGCGTTGTAACCTGCATCCTGCAGGCTAATGGCCAGGGAATAAGGCTCTGCGCCCAGGGAACAGCCCGCTGACCAGATGCGCACCGGCAGTCGGTTTTTATTGCTGACAATCACCTGGGGCATGGCGGTAGCGGCCAAATACTCAAAGTGATGGGTCTCTCGAAAAAAGTAGGTGAGGTTGGTGGTAATGGTGTTGATGAAGTGTTCCATCTCACCACTACGACGATCCTCAACCAGCTCAAGGTACTGGGCGAAGGTGGGAATCCCCAGCGTGCGCAGACGCTTGGAAAACCGCGAATACACCATCAGCCGTTTGGAATCGTCCAGCTCAATGCCGGCGGTTTTCATGGAGATCCGCTGAAACTCTGCCAGGTCTTTATCGGACAGCTGTCGCGGCACGCTAACCGGCGCCTGCTGCAGGGCCGGAGCGCTCATGACAGCGCCGCCTGATTGCCGGTCTCGCCGGTTTCCCCCAGTAGCCCTGCCAGCCACACGCCATCATCATGGAACGGAGCTTTGTCGCTGTGGGTGGTTAACCGCCCGGCCAGATCCGCCGGGCCTTGTGCGCCGGCCACCAGATGTTCAATGAGCTGCACCACGTAGCGGGTACGCTGCTGCATCCGGTCAAAGTACTGAAGACTCTCCACCAGCTCGGCAAGGGCAGCCGGGTCTGCGTCCTGACTAAGGCCAAACAGCCGAGCACCAATGGCCAGATGACAGGACTCCTCATCATCGACAATTTGCACCAGCCTGTCCGCGGCCTGCTGCAACAGCTGCACGGTGCCTGGGTGGTTGGCGAGATCAAAGCTCAAGAAAGTGCTCCGCTGACAAATCAGCGGCCGCGGCTCTTAGCGGCTCGCTGGTTTGTTCCCAGGATAGGGAAAGCCCACGGGAGCGAAGCTCAGCCACAAAGGCCAGCATCAGCTGCACCCCGCTGTAGTCAATACTGGCAACCTCACCACCGTCTATGGCCACCGACTGGCCGCCGGCCAGGGCCTCATCCAGCAGGGGTTTACACTGGTCCAGCACATCAATTTTCAGCGATTGCGGCAGCTTCAGCGTGCTATCAGTCATTGCCGGTGGTCTCTGCCAGATCCATCAGCTCCAGACTGGAATCGATAATCCGCTCCAGATTGATCATGATCACCAGCTTGTCATCAATCTGGGCCAGACCGCTGATAAAGTCTGAGTCTATGGACGCGGCAACCGCTGAACTGTCCTGGATCTGGGCTGACTGCAGGTGATAAACCTCTGCCACCTGGTCCACTACCAGGCCGGCCACCCGCTGCTGTTCGCTGTCGGTGGCCCGCACAATAATGACCGCTGTGGTGGGGGTAAACTCACGACTTTCCAGGCCAAATTTTTGCCTCAGGTCCACCACTGGCACAATCGCGCCACGCAGGTTGATTACCCCCAGAAGATACTGGGGCGAGCAGGGAATCGGCGTCACCGGCGCCCAGCTTTTTATTTCCTGAACCTTCAAAATTTCGATGGCATATTCCTCACCATCCAACACAAAGGTCAGGTATTGCTCGCCCATCTCCTGGATGGACAGCTCGTTTTGTTCAGCGCTTGCCGTCTGCATGATGAAAACTCCTTAAATCGTACTCAAATCTCACTTAGGCCACCTGAGAAAGTTCTTCCTCAGGGGCCAGTGATGAGGGATCAATAATGAGGGCTACGCTGCCGTCACTCATGATGGTGGCGCCAGCAATACCTGGGACGCTGCGATAGTTGTCTTCCAGGGCCTTAACCACCACCTGCTGCTGGCCAAGTACCTCGTCGATGAGTAGGCCAATGGAACGACCGTGCACTTCCAGGATCACTACCAGTCGCCCGCTTTCCTGATGACTCAGCCTTAGCCGATTGGCCAGGTCAATCAACGGCACATAGACGCCGCGAAAGCGGCACACTTGGCCGGACCCGGGCAGCTGGGTCATATGGGCGTTCTTGACCTCCAGGGTTTCGATGATATTCAGCAGCGGAACAACAAAGTCCTGGCGTCCAGCCCGAATCAGCTGGCCGTCCAAAATAGCCAGGGTCAGGGGCAAACGAATGGTGACCGTGGTGCCCTTGCCCAGATCCGAGGCAATTTCCACCCGCCCACCCAGATCCACAATGTTCCGCCGCACCACGTCCATCCCCACGCCGCGGCCAGACACATCGCTAACCGTTTCCGCGGTGGAAAAACCCGGCGCAAACAGCAGGTGATAAACCTGCTCATCGGTAAGGGTCTCATCAGCCCCGACAATGCCCCGCTCCACCGCTTTGCCCAACACTTTATCCCGATTGATGCCACGGCCATCATCAACAATGGTAATCACGATGGAACCGCTTTCCTGATAGGCATTGAGGGCAATGGTGCCAGCGGCGGGTTTACCCTGCTCGATGCGCTCGGCAGCTCCCTCCAGGCCGTGATCCAGGGAATTTCGAACCAGATGCACCAGGGGATCCATCATGCGTTCAAGCACGGTCTTATCAATTTCGGTTCCACCGCCCTCCACCACCAGTTCCACCTGCTTATCGAGCTTTCTGGAAAGGTCTCGGACCAATCGAGGCAGTCGGCTGAAACCTGTGGACATGGGCAGCATGCGCACCCGCATCACGCTCTCCTGCAGTTCACGGGTGTTGCGCTCCAGCTCAGCCAGCCGGCCGCGCATTTCCTGGGGATCTGAGGGTTCCTCTGAAGAGCCCAGCCGATTGAGCATGGACTGGGTGATTACCAGTTCGCCCACCAGATTGATCATTTGATCGATCTTGTCGGTGGCTATACGAATCGAGGCAGACTCGGCAGCCGGCGGCGCCTTATCAGCATTAGGTGCGGTTGTTTCCGCGGGTTTGGCGGCGGCGGGCGCGGCTTGTTCCGATGGCGGCGCTACAGCGTCTAAGGAGACTGGCTCCGAAACGTCTTCAACCACGCTGGGTGTGTCGGATTCAACGCCTTCCAGCGCCTCAATCCGCAGCTCACAGTCCAGCTCCACCCATTCAAAAATCTCCTCGATGGCGTCGCTGTCGGCCTCGGTGGTCAGCTCAGCGGTAAAACCCAGCAGGCACTGACTGCAGTCGTAGTCTTCCCAGGCCGGGATCAGTCCCTGGTCCAGGCTAATGGACATCTGGCCAAGACGGGACAGCTCTCTAACCAACAGCAGCGGGTCGTTACCCCTTACCATTAGCTCTGGCTGGGGCTTGAAGGTCACTGACCAGCGATGTTGTTTTTTCTCGGCAATGGCGGGCTCTTTGGGCTGCGCTTTTTCCGGCTCGGCGCCGACGGCGGCCACCAGCTGGGCTTCCATGGCGGCCCGGTCGGGATGATCGGTTTGGCCGCCGGACTCTAAGATTGCGCGGACGATATCCACCGAGTTAAGCAACAGTTCTACGTCGCCGTCAGCCACCTCCCGATTGCCTGAACGCATCTCGTCAAGCAGGGTCTCCATGTGGTGGGTCAGTTCCGACAGTTCCATAAAGCCGAAGGTTGCACCACCACCTTTGATGGAATGAGCGGCCCGAAATACTTCATTAAGTAGATCAGCGTCCGCTGCGCCTTCACCCATCTGCAGCAGTCCGCGTTCCAGAATGTCAACGTTCTCAGCACATTCCTCAAGGAACATGGCGTTGACCTGTTGAAGATCGAGATCATCCATTAGCGTTACCTATTGAATAACCCGGCGCAGGGTAGCGACCAGTTGTTCGGGATTGAAGGGTTTGACGATCCAGCCGGTGGCACCGGCGGCCCGGCCCCGCTGCTTTTTCTCCTGGCTGGTTTCGGTGGTCAGTACCAACATGGGCGTGAACGCATACTGGGGCAGTTTGCGCAGCTCCTCGATCAGCTCAAAGCCATCCATGCGCGGCATGTTGATGTCGACGATAAACCCATCGTATTGTTTTTCCTTGGCTTTTTCTAGGCCATCCACACCATCTACGGCTTCTTGCACCTGATGACCAACGGCTTTTAGGGTAAAGCCCACCATCTGGCGCATTGAAGCGGAGTCGTCCACTGTAAGTATTGTCGGCAACGGTCTAGCCTCTGGGTATCTGATCCGATTGGCCTTTAGTATCGGCAATACGAAAAAACAATTGAGGCCTTTGTTAAAGCTTTGGCAAGCTTTCCCTACCGATAGCGTAGACTGACGCCAACAAGTTCACTGTCCTACAACTTGCTTCTCAGGTATTTCTTTCGAAGGCCGATAACCGCTATGGTTTTTAACGAAAGTCAAACACGATGAGTACACCCACTCTTTCACTGGACGAGGTTGTCCAATCAGCCGAACGCATGCTGCGGCTGCCTAAGTCCGCACTGGCGATCTATGACCTGGTGCAAAACGAGGACTCATCGCTGAATGAAGTCAGCATTGCCATCGAGGCTGACCCGGCATTTGCGGCGCAGCTTCTAAGGCTTGCCAATAGTACTATTTACAGTCGCGGCGTGAAGGTCTCGGATCTGGACACGGCGGTGCGCCGGATTGGCCGCAGCGACGTGGGCCAGCTGGCCTTTATGATGGCCTTTGGACCCGCCATCTCGGTGCTGGAAAATACCCTGATGAGTACCACCAGCTATTGGAAGCACAGCGTGACCACCGGCATTTTGGCCCGGCGTATTGCGCGGCGCTGTGGGATGAAAACCGACGCCGTATTCTGCGCCGCGCTGCTGCACGACATTGGCTTACAGGTGATGTTTGCGCTGTTGTCGGAGGACATGATGAAGGTCTTGGAACAGTCTCTGGATCTGGACGAAGCCCATATCATCAGCGAATTTGAAAACCTGGGCTACGACCACACGGTTGTGGGTGCAGCTGTGGCAACCGCCTGGAACTTACCATCACCCATGGTGGAGGCTATTCGCTACCACCACCACCCGTCAGAGGCGAAAGACTACCCCAAAGTCTCCGCCGTTGTGGCCCTGGCAAACTTGCTCAGCAACCGATCCATGCACGATGAAGAGGACGAGCTGTACGAGATCGCCCTGCGCAAACAGATTACCGCCGCCTTGGGAGATCTTTCGGGTGTGCTCGATGAGCGGTCATTGGTGGAGCAGGCGCAGCAGGAAGCGGAAGTGATGCTGGCACAGTTCTAGCCCGCATTATTCATGAAGGCCGCTGACGGCCTGGCAAATCCCAGCGCTTTCAGGCAGGCCCTTGCGTGATCAGCCTAAACGGCGGTGGCTGACAGTGTGTCGCTATCGACGACTGGCAGCCTGCAGTTCTCTCAAATTTTTTGCGAAAAAAACCCGGCACATCCCTGTGCCGGTTGCAGACTCCTACGCTTTAACCCATTGATCAAACCAGACGTCAGCTTTAGAGTCCGAAGAGAAAACGTTCCCCCAATCCACCAACCGATGGATCAAGGGAAGCTTCGGAAAATTCCAGCCAGCTACAGTGAATTAATCACCAGATGTCCGCTGCCGTAGTTGCCGGCGGTTAGGGCAAAACACTGGGATTGGAAACCCTCGTTGCTGGCGTCCGCCGGTAGCTCTGCCACCGGCAGCACTTCGGTGAGTTTGAGGTGAGCGCTATTGTCGTTCATTAACAGGCTAGACAGCATATTCATCACCTCATACAGGTTGGCGTTGACTATGTCGGTCAGGCTGCCGCTGGCGAGCATATCCTCCACCGCTGAGGGCGGCACCATGGATAAACTGGCACCAAGGCCTGCGGCCATTTTTATGTCGCAGGCGCAGGTGGCAACAATGGCGCCCTCGGGATCGCGATAAATGGCGGCATGGCTTAGATTGCCAGGCGCGCCGTCAGCTGCTTCTACCTCTACCCCGCCAGTGATAAACATGCTCAGCATTTCGCTGACCTGCTCAACTTCGGGTTTCACATATACGCTCATGGCAGGTTATCCCAGAATCGGACCCAGAGTCTTTTCAAAGGACTCTGCGGTAAATGGCTTGCTGATCAAAAACTGCGCACCGGCTTCCCTGGCGGTTGCCCGCATCTCTTTAGTGGACTCGGTGGTCACAAAACCGAACTTTACGCTGGAACCCGATTCCCGCAGCTGCTTCAGTACATCAATACCGTTCATCTGGGGCATGTTCCAATCGCACAGGACCAAATCCGGACTAACCGCATCCATTTGTTCAAGGGCCTCGGTGCCGTCGCCAGCCTCAGAGATTTCAAGGCCCGCGAACCCAGCCTGTCTGAGGGTGCGCTTTACAATCATGCGCATGGCTGCGCTGTCATCCACAATCATCACTTTCATTGCTGCCTGGAACTCCTGGGTCAGTGGAAAAATAAAACGTCGATATTGACGATTAATTAACGGCCGAAGGTACGAGTTCTTTAACCCTGGGCCAGCTAAGAAAACGCAACCATCACTGAGGTTCAGTTAAAGGCTAAACCTTTTCTGCCAGCGGTCGATACGAAGAGCCCAACGTCAACTAAACACAGAGCAGGAAACCATGCCAAAGTTAACCATGCGAGGGCTGCTGATCGCGGCGATGCTAGGAGCCGGAGTGATTCCGGTACTGGTCACCACCCTGGTGTTCCAGCATCAGGCCACCGAAGCGCTGACCCAGCGAGCGTTGGAGCAGCTCACCGCGTCCAGAGCTGGCCGCCAGGGACACACCGAGGACTACATCAGAAAGCGTCTGTCCCAGACCGGAGGCATGGCCCGTAACCTGATGGTGATCGACGCCATGCGCGAGTTTAGGCCGGCCTTTGCCGCCATGGGTGATGAGCTGGCCTTGTCTGATGCGGACTACAAAAAGCAGCTCAGTAAGCTCAACAACTACTATACCGGCAGCTTTCAAAGCGAATACGAAAAGCGCAACGGCGATACCATTGCCGTGGGCGGCCTGATTCCCATGCAGAAAGCCTCGGTGATTGCCCAACACGCCTACATTGCAGAAAACCCCTACCCCCTGGGCCAGAAAGACAAGCTCAACGAAACCGACAACGGCACCGCCTACGACGCGCTGCACAGCAAATACCACCCGGTGTTTGCCGACTATCTGAACCGCTTCGGCTTTTATGACATCTTTCTAATTGAACCCGAGCAGGGCACTATTGTTTACTCGGTATTCAAAGAGTTGGACTACGCCACCAGCCTGTTCAACGGCCCCTACAGCGGCACCAAGTTCTCCGCCATTGTGCGCAAAGCCATGCAGCTGCCCCCAGGGCAGGCGGCCATTGTGGACTTTGAGCCCTACACACCGTCCTACAACAGCGCCGCCTCGTTTCTTGCCGGACCGATCTACCAGGACGGAGAACTGCTGGGCGTGCTGGTATTTCAGGTCCCGGTGGCGGGCCTCAATAGCATTGTGCTGAAGTCCGAAGGCTTGGGCGAGACCGGTGAATCCATTTTGCTGGGGCCTGAGGGCCTGTTTCGATCCCAGTCTCGATTCAGTGACGAAGACTCCATCATGAAGCGACCGTTCACCGGCAACCTTGATGAACTCAGGGCCCAGAGCAGCGATGGCACCGGGTCATATGTGGCGGAGACCGGAAAGGCCTACCTGACTTCCATCGCGCCCCTGACCCTGCCAGGTCTGGACTGGACCATCGTGTCTCGGGTGGAGAAAAGTGAAGCACTGGCCTCGGTATCCACGCTGCGCAACACCGCGCTGCAAATCACGCTCATCGCCGCCCTGCTGGTGGCCGCGTTTGCCTACTTTCTGGCGCGCAGACTCTACGCTCGCCTGGGCGCCGATCCCCAGCAGATTCAGCAGATTGCCCAGCGCATCGGCGAAGGCGACTTAACCGACTATGAAAACGTAACCAACGCTCAGGGGGCCTTCGCTGACATCATTGGCATGCGCCGCAAGTTAAGCGAAACCCTAAGCCAGGCCAATCGGATCGCCAACGACGTCCAAAGCGGCTCGAAAGATCTGGCTGAGGGTAATCTGGGGCTTAGCGAACGCACCGAGCAACAGGCAGCTAACCTGGAAGAAACCGCCTCCAGCACCGAAGAGCTGACCAGCACCGTGCGTCAGAACGCAGAAAACGCGCGGTCCGCCAACGACCTGGCCCAGACCACCAGTTCCCGAGCACGGGCCAGCGGCGAGACCGCAGGCAAGGCCGTGGCGGCGATGCAGGAAATCAGCAAAGCCAGCGAAGAGATTTCCGAGATCATCAGCGTGATCAACGAAATTGCCTTCCAGACCAACCTGCTGGCGCTGAACGCCGCCGTTGAGGCGGCCCGGGCCGGTGAGCAGGGACGTGGCTTTGCGGTGGTTGCCAGCGAGGTCAGGCAGCTGGCCGGACGCAGCGCATCAGCGGCCAAGGAAATAGAGGAGCTGATCCAAAACAGTGTGTCTAAGGTCAAAGGCGGGACCGAGCTGGTGCAGGAGTCAGGACGGGAGCTGGATCATATTGTTGATTCGGTGGGACGTCTGTCCCAGATCGTGAGTGAAATCAGCAGCGCCAGCGACGAGCAGGCGGTGGGAATTGACCAGATCAACCAGGCCCTGATTCACATGGACAGCGTCACCCAGCAAAACGCCGCCCTGGTGGAAGAGGCGGCGGCCACCAGTAAATTCATGAGTGACCAGGCCAATGAACTGGCTGAGCACATCGGCTACTTTTCCGTTGACAGTCACGGCAACAGCTCCATCAGGCCAGAAGTGGGTATCAGCCATCAGCCGGCACGTTCAGAGGCAAGCTTTGCCAACAAGGTTAAGCCGGTTGCTCGCAACTGGCAGGCCACCAAATCCAATACGCCGCCGGCCCCGCCCCAGGAGCAGCCCGCCAAGCCTCAGGTTGCGGCCGGATCGGGGGACGTGTGGGAGGACTTCTAAGCGAGAATTGAAAAAGCCGGCACTAGGCTGATGCAAACGCGATATTTTTAGCCAGATTGCTTCATCTAGGAAACTGAGAGGACGGGAAACGATCTTTCCCGTCCTCTTTTTTTGCAAGTTCTTTCAATCGCCTTTCCTGGGGCCTGGCACTGACCTGGCACCGGTCTGGCTGTCAGGGATCCTCAAAAGAGCTTTTAAAGATTACCGCCGCGCCGCCGCCACTAACCGTGGACCCCAGGCACCAGTTAACCAGCACCCCCTCATCCTGCAAGGCGTTATCACTGACGTTCAAGGTCCAACGCCCAGCAGCGGTCTCGCCGGCGAATGCGGCCAGGGCCTGCTCAGGCCTAAAGGTTCCTGAAATGGTGACCGGCGCATCTACGCAGACATTATCTACGGCGGTGGCGGCACGGTCGTCAAACTGGGCGTTGATATTGTCAAAGCCGCAGCCGTCAGCGCTCAGATCAGGTATCCCGGGCCGATCCAGCAGGGCGATTTCGGTGCCGGTGGCATCGTTTCGTAGTCGCACTATCAGGTCGCCAACAAAAGAATGATTAATCTGAACCGTTGCGGTCAGGTTGGTCAAAATACCGTTGGTGGGAACGTCCAGGCTGTCAGACAGCCCTGTGCTTGAGGCATCCGCAATAGGCCGATTCGGCGTGCTACAGACCGTGGTGCCGGGACCAATAATGCCAGTCAGTGGCAGCACAAAAGCGCCGCGACCCAGGGTAAAGGCAATCAGCCGATTGGCGCTGAAGTCATAGTTCAGATCAAATACCGGCGTATTGGGCAAGCTGGTACCGGCTTGGATCCAGTCGGTGTATCCGGCAGCAGCAGTGGCAAAGTACACGCCACGGTCTGCGCCTACTGCCAGCACATCACCGTCGGGGGTTTTCATCAGCGTCATGGTCCGCAGCGGGCCCGGGGAAAACAGATTGATCAGATCGGCGGTGATGCTCACAAAACTGCCCGGGTCCCCTGCCCTGGTGCTGCGCAGTACCTGGGCCGGCTCAAGGGCAAACACCTGAGCAGAATTTGATCCATCCAGCAGCACCGCCTGAAGTCCCAGGATCACGCCACTGCTGTAGACAGCCTGCAGATTGCCTCCGGCAACCTGACGCCGATATAACTGGCCATCGGCCGCGGCAACAAACAGTAGGTCCACATTGCCGTTGGCACCGTAAGCGATGGAGCGCCGACCAAAACCGGCAGCCACCACGCCTATGGGTGGCACCTCAAGGATGTTGTCGCCGCGGTCCAGAGACTCAAACACCGCCCCATCACCGCCGATGATCAATCGATTACCAACCACCTGGTTAACATCAATGGGCGTTACAAACTGGCCTGTGAATTCCGCGGCTCCCAGGGTATTTAGCGCCAGAAAAGCGCCCCCCTGAAACACACCGGCCTGGCTGAACTGACGCCGAGTCGCGTTGGCAAAGTTCTGGGCGCTGCTGTAGCGCACACTGTTGTTGGCAATCGCCAGATAATCGATGGCCACATCACCGCCATCGCCACCGCTGATGGAAGACCAGACGGTGGAGTCAAAACGGCGTTGTTCAGAAGAGCCGTTGTCTTGATTGCCGCTAACGGCGGCGGCGGAAAGACGATCAAAACGGCCGCTGTGCTGCTCGGTGGATTGCAGGTTGCCGTTAACGTCTACCCAAATCCCCCGGGGACTGCGCGGCGATAGACGACGGTAGATGCCGCCGTCGTCGCTTTGCAGTAGGTTGCCAGCGGCGTCGAAGGCCATGTCCCGGGAATCAGCGTGGGGCGCGGTGCTGTTGTCATTGTTGCAATCGGTGGTGGCAATGCCGTCAGCGTCGGCAAAGTTGTTAGTAATGGGCTGCCACTGATCATTGCCGGACAAGCGGATGTCGCCGCGGAACAGCCTGCCGTTGAAAGCGCAGGCGCCAATACTATTGGGGCCAAAACCAGTGGTCTCATCACTGCCCCAAGGTTGCCGATCGCCACCAACATAAACGATACGATCATCGCTGGCGTCCACAACCAGGGATGAATGAATGGCACCCTGCCCGCCGGGATGGATACCGTAAAAGGTTTCGGCAGCCGGCGCTACCCGTTGCTCAATGGTGCCGGGAAGTTCCATCACGGCCCAGTTGTCTACGCCGTTGGCCGATCGAAAAACCCCTGCCAAACGGCCGTTACTGACAATCCCAACGAATACCGCGCCGCTGTTGCCCACCGATATTTCAAAGTGAGAATTGGTATCGTCGATGACCGCCAGCATTTCCGGAGATGACACGTTACTCCAGGTCCCGCCGTTGTCATCACTACGGAAAATTCCACGATCGGTTCCACAGCCAATGTCCGGTGCATTGGTGGGGTTAAAGCTAATAATACCGGCGTAAAACACCTGGCTGTTGCTGGGGTCCTCCGCCAAGGCCGAAACGCTAGAGCCGAACAAACCGTTGGTGACCAGATTCCAGCTGGCTCCCGTATCGATGGACCGAAACAATCCTAAACCGCCGCCGGCCCCGCAAAAATTACTGTCCGCTCCGTCGCTGGCGGCGAGCAGCACATTACCCCTGGCCGCCACTTTGGTGATGTTGCGCCCTTGCATCTCAGCGCCCAGCGGGACCCAGGTCGTGCCACCATCGGTGGTGCGAATCACCCCAGCCCGCGCACCGCCCGAAAACCCCAGACTGCTGAACCGGCCAAAGCCGGCAATCAGGGTTTGATTGCTACTGTCTGTCGGATCAAAGGCAACGTCACCTATAGAGCCGCTGAGCTGCTGGTCGGTCTGCTGTACCCACTGCGGAACCGTCGCCGTTGCGTTGGTGGTTTTCCAGATCCCACCGTTGACCGTTCCTACATAAACGATATTGGGGTTAGCGGGGTGGGCGGCGATGGAATCTATGGCCCCACTCACCGGGTTAGTATTGCCGATGAAGGTGTTGTTGTTATTAGCGTTGGGCGACTCTATGGGTGAAGGCCCCAGGGCAATCCAGTCCGAGCTGCTTTGGGCCCAGACTGAACACTGGCCCGTGACCACCAGTCCCGCAATAGCCCAGAGTTTCCAGCGAATAATTCGTTTCATGACCCCTTTAATCCCTGTTTTACGCAACCCGATATAAGATTAAGCGTAAAACCCCAGCAGGTAAGCTCAACCATGTTGAACAAAACTCAAGCAGTGATGGTCGTGATGGCCCTCATCGCAATAACTGCCACGCCCTGGGCTGGCGCAATGGATGGCGCCTGGTTGCAAACCGGTCTGTTGGTGGACGTGGTCAACGGCCAGGCTTATGTCATGCAGCCCGGCGGCGGCATCGCTCAGATTGAGGTCGCGACAGGCAACAGAGGCTGGCTTACTCTGGAGGCAGATCGTCCTGTTTTGCTGCAAGACGGACGACTGATGGCCCAGATCGACAGCACTATCCCCGGCACATTAGAGTTACAAACCATCGACTCAGTTAGCGGTGCGGCGCTGATGCGCAGCAGGGCCAGCCTGCCAGAAACCGTTGTGCCCTTGATCGATGAGGGTCTGGGCAGCAAATTCGAAATGCGCTGGGCCGAAGGCAAGAGTGCGGCGCAGCAGCCAACCCTGCTCTGGCGCCATCAAAAGCGGTTGATTTCTGGCGCGGCCATGGTCGATGCGCCGGAGCCGCAAAAACAGGCAGGCCTGCTGGCTATTGATGGCAATTCGCTGAAGAACCTGCCCAGCACCAGCAAGGCCGCTTTTGAAAAGCTGTGGCTGGATTCCCGCAGCTCAAAATCCATCACAACAAACGACCCTGCTGGCCGCCAGTTCCTGTCCCAGGACGCAGGGCATTTACTGACCAGCACCCACACTGATGAGGCCGGCGACAGGCTTTATCGTTGGCAAATTGAGGAAATAGGGGGAGAAAAGCTAGGCCAGATCAACGCCACCATGTCCTACTCGCCGTTTCTGGTGGTGGGAACGGTGGTGGTTTACGTCACCCAACCCTTTAGTCAGCGGCAAGCCTCTGGTGAGCTCTACCACCAGGGCCTGACCCTGGTAGCGGTGGACGTGAGCAGTGGAAAACCCCTTTGGAAAAGGGAAATTCGCGACACCCGTTACCGGGGGCCATTTCCCTCCTGACAGCACCAATCATCCTTCAGCGCAGTTTTTATAGGTGACAAGCGGCAGGAATCAAGTACAATTCGCGGCCTTGATCGGAGCGTAGCGCAGCCTGGTAGCGCACCACAATGGGGTTGTGGGGGTCGGGAGTTCGAATCTCCCCGCTCCGACCAAGTTTCAGCTCTTCAGCCCGGGCAAATCCCACGCCCGCTGATTATTAAACTGACGCCACCACTTCCGGCCGGTAGTTCATCTCAGCAAATACCTCGTCCATGGGTGTTGGTCGGCTGAAATAATAGCCCTGGGCAAAATCCACCCCCATGGTCTTGAGCTTTGCCGCCACTTCCGCGGTTTCCACAAATTCTGCCACGGTCTGGCGTTGGCTGACTTTGGCGATTTCCACAATGGAATGGATGGTGGCCAGATCCATCTCATCGGTCAACATGCCGCGCACAAAGGCGCCGTCGATCTTGATCAGGTCCACCGGGAAAGACTTCAGGTAATTAAACGACGCATGGCCGGCGCCAAAATCGTCCAGGGCAAAACGTACGCCCCTTTTCTTTACCTGCCGCATAAACAGCAGGGCCCGCTTCTCATCACCCACCGCCATGGTCTCGGTAATTTCTAGGCACAGTTTGTTGCCCGGAAAACCCGTTTGCTCCAGCAGGTCCCCCAGCTTGACCATGAAATTTTCATCGCCCATGGTTTGCCCCGACACGTTCACCGACACCGATTCAAGGCCCTGCAACGCCTCTGGGTTATTCACAAATCCTTTGACCACCAGTTCCAGCACCAGACAATCCAGCTGGCTGGACATACCGTATCGCTCTATCGCCGGCAAGAAGTCTGAAGGCAGCATTAGTGCATCGTCGCTGTCCACCAACCGCGCCAGGGCCTCGAATCTACGCCCGCCGGCCAGGTTTTCAGCCAGCGGCACAATCTCCTGCAGGTTTAACTGCACTCTGCCCTCGCGCAGGGCATTGCTAACCCGGCTGACCTTGGCCATGTCCTGGCGGGTGCGTAGCACCAATCGACTGCTGGTGCCGACGATGTGGACGCGATTGCGACCGCTCTTTTTTGCCGCGGAGCAGGCAATATCCACCGACTGCATGACCTCTTCCAGGCTGGCATCCTCCGAGGGCACGCCGCACAGGCCAATGCTGGCCGAGATTCCCAGGGTTTTTAGCCCCCAACGATAGTGGATCTGTTCGATTTGCAGACGAATCTTCTCGGCAATCTGGTGAGCCGTGTTGATTCGGCAATTACGCAGCAACAGGCAAAACTCATCGCCGCCCAGTCGCGCAACCACATCCGATTGCCTGACGGCGTTGGTCAAGGTGCGGGCCACCTGATTCAACACATCATCCCCGGCTGCATGACCACAGGTATCGTTAATGACCTTAAAGTGATCAAGATCCACGTAACACAAACACGATGTTGTACCCTGCTCTTCTTTTCGCCGTCCCGATAGCGTGGCGATAAGCTGACGCTCAAACTCACGACGATTGAGCAGCTCGGTAAGTGGATCGTGGGTGGCTTGGCGGAGCAGTAGATCGGTCAAATTGACCAATCGGTCGCTGAGCAGCTTGACCTCACGGGGGCCCTTGGATATGCCCTTGAAGGCATAGTCGTTCTCAGCTAGCCGGGCCATATTGGCCAGGTTATCCAGGGGCCGACTAATTTGACGATTGGCCCACAGCCATAGGCTTACAACAAGCAGCAAAAATAGGGCGGTAGCAACGGTGGATGATCGCCGGGCTGCCTGTCGCGATTGACCAAGCACCCCTTTGATATCGGCCAGTTCCTTTTCTACCAGCTGAGATATCTGCTGCAAGCTGACTACCAGCTCAAGCGCAAATTGCTGCTGGGAAGCGGTGGAAATTTCACCGGCGTCCTGGCCAGGCTGCGCCAGCAGGCTCGTCGTCTCAGTCAGATCTGCGGCCAGATTTGACCCCCATGGTTCAGGTATTAACCCTGCCTGATGGTCCAGCATGGTCGTAATCTGCGCCACCAGCCAGCCGGCGTGAGCGGCAGACAGACGCTGTTGATCCAATGCCTCGGCGCCCTGGCTGAGGCCAACCCAGGCCAGCTGACGCTGGGCGATATCGCCTAAGTATCGAAGGTCTTTGGCCAGCAGCATGTAATCCTGCATGCGAGCCTGCTGAGTCTCAAGTTTGCTGTACCGCCCAACCAGCAGGCTCTCGGTCAACCATGCACCCACGGTGCATACAAGCACCAACACGCTTAGGTAGGCCCTGACTCTCATCTAGTCAGTGTCTGCTGACCTGGCCCTATTGGCGCAAGATCGACGCCGATACGGCCTGGTGGGCCGTTTGGTAGTTTTAGTCTCAAAGGCTGGGCCAGGAACATCGCAGACGGCTATATTCCAGACCGCATGGCCGGCCAACAGGTGTTGGACAATGGGCGGTGGCTGCAGCACTAAGCAGACACAGCCTGGTAACAGCGACAAAGACCATGAGAAAACCAATGGGTTGGGCGAAAAAGAGCGTTAGTAGAGTATCGACCCAGGATCACTGAACTTTAGTCAGAGCTTAGGAGTTACGGGGAGGGTGAGGCGGTGTGTGTCCCGCCGGGGTTGGCGCCGGCGCCAGGGCAGTGCCTGGGCCTAACGCTTGAGAATCTGCAGCACTTCTTCCAGCTCGCCGCGAATTTGCCGGATTATTTGGTGAGAGCGGCTAACGTCACTTTTTGCCTGATCACCCTCCAGCCGCTGGCGGGCGCCGGTGATGGTAAAACCCTGCTCATACAGCAGGCTGCGAATCTGACGAATCATGATCACGTCATGGCGCTGATAGTAACGTCGATTGCCACGGCGCTTAACCGGCTTTAGGTGGGGAAACTCCTGTTCCCAGTACCTGAGCACGTGTGGCTTAACACCGCACAAGTCGCTGACTTCACCAATGGTGAAGTAGCGCTTGGCCGGAATCGCCGGCAGTTCGTTATTGCTGCCCGGATCCAGCATAGGCTTCTACCCTTGATTTCAGTTTCTGGCCCGGCCGGAAGGTCACTACCGTGCGCGCCGATATGGGAATTTCTTCTCCGGTTTTGGGATTACGACCGGGTCGCTCGTTCTTCTGACGTAGATCGAAGTTTCCGAATCCCGACAGCTTAACCTGTTCGCCGTCTTCCAGCGATGTGCGCACCGTCTCAAAGAACGCATCGACAAATTCTTTTGCCTCACGTTTGTTGAGTCCCACTTCCTCAAACAGCCTTTCGGCCAAATCCGCTTTAGTTAGCGCCATCCCTACCCTCGCAACTCTGCGCCCAATTGATCATGCAAGCGGGTAACCACCGTACTCATGACCCCATCAACCGTCTCGTCAGTCAACGTCGTTTCCTGATCTTGCATTACCAGCCCGAAGGACAGACTGCGCTGGTTTAGGTCGATTCCCTGCCCCGTATATTCGTCAAAAACCACAAGACTTGTCAATAAGTTACCTGCGGTTTCTTCAACAATTTCTTCAATTTCCCGCCACTTGACACGATTATTTACGACTACGTTCAGGTCCCGCCGGATGGACGGATAGCGGGACACTGGCTGCGCTTTAGGCACCCTTCCGCCGACGATCGCGGCAAGATCGACCTCAAACGCCACGACTGTGCCTTTACAGCCGGACTTTTTCACCCACTGGGGATGCAGAGCACCGATCCAGCCGACGGTTTTCCCGTCCCGCAATACGCTGGCCTGCTGACCTGGATGCAGCCAGGGGTTTTGGCCGGCCTGGAAGCTGAAAACTGCCTCACCTGCGCTCAGGTCGAGCACAGCCTGCAGCCAGCCCTTGGCGTCAAAAAAATCCAGTTTCTGCTCATCCAGCAGCCACTGCTCCGGCTGCCGGCGACCTGCAGCCACCACCGCCAGTCGATCAAGTTCAAAGGTACTGCCGTCATCTTGCGGCAGGAAACAGCGGCCGGTTTCAAACAGCGCTACTCGACTTTGTTGCCGCTTCTGATTGTGCTCAAGGGCCTTTAGCAAACCCGGCAACAGACTGGTGCGCATGGTCGAAAGTTCGCGGGACAGCGGGTTGGCCAGCTGCAGGGCGTTGCTGCCGCCCATCATTGTGAGCTCTTCCGGTGCCCTGAAGCTGTAGGTGATCGCCTCGCTGATACCCGCCTCGTTCAGCACCCGGGACAGCGCCGCGTGGGACACAACAGCCTCAGGGATGGACACCGCCGGCAGGTCACCGCCGGGAATCGCTTCGGCCAGGCGATCGTAGCCGTAGATACGTGCCACCTCTTCCACCAGGTCCACTTCCCGCTCGATATCAAAGCGCCTGCCGGGGGGCGTTACCCGCCAGCCCTCGTTGGTGGCCTGCACGCTCATCCCCAGATCCTGGAAGGTCCGGATGACCGCGTCGTCGTCCACCGCCACGCCCATCAGTTTATGCAATCGGCTGCGGCGCAGCGCCACCGGCTGGCGGACTGGAAGCTCGGCCTCGCGCAGGGCTTCAACCAACGGCCCACAGCTGCCGCCGGCAATCTCCACCAACAGGCCACAGGCCCGCTCCATAGCGGCGCGCTGGCCGTTGGGGTCGACGCCGCGCTCAAAGCGATGAGCGGCGTCGGAGTGCAGACCCAGGTCCCGGGCTCGGCCGATAATATTGGCCGGCTCAAACCAGGCCGCTTCAAAAAATACGTCCTGGGTATCGGGTGTCACCGCCGACCCCTGCCCGCCCATCAGTCCAGCCAGGGCCACCGGTTGATCCTGGTCGGTGATCACCAGCATTTTTTCCCTGAGATTGACCTTGGTGCCCTCCAGCAGGGTCAGCTGTTCACCGCTGCGGGCCCAGCGCACCGACACCGGACCGACCACCGCAGCGGCGTCGAAGGCATGCATGGGCTGGCCCAATTCAAGCATCACATAATTGGTCACATCCACCACCGGATGAATAGACCGCAGACCGCAGCGGCGCAGTTTTTCCACCATCCACAGGGGCGATTGAGCCCGGTTGTTGATGCCGCGAACGATCCGCCCAAGATAGCGGCCACAGGCCCCTGGCTCGGTCAGCTTCACCTCACGCTGATCGTCACAGCTGGCGGCCACGGGCTCAACCGGCAACGGCTTGAGCTGGCCGTTGGTCAGCGCCGCCACGTCCTGGGCAATGCCGGCAATTGACAGGCAGTCGCCGCGGTTAGGGGTCAAATCGATCTCGATACAGGTGTCTTCAAGCTGCAGATAGTCGATCAGCGAGGTGCCGGCAATGGCGTCGGCGGGCAGCTCCATTAAGCCATCACTGTCATCGGCCAGCCCCAGCTCGCTGCCAGAACACAGCATGCCCTGGGAGCCAACGCCGCGGAGCTTGGCTGCTTTGATCACCATTCCCGAAGGCATCCGAGTGCCAACGGTTGCCAGGGGCGCCACCAGTCCCGCTGCGGCGTTGGGCGCGCCACAGACTATGGTGACTGGCTGCTCACCGCCGCAGTCCACCTGACAGACCCTGAGCTTGTCAGCGTCCGGGTGGGGCTGGGCATCGATGATCCGGGCCACCACCACACCTTCCACGGCGCCAGCAACCGGTGTTACCTCATCGACCTCAAGACCGCCCATAGTCAGGCGTTCCGCCAGTGCGCCCGCCCCACCGGTGATCTGGACATGTTCCGAAAGCCAGTTCAGGCTAAACTTCATGAATCAATCTCAAATTATTGATTTTAAACAAATTGATTAAGCAGCCTCAGGTCGTTTTCGAACAACTCCCGAAGATCCCTGATGCCGTATCTGAGCATCGCGAAGCGCTCAACGCCCATCCCAAAGGCATAACCGGTGTAGCGCTCCGGATCAATCCCACCGGCCTCCAGCACGTTTGGATGAACCATGCCGCAGCCAAGCACTTCCAGCCACCGAGGCTCGCTGCCATCTCCCAAATCCCACAGCACGTCCAGCTCAGCGGAAGGTTCGGTGAAGGGGAAATACGAGGGCCTGAACCGGATCGGCAAATCACGTTCAAAAAAGGCGTTGGCAAAGCTGTGCAGGTCACCCTTCAGATTGGCCATGGAGACGTTTTCCCCCACCAGCAGCCCTTCCACCTGATGGAACATGGGTGAGTGGGTCTGGTCAGAATCGCTGCGATAAACCTTACCCGGTGCAATCACCCGAATCGGCGGCTGCATCCGCTGCATGGCCCTTATTTGCACCGGCGAGGTGTGGGTACGCAGCAGTCTACCATCGGCAAAATAGAAGGTGTCATGCATCGCCCTGGCCGGGTGATGAGCAGGAAAGTTCAAAGCTTCAAAGTTATAGTAATCGTTTTCGATTTCTGGGCCGTCTGCCACCTCAAAGCCCATCTTCCCCAGCACCGCAGTAATGCGGTTGAGGGTACGGGTGATAGGATGGACGGTACCTGTGGCGCCTCGACGTCCCGGCATTGTGACGTCTACACTTTCCGCCGCCAGGGTTTGCGCCATGGCGGCCGCAGCCAGGGATTCGCGCCGGGCATTAAGCGACTGCTGCAAAACGGCTTTGGCCTGGTTCACCGCCTGGCCCCGCTCTCGGCGTTGCTCAGGGGCCGCTTTACCCAGGGACTTCAGCAGACCGGTTAGGCTGCCTGACTTACCCAGGTAAGCCACGCGCACGCCGTCGAGCTGCGCTTCGTCAGAGCATTGCGCAATCTTTGCCTGGGCTTCGCCCAGCAGTTCAGTGATATCTTCCACGTTTGGACTCAGGTCAGTCCCGCATCAGATATGCGGGACTGACAGAGAATCAGGCGCTAAGCACTGCTTTGGCTTTTTCCGCCACTGCGGCAAAGGCTGCCTTGTCACGCACGGCCATATCCGCCAGCACCTTGCGGTCGAGGCTGATATTGGCTAGCTTCAGTCCGTTCATGAAACGGCTGTAGGAAAGGCCGCACTCTCGAGCTGCTGCGTTGATTCGAACGATCCACAGGGCCCGGAACTCGCGCTTGCGCACCCGACGGTCTCTATAAGCGTACTGAGCAGCTTTGGTGATGGCCTGAAAGGCAACGCGGTACACCTTACGGCGCGCGTTGTAATAGCCCTTGGCCTGCTTCAGCACTTTTTTGTGGCGCTTACGAGCCACTACTCCACGTTTTACTCTAGCCATGCCTCAAACTCCTTAAGCGTAGGGAAGCATTCGCTTCACAGATTTAATATCAGCGCTGTCAATCTGAGTCGTGCCGCGCAGGTTTCGCTTACGCTTCTGGCTCATTTTGGTCAGGATGTGTGAGGTGAACGCGTGCCCACGCTTGAAGCCGGTAGCCGTCTTCTTAAAGCGTTTAGCCGCGCCGCGATTGGTTTTCATCTTCGGCATGGTACTGCTCCATCTATCTAGTTATTTGACGTCGGCAAGTGGCCCGAAAGCGCTTTAATCCCTACATGCCGCCGCGTATGTTCCCCTCAAAGGGGGAATTTGTAGTCCACTGGCATCACCCCCAGCAGAGGAAATCTGATTTGTCCTTCAGCCCATCAAAAAGCCACAAGCGCACCCGGCAAATCCACCGCCAGCGTGCGTTGGGCGCACGGATGCGCCACGGTTTTCAGGGCCAAGGGCCAACAGGGCCCTGGCAATGCTCAAGCAACAGAAAAACCCCGTTTTTCTGCTGGGATGCCTGCCGGCGCCCTAATTCTTAGGCGGCGATAGCATCATCACCATCACCCGGCCTTCCATCGCCGGTCGCTGCTCCACCACAACCTCTGCGCCCAGATCCGCTTCGATTCGTTGCAGCAGCTTGGTGCCCAGTTCCTGGTGGGCCATTTCTCGCCCCCGGAACCGCAGACTGACTTTCACTTTGTCGCCCTGGTCAATAAAACGTCTCAGATTTCGCATCTTAACCTGGTAATCAGCTTCTTCAGTCCCGGGACGGAATTTGATTTCCTTCACCTGGGTCTGTTTCTGCTTCTTCTTGGAAGCCTGCGCCTTCTTCGACATTTCAAACCGGTATTTGCCGTAGTCCATAATTCGACATACGGGTGGTTCAGCGTTAGGTACAACCTCTACGAGATCAAGACCCGCTTCCTTGGCCAGTGCCTGGGCTTCTGCAATGGGCTTAACACCCACCTGTTCACCGTCTTCAGCAATGACCCGGACTTCCGGGGCCAGAATTTTCTCGTTACGCCGAGTCTGTTTATGTTGGGCGATCAGCTATTCCTCCAAGTTGCGCGGCTTTTGCCGCGGGAATCAAATACGTTTATCAATTTAACTGCTGGCAATTTAATGACTGGCCAGCGCTATCTGGCGCGAGTCCGTCTGCTCTTTCAGCAACGCGCAAAAGGCCTCCAGAGGCATGGCCCCCAGATCTGATCCATCACGCAGGCGGACGGCAACGGCTCCGGTTTCCACTTCCCGGTCGCCGATGACCAAGAGGTAAGGCACCTTTTGCAAAGTGCGCTCGCGGATTTTAAAGCCGATTTTCTCGTTTCTCAAGTCGCTTTCCACTCGAAACCCTTGTGATCCAAGGGTTTTTCGCACGATTTCACAATAATCGGCCTGCTTATCGGTAATATTCATCACCACAGCGTGCAGCGGACTTAGCCATAACGGCATGGCGCCGGCGTATTGTTCGATCAATATTCCAATAAAACGCTCCAGTGAACCAAGAATTGCCCGGTGTAGCATCACCGGAACCACTTTGTTGCTGGACTCGTCAACGTAGGTCGCGCCCATCCGCCCTGGCATGGAGAAATCCACCTGCATGGTGCCGCACTGCCAGACCCGGTCAAGACAATCTTTCAGGCTGTATTCGATCTTGGGCCCGTAAAAAGCCCCTTCGCCGGGTTGCACCGCGTACTCCACGCCCTTGTCGGTAAGCACCTTGGCCAAGGCCGCTTCGGCCTTATCCCACTGCTGCTCATCCCCCACCCGCTGCTCGGGCCTGGTGGACAGGCGGACAATGATCTCATTAAAACCGAAATCCTGGTAAACCGATTCCACCAGGTCGTGGAACGATGCCACCTCAGCCTCCACCTGGGCTTCGGTGCAGAATATATGCGCATCATCCTGGGTGAAGTTACGCACCCTCATCAGGCCATGCAGTGCGCCGGAGGGCTCGTTGCGATGGCAGGATCCAAATTCCGCCATCCGCAGGGGCAGATCCCGATAGCTGTGCAGATTGCGATTGTAGACCTGCACATGGCAGGGGCAGTTCATGGGCTTCACCGCATAGTCGCGGCTTTCCGACTCGGTGGTGAACATGTGTTCACGAAATTTTTCCCAGTGGCCGGATTTTTCCCACAGACTGCGATCAACAATCTGCGGCGTCTTGATTTCCTGATAGTTCTCGGCCCGCAGGCGCTGGCGGATATAACCCTCCACCTCCTGCCAGATGCGCCAGCCGTGGTCGTGCCAAAAGACCATACCCGGCGCCTCTTCCTGCATATGAAACAGCCCCAGCTGGGTGGCCAGACGACGATGATCGCGCTTGCCTGCCTCCTCCAGCCGGTGCAGGTGCGCTTTTAAATCTTTCGGGTTGGCCCAGGCCGTGCCATAAATTCGCTGCAGCATCTCGTTGCTTGAGTCGCCGCGCCAATAGGCTCCGGCCAGCTTCATCAGCTTTACCGCCTTCAGTTTGCCGGTGTCGGGCACATGGGGGCCTCGGCAAAGATCAATAAATTCACCCTGGCGATACAGAGAAATGGGATCGCTGCTGGGAATACTGGCGATGATCTCCGCCTTGTATTTTTCTCCCATCTGAGAGAAAAACTGCACAGCCTCGTCTCTTCCCATCTGTTCCCGTTCAACGGGCAGCTGATCATTGACGATACGCGCCATCTCAGCTTCGATGCGATCCAGGTCCTCCTCAGAGAACCCCGCTGGGTAGGAAAAATCGTAGAAAAACCCGTCCTGGATCACCGGCCCAATGGTCACCTGAGCATCGGGATACAGTCGCTTCACCGCCTGGGCAAGCAAATGCGCCGAGGAGTGACGGATCACTTCCAGCCCCTCTTCATCCCGGGCAGTCACTATGGCCAGCTCTGCGTCCTCGTTAATGGTGAATGAGGTATCCACCAATTTTCCGTTGACCTTGCCGGCCAATGCCGCTTTGGCCAGCCCTGGACCAATGTCGGAAGCCACGTCGAACACGCTGACCGGGTGGTCAAACTGTCGCTGGCTGCCATCGGGGAGCGTGATGCTGATCATGTTGTTCTGAGCCTGGATCTTCTTGCTGGCGCGTTGCCAGATGTTGTTAGGGTTAATCGGTGCCGTTTCCGGGCTTCGGTCCAATCATTGCTTGAAACTATGCTTGAATCGGCTGGGCACAAAAAAAGGGCGTCCAGCGCCCTCGGTATGCCTTACCTGGGCGACGGATGTCAGGTCACGGTAGTGAAGATCGTTTCCATGGTCACAGTTTAACTCGTTGTCACCGGGAATGGGAGTGGTGGGCGATACTGGAGTTGAACCAGTGACCTCCGCCATGTCAAGACGGCGCTCTAACCAACTGAGCTAATCGCCCCCAAAGAGGCGCGGAAAGGTACCACACTGGTTGTCAATGGCCAACAGGTTTTCGTTTTTGCCGGGCCCACCAGCGGCTTGGGACAGCACAGCGGCACAAAACTCTCCCAGAAAACCCTTAGAGAAAACTCTCCCAGGCTCACCCGCCCAGGGTGGCAGCACGCACCGCTTCGATTTCATCTCGCACCCCGGCGGCTTCCTCAAATTCCAGATTGGAGGCATGTTCGTACATCTTGGTTTCCAGCGCTTTGATCCGCTTTGCCGCCTCCTGGGGAGACAGGGCTTCGTAGGTCATGCTGCGCTCCGCCACCTTCCTGTTGCGGCCGTCTCGGCCCCGTCCCGGCGCCGGCGCTGGACTGCGGGCACCTTCCATGATGTCGGAGATCTTTTTTTCCACGGTTTGCGGGACGATGCCGTGCTTCAGGTTATAGGCCACCTGTTTTTCCCGGCGGCGGTCGGTTTCATCAATAGCTGCAGCCATCGAGCGGGTGATCTTGTCGCCGTATAAGATGGCCTTACCGCGGACGTTGCGAGCAGCTCTGCCGATGGTTTGAATCAGCGAACCTGCAGAACGCAGAAAGCCTTCCTTATCAGCGTCCAAAATGGCCACCAGGGAAACCTCAGGCATATCCAGGCCCTCCCGCAGCAGGTTGATACCTACCAGTACGTCAAATTCCCCCAGCCGCAGGTCGCGGATGATCTCTACCCGTTCTACGGTATCGATATCTGAATGCACGTAGCGGACCCGAATGCCGTGTTCGGTCAAATAGTCGGTAAGATTTTCCGCCATTTTTTTGGTCAAGGTGGTGACCAAAACCCGGTCCCCCCAGGAGGTTCGCTGGTTAATTTCCGACAGCAGATCGTCCACCTGGGTCGCCACGGGCCTGACCTCCACTTCCGGGTCAGTCAGCCCGGTGGGTCGCACCACCTGCTCGACGATTTCGCCGGAGCGCTCCAGCTCATATTCCCTGGGGGTGGCGGATACAAAGATCGTGCGGGGCGCTTTGGACTCCCATTCTTCAAAGGTCATGGGACGGTTATCCAGCGCAGAAGGCAGGCGGAAGCCATACTCCACCAGATTTTCCTTGCGAGATCGGTCGCCCCGGAACATGGCGCCAATTTGAGGCACACCCACGTGGCTTTCATCCATCACCAGCAGCGAATCAGCGGGCAGGTAGTCAAACAGCGTCGGCGGCGCATCTCCCGGGTCTCTGCCGGTCAGATGTCGGGAATAGTTTTCAATACCCTGGCAATAACCCAGCTCTTGCATCATTTCCAGGTCAAACTGGGTTCGCTGCTCCAGCCGTTGAGCCTCCAGCAGCTTGTGGTTGCCGCGCAGCTGCTCCAAGCGCTCTTTCAGCTCCGCGCGGATGGTATCCACCGCATTCAGCACCGTCTGCCGGCCGGTGACATAGTGAGACTTGGGATAGACCGTCAGCCGCGGCAGCTTCTTCAGCACCTCGCCGGTCAACGGGTCAAATATCGACAGATTTTCCACCTCGTCGTCAAACAGCTCTACCCGTACCCCTTCAATCGCCGAGTCAGCGGGAAAGATATCAATAACCTCGCCCCGCACCCGGTAGGTTCCGCGGCGCAGCTCCAGATCGTTGCGGGTGTATTGCATCTCTGCCAGGCGCCGGACCAGGGTCCGCTGGTCGATCTGAGTGCCCCGATTCAGGTGCAAAACCATGGAGAAGTACTGCTGCGGGTCTCCCAGGCCATAAATCGCCGAAACCGTCGCCACAATCAGCGCATCCTTGCGCTCCAGCAACGCCTTGGTGGCGGACAGGCGCATTTGTTCGATGTGTTCATTGATGGACGCATCCTTCTCAATAAAGGTGTCGCTGGAGGGCAGATAGGCCTCCGGCTGGTAGTAGTCGTAGTAGGAAACAAAGTATTCCACCGCATTGTTGGGGAAAAACTCTTTGAACTCGCCGTACAACTGGGCTGCCAGGGTCTTATTCGGTGCCATCACTATGGTTGGGCGCTGCACGGCGGCCACCACGTTGGCAATGGTGTAAGTCTTACCTGAGCCGGTAACCCCAAGCAGGGTCTGACACTGCAAACCCGCATCAAACCCGTTGATCAGACCCGTAATGGCTTGGGGTTGGTCACCGGCCGGCGTGTAATTTGAAATCAGCTCGAATTTTTTCCCGGTATCCAATGGGGTTTTCCATCTGAGGCAGCCGATCATTGTAACCCGGCCGGGCGCAGAAGTGCCCGCCCCTGGATGCTAGCCCGCATTATTCATGAAGGACGCTGATGACCTGGCAAA
>CAYGPO010000060.1:0-27710 GCA_964351665.1 uncultured Gammaproteobacteria bacterium | reverse complement strand
TCAGCTGACAAGAAACATTACGTTTCAGGACAATCTATTACATGTGTTGTTGAGTCGTTAGCACTGCTAAACTAGACGATTGTGTGAGAGCCAAACGGGGTACGCCAATTTGAAGATCGCATTTCTTGAAGACGATCACGATCAGGCCCAAGTGGTAAAGATCTGGATGGAAGATGCTGGCCACGAGGTGGTATGGCATGCGCGAGGCTCTGATCTGATCAACGCCGTTCGATCTGATCGCTTCGACATGGTGCTGCTGGATTGGCAGGTGCCCGAGTTGGACGGGTATTCCGTACTCCGGTGGATTCGTCAAAATATCGACGACAAGCTGCCGGTGGTATTTCTAACCGCCAGAGATGCTGACGAAGATATTGTTCAAGCCCTGGAAAGTGGCGCGGACGACTATCTGACCAAGCCCCTTAGCCAACCCGTCACCATCGCGCGAATCGACGCAGTGGCCAGGCGCAGCGGCATTGATTCACCCGACAACGATACCCGGCGGGAAATTGGCCCCATCGCCTATGACACGGATCGCGAAACGATGACCCTCAACGGCGAGCCGGTGTCATTGACCCGTAGAGAGTTTGCCCTGGCGGTGTACCTGATACGCAATCTGGGGCGCATTATTCCCAGGGAAGTGCTGCTGAAAGAAATCTGGGGCCTGAACGCCCAGGTAGTCACCCGTACCCTGGACACCCACATCAGCCGACTGCGCAAAAAGCTCAGTTTGTCCGAGGACAGCGGCTGGAGTCTGAAAAGCATTTACCACCATGGCTACCGACTGGAACGCATCGAAGGACCGTTGGCGGACGGTGGGGATAGCCCGTCCTAGGCAGCCCAGGGCGGACCTGGGCAGCAACAGGACATCTGAGGCAGGAGGCCACATCGTTGCAACAAGCCATAAAGATATGTGTGTTGGGGGAGGCGGCAGTCGGTAAAAGTGAGTTCGTCGGATCCTTCGCCGGTCGCGACGCTGAAAACGACCGGCGCAATCGTTCTGGCGCTCAGGTGGAAACCGGCAGCGTGGAAACCGACAGTGGCAACTGTGAGCTGGTGATCTGGGACATCCTCTGTGCAGACGGCGGTTTCGTCCTTGAAACGCCCTACATGGTCGGGGTCCAAGGCTGCATTGTCGTCTGCGATCGGACCCGCCGACCCACCGTCACCGCATCCAGAGCGCTGATTTCTCGACTGGAAGACACCTACCCGGGGGTTCGCTGCCTGCTGGCGGTGAACAAATCAGATCTGGCAGAACGGGCCGAGATCACCGCTGAGGACCTGAGCAAAATGCGCGCCGGCGGACTGCGGGTGGTGGAAACCAGCTCCAGCACCGGTAAGAACATTCGGCGCTGCTTTGAAGAATTGGCCAATCTGGTGCTTAGCAATGGATGATTACGGCAACTCAGGGACACTGGCCAGCAGCCTGCCCGCCTCACTGGACCTGCAGGATCTGGCTGAACCGCTGCTGGTTAGAACCGATGCCGCATTTCGGATCCTGGACTGGGCGGGAGACCCGGCGGTTTATGACTTCACCCTCAACGCAGGCCAGGACGTTCGTCATGCGATGAAATTCCTGGTGGGGCTCGATGGCCACAGGTCCGTGACCTTTCCGATGTTGTGGTACGACGGCAACCGGCCCATCCACGTTTCCATCATGGCCCAGCCCCGACATGCCCAGGCCTATGTCCTGTTAACTGACGCCAACGCCGCCGACATGGCCGACACCCACCTGCGCAAACAGGTGGAAAAAAATGACATTTCCGAATACCGCGCTACCCAGCTGGAAACCGAGCTTGAGGACGCCAAGCGGGAAGCTGCCAGGGCCAGTGAACTCAAAAGCAGCTTTATCGCCGGCATGTCCCATGAGTTTCGGACACCGGTAACCTCAGTGCTGGGCTATTGCGACCTGCTGGAAAAAGACTACGGTCGCGAAGATCGACGGCTGCAGGGCATCCGGCGCTCAGCCACACATTTGTTGTCCCTGGTTGAAAACCTGCTGGAACACGGCCGGGTTGTGTCAGATCGCATTGAACCCGTGGATGAAGACGTGAACTTACCGCGCCTGTTTGAATCCATGAATCTGATGTTTGAGCCCCTGGCGCAACAAAAAGAGTTGGCCTTTGAGATCATTGGCCAGGGCTGCGCCTGCGAGGAAATTCGTACCGACCCGGTGCGCCTGCGCCAGATCATCGTGAACTTGATCTCCAACGCCCTGCGCTACACCGAAACCGGTTCAGTGACGGTCACCTGGAGCCAGGCCAACGATCGTTTGAAGGTTGCCGTCAGCGATACCGGCCCGGGCATTCCGGCAGATAAACGCCAGCATATCTTCCAGGCGTTTTCCAGCCTGGAAGATGAAAATACCCGGGCCAAAGGGTTGGGCCTGGGGCTGTCCATAAGCCAACATCTAGCCGACGTTCTCGGGGGAGATATCACCCTTGAATCTACCCTGGGCGAGGGTTCGGTGTTTTCCTTTGACGTCAGGGCTACCGGGGTGCTGGCGTCTAACGTGGCGCCTCAGGACTCTAGCAGCGGACAACGTCGGGTGCTGATTGTGGAAGACGACATGGACGTGCGTGAGTTCCTGGCGGTAATTCTGTCAGACCTGGGCTACGCACCGACCCTGGCCATCAACGGCCAGCAGGCCTTGGACAAACTGTCCAGTGCAAACCCGGATGTGGTGTTGAGTGATTTTCACCTCAACGATATTTCCGGCGAGAAGCTGATTCATGACATCCGCTCCAACAACATCCCGGTGATCGCGATGAGCGCATCCAACGCTGAAGAAGATCGCAACGCCGCCTTTGACGCTGGCTGCAGCGCTTATCTGGTAAAGCCTTTCGATCTGGATGTGCTTAGTAAAGAATTGGAACGCGCGGTCAATGGCTGAACTATCCGACAAGGCCAAAGCCCTGCTGGCGAAACAGCGGACCCGATACATCGAGTCTCTCGGGGATAAGCGTCGCGAGTTGGCTGAACTGAATGATGATCGCGAAGGCCAGTGGCTGGAGCTCATTGATGCCGTACACCGGCTGGCTGGGTCTGCTGGTTTGCACGGCCTAAACCAGCTTCAACAACTGGCGGTCAGCGCCGAACGGGCCTTGCGCGACACCGCCGCCAGCCCCGCACAACAGTCTCAGGCCGTAGAGCGAGTGCTGGATCAGCTGGCTCTGGCTGCCACCGAGCTGGACGACAACTAATACCCGTTGGATGCCCGGCTAGCGCTACCAAGACCCAGTTCCGCCAGCTTCTCCGGTGCCCGGTGCAGATAGTACAAGGCACCCTCAAACTGCTTATCCTCACAAAAGAAATGACCCTGAAAGCGGGTTAAACCCAGATCCAGCAGCAGGCCAAGCTCTTCTGGCGTTTCAACGCCGATCGCAGTCACGGGAATATCCAGCATATCGGCGTGGTTAAAGGCTGAGATCAGCAGATTGCGGCGGGAATCATCGGTGGTGCAATCCCGCACCAGGTTGGGCGTCAGCTTGACCTCGGTCAAAGGAAAGTTGGCCAGCTGCATTTTGGAAAAAACCTCGCCGCCATATTCCAGGGAAATGGAACAGCCCCTTAACGCCAATCGCGTCAGATTACTTTGAACCGGGATCAAATTTCGGTACAGATCATGTTCACTGATCTCGATGGTCAGCTGGCTAAGCAGAAAACGTTGCTGACGACACAGCTTCTCCAGTCGATCAGCAAAGTCAGGCTGTTCCAGGGTCTCGGTACTCAGATTCACCGACATGGGTAATCGGAAACCCTTCTCTTCAATTCGCTTGGCATCGTCCAAGGCCTGCTTAGTTAGACGATGCTCCAGGGCAGCGGTAATCCGCAGCCGACGAGACCAGCGCAAAAACTCCAGCGGCGCGATAATGCCGTTCTTAGGATGGTGAAACCTGGACAGGGCCTCCAGCCGAATTACCCGGCCACGCTGCACGTCTACGATGGGCTGATAGTGATTGACGATACGGCCAGAATTCACCAGCCGCCTGAGTTCGGCGGTGCCCTGCTCTTCTTTGAGCAGCGAACTGGTCAGCCTGAGCACGTCTTCTTTGTAAAACGGTTTGCGCAGGAAGCCCAGCACCTCAAAGTTGAGCATCTGAGCCACGGCCTTGGCCGATCTCAATACCTCCTCACTGCACATGCTGACCACCAGCACCGGACATTTGACGTCTGCTTTGGCCATGTTGTGCAGGATCTGAATGCCGTCTTCGGTTGGCATCAGCAGATCAACAACGATCAGGTCTGGAAGCTGGTTCAGCATCGCGATCAGGTCTTCACCTGGTCGTCGGATCATCAGGTCAAAGCCACAGTCAGCGAAAACCACAGAGGCATATTCCAGCACATCCGGATCATCATCGATGATGAGCACTTTTCGTTTTTTTCTAACCTGTTCAGACATCTGTTACCTGACCTGCTCCCCAAAGCTGTGCTGTAGCGTATCAATAAAATGCGGAGCCGGCCGGGTAGAGGGGGAGGCAGAACCCAGCCGGCGCCGCGGGTGCGACAAAAGCCGCGTAAACGCTCGTGTCATCCATGATAGCGTTTCCATGTCGCCTGCCGGCAACTTGGTATGCAGACTAGACCTATGCTGCGGCCAGCACTACAGGGTGGGGGGAGCTTTAAAGATTGTTGACAAAATCCCGGCGAATTTGTCCAGCTGCGGCGGCCTTGGCCGAACAATTGCAACAGAACGTAACAGCTTTTTGAACAATGGTTACGGCGCCGCAGAATTGGGCCAGACAGCGGTATGATTTGGCCCCTGATCTGACGAAGGATCGTCGGTTAACAACAGTCTGAAGGAGATAGCACAATGGTTGAGGGATACGTAATGACAGCGATTTGCGGATTGGTAGTACTGGCCTACGGCGCCTTGGTTTGGGCGGTCACCAAACAACACAGCTAGGCGTCTGCGCCAAGCTTCCGATTATTTTCCCGGTAAGCGTGGCGGTTGAATCTGCCCTGCTCACCTGCAGCGCGATCGCTGTCAGAGGAGCAGAGAAAGCGCCGTCAGGCCCTAAACGTTATCGCTGCCGCAACGCTAGTCCTTTGGCCCTGACCCTGGGCTATCGTCTGCTACCCCGCATTTTTCCATCATTCGGTGGATCACTGCTCAATCCCATAGCTCACACTAAGCTTTTTTCGGTCACTCCGCGGCGCGCTGGCGCAGGGCGATATCATTGGGCCGCTGACGACTGGCCATCTGCCAATACTCTGAGGCCTCTTCCAGCAATTCGTTTTGCTCCAGCCACAGGGCAAACACAATCACGCGGGAGACATTAGCACTGTCTTTCGGTCGGAAGGTTTCAGCACGGGCCTTAAGTTCAGAGTCAGCGATACTGAATCCGGCGTAGCTGGAGAACTTGCGGCCGTCGGGCAGACGACTTTCCAGTGACCAGGAATAGTATTCACCGGCAACCAGTTTGATGTGATCTGGAACCGGCAGCTCGTTGCCGGTGACGGTGGTTTCGAGCAGGCTGCGTCCTTCACCGTCGGTGAGTTCAAAGGTGTAACCCACTCCGGCTTCCAGTTCGTGCCAACGAAAGGCCTGGGGTGCCTCAATCAGCACGGTGTCCACGGGAAAGATCAGGTCCAGCCGCTTTTCTGACACCCCGGCTCGCATGACCATCGCCGCCTGTGCCAGCCCCAGGGTGGACATAGCCCCCTCGCCGTCAGGCAGCGCAGATCCATTGGTGGGATCGTTGCCAGAAATCTTTACCGGTCCGTCAGCACCTAATTCGAAACTGGCATCACCCTGGTAAACAAATTCGCTGCCGTCCAGGTAATAAACCAGGGTCAGGCTGCCGGGACTCACCACGTTGATTCGATCCCCGGCCGAGACCTCATCTAAGATCTCAAGGGCCGACCCATTGCGCTGATGATCACCCACCGCGTCAGTAACAATGGCTATTGGGTCCGCTGAAACGGGCCCTACCACCAGTGCCAAAATTATCCCTATCAACATCGTTTTCATGATGTTATTTCCTTTTTTGTTAGCCGGCCGTTGCCGGCGCTGCGTTGGACTCCAATTCACCCCAGCCAAACACTTCAATGGCAGTGTGTCCCTTAATTTTTTGCGGCCCAAAGGACCTCAAAGACTGCTGATCTTCGGGTGTCAGCAGCGCTGCCACCTTACCGGTGAGGGCAATTCTGCAGTTCAGGTGCCGAGTCAAACCCTCAATTCGAGCCGATACGTTGACCGTATCGCCGATGGCAGAGTACTCAAAACGCGACTGAGCCCCCACGTGCCCAACAATAGCCTGTCCGATGCCCAGCCCTACCCCGGCGCGCAGCGCCGGCAAACCCTCTTCCGCCAACTCCAGATTGAACTCATCCAGCTGGGTCAGCATCATGCGGGCCGCGTCAAAGCCTGCCTGAGCGGGATTTGGATGGTCTTTAGGGGCGCCAAAAAACGCCATGATTCCATCCCCCATGTATTTGTCTAAGGTACCATCATGGGCGTGAATAGCCGGTGTAACCCGGTCGAAATAGCGATTCAACAGGGTTAGAACATATTCAGCGTCATTGGTTTCACTAAGGGTGGTAAAGCCCATCAAATCAGCGAACAGCAGGCAGATTTCCCGACTCTCACCGCCTAGTTCCGGAGACAGATTACCCTCCAGGATTTCACTTAAGATTTGCGGACTGACATAACCACCAAAGGCCGAGCGCATGCGCTGTTTATCCCGCAGATTGGACCAGGCATCGCGACTGGCCCCGATAATCAAGGCCAGCACGGCGGTCAGCCCCAAGGGCACACTGCTTAGCCGCCATCCGGCCACGTAGACCCAGGTGGAAAGAGCAAAGGCCAGCGCCATAGTCAGCAACATCACCGCAAAGGTAATCAGCGGACGGTCTCTCATCAGCACCAGGCAAGCTGCCATCAGCAACACGCCCGCGTACCAGATCCATGAGGATCCTTTGAGCATCCGCTTGCTGGCCAGGGAGCGGTAGGCCTGCATATGAATCAGGACCCCGGGGGCATACAGATTGTTCTCCCAGCCGGCCAGCACCAGGGGCTGGGTATGACGATCTTCAAAGGGCAAAACGCCCCCTACAAACACCGCCTTGCCGCCCAGCGCCTCCTTAAGCGCAGCGCTATTACCCGCCTGCTGCCACTCAATGATCCTGGACATGGGAACATAATCGATGGATTCACCCACCGCGTAGTCAATCCAGCCGTTGCTAACCTCAATGTCCGTGGCCCGGGCCATTTGCCCGACCAGGGTGTTAAGGCCCAGGGCCTCAACGTACCGATCGTCAAAATAACGACGAACCACCGCATCAACTTCCTGCACCTGCAGCACCATGCCGAAGCCAGCGGGCCCCAGCACGGCCTTAAACTTGGGCAGCACTTCAAACAGTTTGCCGCTGGCGCTTAAGGTTCGGCCAAAGATCACCGGCACGCCGCTGCGCCGGGCAGCAAGGATGGCCTGCATTAGCGGCTGATCGTTGGCCCTGCCCAGGAATTGATCGAAACTGCGTTCAGGCAGCACCAGGTCAAAGCCCACCACCGCCGCTTGCCCCGCCACGGCGGCGTTGATCACCTGAGCCAGCTGGGGGTGCCATAGCGCCATGGGCGCATCAATGGCCTTAACGGTTGCCTCATCAATGCCAATCAGGGCTACCCCAGCGGCGGCGGGGGTGGCCAGGTACTGTCGAACCAGGCGCTGCTGAACGTCATAGACCTGCAGATCCAGCCGCCTGGCTGGGGGACTTAAAGACACCGCGGCACCCAGCATGGCAATACCTGCCACCAGCAGGCAGCGCTTCAACCATTGGCCGGCGTTTGCGCTCAAGGTCAGAAAATGTCGTATCGCACCAGCAGGTGAATGCCGTCGTCCTGAGGGTCGCTGTCAGAGAACTCAATATCTTCAAAGCCGTGAGCTAGATACAACTCGGTGTGCAAACCTGGCAGAGGCTGCCACAGGATGCCGCCGCCAACGCTGGCGATGGATTTCGGGTTGGGGGTATCAAACTCTTCGTTCCAGCCCCGACCCATATCGGCAAAGACCGCCCATTGGAAGCGGCTGTTGCCGTTGGCATCGTGAAAAGCCGGAATCCGATATTCCGCTGAAGCTACCCAGCCGTTGTCCCTGACCATCAGGTTCTGCCGATAGCCGCGAACGCTGTTGCGACCGCCAATGGAGAGTTTTTCCAGTGGCAGCAGTCCATCCAGGGTCTTCTGGATGTCGCCCCGCACAATCAGCTGATGGTCAGTGCTTTCAAACCGCCGGGACCATTGGGCCTGACCCAGAAAAGAGACAAACTCACTGTCCGGCAGGCTGCCCGGATTGATGGTGGAATCCAGCCCATCGATACCCAGGCTGATCCGCCCGCGCAGGGCAAATACCTGACTGGCCCGGCGATCGGTCCAATCGGCGGTCAGGCGCAGGGCAGTTACCTGAGCGCGCCCGGCCTGAACCCCGGGGGAAAAGGAAAACGGTATGCCCAGCAAACTGGTATTGCTCTCCCGATGGTCCAGGGTGCCAATCAAGGTCAGCCGGCGATTGCCAAAACGCTTGATCGGATAAACCACATCCAGGGCGATCTCTTCGCTGTCACTGCGGATATCAATTCGCCGAAAGGGTTCTTCCACCACCTGGGCATCACTTTGAGCATAGCTGATACCCGCGGTAACGCCACTGCGGGTCAGGGGAAACGCATAGCCAAGCTGGTAGTCATCCAGCCCGTCTGCTGTGCCGTAGCGCAGATCCAGCCGGTCGCCAAAGCCCAGCAGATTACGGTGAACAAAAGCCAGTTCCAACCATTCACTGCCAACGCTGGGAGCCCGATTATTGTGGGCGGTAAGTGACAGACTGTAGGGCCGCGCCTCTTCCACATTCACCAGCAGCCGCGCTGCACCACGGCTATCGGTGGGCAGTAAACGACTGTCAACCCGCTCAATCAGCGGGTCGGCGTGCAGCACCCTGAGCTGGTCACGCAGGGTGCTGACGTTTAACGGCCCCCGCTCGCCGGTGTCCAGTCGAGCCTTGATGTAATCCGGTCGCAGTCGGCCGTTGGTGCTGACTTCCAGGCTAGCCAGGCGCCCTTCCACCGCCTGAAATTGCACCGTGCCATTGCTGACCTGTTGATCTGGTAACAGCACACCCGAGGTAATGTAACCCCGATCAAGGTATAGCCGGGTCAGGTCTGCGCGCAGCGCCTGCAGTTCCTCAGCGCTGACATTGCGGTTCAGATAGCCGGCACTGACCTGCCCTACATCGCTGGCATCAAGGGCGGTGGCATCGGTCAGCTGCACTTTCTGCAGGAAAATCGCCGGCGCGGTGGACAGGGTGTCATTGGGCAGGGCCAGGGATTGAATCCTGGGTAGATCCAGAGCGACATCTTCTTTATCGTCAAACTCCGGCAGCTGGGGACGTTCGTTTTCCAAACCCGGACGGCGCTGCAGACCTCGTTCCACATCGTCGCTTTGGGCCGTCACGGTTTGGGTCATCAGCAAACCGGCGATGAGCCAGCCTATTCGCAGCGACCGGCCTTCAAGATAATCGATGTTCATGGTGTTTCCCCCCTTTCCACACCGCCCCTGGCGGTGCGATTGACGCTGTCGGTGGTAATCAGCGACAGCTGCGCAACCGACTGAATATCCCGTCTAGCGGCCAGCTGTTGCTTAAAAGACTTCAGTTCTGCGCTGCCCGGCTCCAGGGTCCTGCCCAGAAATGGCTCGAGCTCAGATGCCGCCTGATTCATAGCCAGCACCACAATTTTGTCCATTCCAAATGGTGGCACCACAATTATATCCTCAAGGCCAGCCAGCCGACCGGCGGGCTGGCGTTTCTTTTCTGCCGCCAGCGCAGGATAAAGCAGACTGATACCGCCGTTGGACTCCAAATCAAACATCAGCAGATAAGCCGATTTTGACGGCCGCACCACAAGGCCCAGGTTGTCACCCCTGACCGCGGTGACTCCCATGGCAGGGTCAGTGTATTGAACAATCAGCTCACCCGCGCTGCCACGCAGCGCCAGCTGCCTGACAAACAGCTCCCCGGCGATCCGCTCCCAGGGCTCCTGGCTGGTCCCATCAGGCACCTCAGAAATTAAATCGCCAGCACCGTTGAGTAGCACCGAGCGACCTGCTTCCCGGAGTAAAATGAGATCTGCTCCGGTTTCCACCAGCTCAATGTTCTCAAGGCCCTTAAGCCGGCTTTGATCAGCGGGACTTGGGTTAATCCATTTTAGTTTCAGCCGATCCACTTCAACCGGCGCGCTCTGATTGAACTGGGGCTCGACGGGCAAATCAAACACGATCGCGGTGCTTGGGTCGACCCGGGCCTCTTCAAGGGTGGGCAGGAACTGGGGGCTTTGGGGGTATCCACGCTCCTCCATAAAACCCTGCACCGCGCCAAATAGCTCCATGTAGCTAACCCGACCATCGCTGTTGGCATCGGTGCCTGGGGTTAGCCCCTGCATGGCCCGTAGCAGCGCGTCGGTAAAAGCGCCGTGGGGCTGGCCGTCCACCGTGGGATACCAGCGCAGGAGTTTGTCGGTAATTTCGCCGGCGGGCTCATGCTCACCGGCGGCGGACAGGTAGAAAACCTGGGAATAGGGATAGGGCTCATTGTTGGCCGGTGCCGCCACCGCGGTCTGGATATCCGCCGGCAGGATATCCGCAGCCCTCACCGGCAGCGGCGGTCGACCGGTGTGTTGCTGCCCCGCCCCGCGCACGGTGTTGCCTGAATAGCAGGCGTCTACGACAAAAAATACTTCCCGTCCGGCGGCATCCAGCTGGGACAGGATGGGCCGGATATCGCGCCGGCCAATGACCAGGGATTGAACAATCTCCTCCGGTGTGCCGTGGCGGTTAAAGTCCGCGGGAATCAGCGCGCCGGAGGTATGGGGCAAAGCGGCGGCAACGCTTAAGTCCAGCGCGCTGGTGCCGTGACCGGCATAGTAGACAAAAACAAAATCACCAGGCTCGGTGCTGAGCTGGAGCTGGCGTAGCGCTCCCATGATGCCGTCCTTGGTGGCATCTCCATCCAGCAGGCTTTTGATGTTGACGGGATCAAACTGCCACTTTTCCACCAGGGTGTTTTCCACCGCAGTGACGTCAAACCGCGGCGCCAGCAGCGCAGAAACCGGGTCGTCATAGCTGCCAACGCCAATTAACAGCGCGTGGCGGGTGGCCGCTAAAGGTGCAGCGCCAGGCAGCAGAAACAATGCCGCCAGCAATAGCGCAGCAAAGCCCAAGTCCGGTGAACGTTGATTGATGGGTAGTCCCTTATTCATCTTCAAATCCACTGGCGTAAATCAGGTCCGACCCACGGCAAAAGTCCAGCGCCGCCGATACCAGCGCAGACTGTTCCACGGCTCCGGGAATTGCCGCCAGCGGGAAGCCAAGCAGCGCCGTTCGATAGGCCGGCGTAATTTTTTGTATCGCCACGGTCTGGGCGTCGCTGACAAAAGCGGTCTCGCCGGTGCTATCGGGCTGCAGCTGGTCAACCTGGTTATCAAGGCCAGGGTTGGCAAAATTCAGGCTGTAGCTGCCGCTGGCCGGCAGCCCGGCAAAGTCGGCGCTTTGGCCCCGCACGGTGGCCGCACCCTGATCCGCGCTGCCGCTGGCAAGGGCCAGGTAATTGGTCATCAGATCGGTGGGCGCCGGACCCGCACCGCGCTGACTAAAGTAGTTTTGGCTGCTCAAAACAAGACAGCCGCCGCCGTCCAGATAGGCCCCAAGGGCCGCCTCGGCATCCGCTCCGGGGCCGGTGCCAGCTGACTCGCTGTTGCCGGTAAACCAGATCACCGTAGAGTAGTTTTCCAGCTCCGCCTGGTCGGGTTCAGCATCAGCGCCGCCGGTGTTCCAGCGCTGATAGGCAAAGCCCAGACTGTCCAGGGCCGCGGTATAGACGCCGCTAACATCCGGCGCGTTGTCGTCGTCGTCCACCAACAGTATCTGGTCGCAGGGATTGGTGGTGAAGGTCAAATTCGCACCGAAAGCGGTACCGGCGGCATTGCTTGCCTGCAGCCGGAAGTGGTACTCACGCTGACAGATCAGGCCGTTTACGGTTACCTGCACTGGCAGCTCTACGTCGCCATCCAGGGCATCGTCCAAGGCCACGGAGTCTGAGTAAACCGGGCTTAGTCCGTAGTCAAAGCTTGCCTGGGTCTGGCTATCTGATGGGTTGATCGTGCCGTTTAAGGTCACTGAGGTCTGGGTCACCGCGCTGGCCGCCAGGGTAATGACCGAGGGGAAATCTGCCGGGCAGTCGCTGGTGTTGAAGGTTTGCTCTGCACCGACGCTGGTGCCGCCGCTGTTGCTGGCCCGAAAACCGTAGCGGTAGGTCAATCCGCAGCTAAGGCCTGAGACCGGCGCGGTGACCGTGGCCGGATCAGACACGCTGCCGCTGCTTAGCCAGTCGCCATCGGGCTGGCCCTGGGCGGCAAATCGGTACTCGACGCTGGCGCTGGCACCATTGGGGTCAACGCTGGCCCGCAGGTCTGCTGAGTCTGTGCTGATTGCCGACGCAGCCAGGGTGGTCACCGTGGGCGGTAGCTGGGGGCAATCCAGGGTGGTGAAGCCAGCAACGGCACTTTCCACGCTGCCGCCGGCATTGCTGGCCATGGCCTGAAACTCATAGCTGGTCTCACACAAAAGCGAGCTTATCTGCAGGGATGCCATCTGCTCACCGACACCGCTTAAGCTCATCGCGGTGCTTGAGTAAAGGCTGAACACGCCGCCCACTGGCCGGAACCGAAAGGCGACGTCGGTAACCGACCCAGCGGGGTCAACCTGGACGTTCAATTGGGCCGACTCAGCCGTCACCGCGTCTGCCGTCACGCCGCCAATGCTGGGGGCAGTCACGCAGTCTGATGTGCTGAAGACAGCGGCCTCTCCCTGGCTGCTGCCAAAACCATTAGCGGCGGTGACGCGATAGCTATATTCCGTGGCGCAGACCAGCCCGCTCAGCTGCGCCGCAACGTCAGATAAAGGGGCAGCAGCGGCAAGGTCTGCCGGCTGGTTAATGCCCACCGGCCCAGGGGTCACCTGGATAGCAACACTGGTGTCATCGCCGTTGGGCGAGACCTGGCCATTGATGGTGGCGGTGGTCTGGCTGATGTCGCTGGCACTGCCAGTGACCACCGATGGCGCAACGCCGCTGGGCTGCAGTCGCAGCAGACGCCAGGTGGTCAGGCTCTCCACCACCGGCACGTCGGTTTCGGTCAGCGGCTCATAGCCGGCCGGCGGCTGCACCGACAGCTCATAGGTACCCGGACTTTCCACCAGCTGAAACTCACCCGTCGGACTGCTGGCGGCAGCCACCGAGCCGTTGCTGGTAATCAGTGCGCCGGCCACCGGATTGCCGGTTAAGGCGTCAACCACCGAGCCTTTCAATGTGCCGGTCAAAAACACATCAGGACGGAAGATCCTGACGGAATATTTGCCTCTCTGAGTGCTCACGGCCGGTGCAATGCGAACAAAGTACTGCCCTTCCCCATCGTCGTAGCTGGCGTTGGCCGGCGGCCAGGTCAACGACACGCTACCCCCGGCGCCGCCGGTGGCGGAGGCCAGTGGAGAACCCAGGGGCGTTGTTTCGCTGAACAGCTGGATATCCACATTAAACGGGGAGCCGGAAAAATCGTCGATGTCAGAGACGGAAATTTCGTAGGTCTGGGCTGAGCCAGCGGCGCCGGCAGGTGAATTCACCGCGCTGAAGGAAATCGCATCCTGATCGTTGTCGATGTGGAAGGTGTGGGGCTGAGCGGACTCGTCATCGATAAAAATCACCCTGGCCTGGGGCCGGCCGTCATCGCTTTCATAACCGTCAGGACCCTGGGTCTGCTCCACTCGTAAATTGTCCTGAAAGGCAATGTTGCCCCGGTCATCCCGGGCATAGACCGACACCAAATACGTGCCTGCCACCGGCCCATAGCCGTCGAAGCTGCCGGAGTACTCACCATTTCCGTTGCTGTCAACGCTGCTGGGCGACAGCTCAAAACTGCGGGTTGTCAGCTGCGGCGCCGGCGCTGACACTATGGCAAAAACCTGTTGCACCAGGCCGGTACTGAGCACGTTGTCCACGGTGATGGTGGCCTGGGTTCCACCGTCGCTGAGCACCACATCGGGATTCAAATCACCCAGGGTCGGGCCGTTGGCGTCCTGCACCACACCCGAGCCAATGGCGTAGTTGGCGGCGACAAATCCATCTTCGCCGTCGTTGCCTTCACCGTTGCTGTTGTCATCCAGTTGCGGGGTCTGATTGCCGGTGGAAAAACTGATGCCATCACGGGCCGCTTCAAAGGCTTCCAGCACCGTGTCGCCGTTGAGCACCCGGTTCCAGAAAAACTGCGAAAAGCTCAGCACGCCATCGAGCTCAAAGCTGGCCTTCTGGGAGGCAGCGGCGCTGGTCAGCAGCAGGCGTCGATCCGGGCTGGCAGAGGCCAGCTGGGGTAAAAAGGCGCCGGACTGGTCGCCTTCATAGAGCACCACCAGGGTGCCGCTGATAGCGGCCTCAAGGGTATCTAAATAGCCAGCCAGATCGGCGGCGCTAAGCTGTTCACCGCTGGCCAGACGCAGGCCGCCGCTGCGCACGCCCCCGACCAGGTAAACCACCACGTCCTGGGCCTGCTGCCCTGCCCAATCAAAGGCATTGGCAACGCTGGTAAGGCTGGTGGCGTCATCCACTCCATCAGCGCCGCCGTTGGACAGATAGCGGATGGTCTCAAGCCCCAGGTCGCTGTAGCCCTGGGCAGACAGGGCCGAAAAGGCCAGCGCCGCGTTGGCGCTGTAAGCAGACCAGTCCGGGTCTGCGGTCTCGCCGCCCACAATCAGCAGCGCCTTGCGCAGCAGCGGATTGCCCACGGTGACGCTGGTGGTGGATGGGGCTGACAGATTGCCAAAGCGATCCTGGGCGTAGACATTGACGATGTAGACCCCTTCAATGGAAAAGCCATCGTCAATCAGGGTGTAGTCAGGGCTGCCCGGCCCATCGGGCTGCAGCTCAAAGCTGGGGAACTCCCGCACCGGCTGGTCCAGATCGGTGTCCTGGTAGTTAGGCGGAATGATCTCGGCGTAGACCCTACCGATGCCGTTGGCATCGGTAACGCCGAAGGCGCTGATCTGGGCCTCATTGCCGTTGGCAAGAGTCTGAGGGTCACTAACGCTGGAGATGGTGGGTGAGCCCGGGTCAAAGTCGGTGCCAGCGCCGATGAACAGGTTAGTCAAACTATCCAGGTCATCAACGGGCTCATTGGCTATGCCGTCGCCGTCTGCATCAGCCTGGGGATTTTGGTCGCTGAATGAGGCGCTCATGACCTGGGATGCGATGGTATAGGCATCCCCCAGATCGCCACCGGAAAATATCTGGGTCCAGAACTGGCTGGAAAAACTCAGCACGCCGTCGGAAACAAATTTGGCGCTCTCATCGGTGTCACTGCTGGTCAAAACAATCCGGTCAACTGCAGGATTTGCCAAATCGTCTATGAAGCTGCCAGAACGACAGGCATCGTAGATCACTACCACCTGGCCAATGGCGCCAGGGCCAGCCTGGGCAGCATCCAGAGCACTGGCAAGGCTGGAGGCATCCAGGGTGGCGGCGGGATTGAGCCTGAAGGTGTCTTCCGAACCATGGTCGGCCAGGTACAGCACCAGACGATCGGCCCCATCAGCCCAGTTGCTGATGGCATTGTTTAGCGCCGCAGGACTGGCCAGACCGTCCACGTCGGAAACGCCGTTGCCGTCCAGATCTTCGTTAAGGTTTGACGATAAATATAAGATGTCGCTGCTGTTAAGCCCCTGATAGGCCAGCGCAAGATACGCGCCATTGGTCAGAGATTGAGTGGTCTCCCAAAGATTGTTACCCGCATAAGGACCACCACCGGCCACTACAATCACTCGGGTGACCTGGTCCGGCGGAATCGGATCAAGCACCTGCACGTTGTTGTTGGCGCTGTCTGAAATATAGAGCAGGCCGTTGGGGGCAAAATCCAGCCCGGCGGGGGCGGCAAAGGAGCCGGGGAAATAGCCGTATTGGCCAACAGACTGCAGCAAAACGCCGTCCTGGCGATAGATTTTTATGCGCGGCACATCCGGCGCCAGGTCAGGGATCTCTCCCAGCACAATCTTGCCGTCAGCGGCAATGGTCAGGGACGCCGGCGCGGTGAAGGCGGCGGGCAAAAAGGCGACAAACTCGCCGAATCGATTAAAAATCTCAAAACCCTGTTGAGAGGGGCTCTGGACGGTAAAATACAGCAGTCCATTGGGCGCCAGCGCCAGCTGCTGAAATTCGCCACCAGCACCCTCGGACGTCCAAAATTCCAGCAGCTCGCCGTCAGCGGACAGTTTCACCGCCGCACCCTGATCGGTGACCAAAAACAGTGCGCCGGTGCTGCCCACCACCAGATCTTCGTAACCCGCCTGGGTGGGCAGAAAGATCTCACTGATAAAGTTGCCCTGGTTATCAAAGCGCTGAACCCGAAACTGGCCAGCTGCTTCGTCCAGCACGCTGATCTGCAGCGCGCCCTGCACCAGTGCCGCGTCAATGGCGATCGGTCGGCTGAACTGGCCCTGGCCCGTGCCTTCGGTACCAAAGCCGCTTAGCAGCCGTCCCTGGGGGTCAAATTTCTGAATCCGAAAATTGCCCGCATCAAGCACATACATGTTGCTATTGGGACCCGCGACCAGGTCGATGGGGCGACGGAAAAACCCCGGGCTGTCATCGGCGCTGGAAAAGGGCGTGGAAAAACTCAACGCGGAAGCGCCAACATCCACATCACCCACTCGACGAAAGCGCGCTACCTGGGCCAGGTCATTGGACGCAAAACCCTGGTTGCCTCGACCAATTTCAAATCGGCGCACCGCCTTGTCGGTATCGGCGTTGGCGTACTCGTCCAGCAACGTGCCACCGGGGGTAAACACCTGCACCCTGGTGAAGTCCACAACATAGACCCTGCCGGCGCCATCAATGGCTACATCCCCAGGTTGTTGAAACTGGCCAGGGCCGCTGCCGCTGGAGCCCACCTCAGCAACCAGCACCGGGGGATCGGTGATCGCAGCGGTAGGGAGGTTTCGCAAAACCAGCAGTTGGTCTTCTACCCGATCTGTGAGATAGATCAATCCGTTTTCCCCTGCGCCTATCCCGCCCAGGCTCTGCACCGTACCGTCGGCGCAGGGCGGCCCGGAGCACTGGCCAAACTCGGCCAGAAACTGCCCGTTCTCGCTGAATTTCAGCACCCGGTCCGACAGTCCCACATAGACGCAGCCACCCAGCCGCCGACAGCCTATGTCGGTGGCGGCCAGGAACTGGGGCACCTCACCGGCAAACTGCTGCTGCCCAAAGCGCCGAATTAGTTCGCCGTTGCTGTCGAGCATGTGAACCTGGGCATCTAAGTCGCCAACGGTATATATGGCCCTGCGGTTGCTTGCCACCACCCGAGGTTTGCCCACGGTGCCCGCGCCCCCAGGCCCTTGGATAAACAGGTTATTGATATGCAGACCGGTGGGACTAAAGCGCTGGATTCTGGAAAACGCAGCGTTGGCCACCAGCAGTGTGTCGCCGCCGAAGGCGATGTCCGGGGCATCGCTGCCGAAGTACCAGGGCTGCTGCAGCACCGGCCAGAGCCTGCGAAAGCGAAACTCCGATACCTCATCATCGGCCACCACCAGCTTGAAGGTATCCATGGCGGACTCGCCGTCCTCATCCATGGCGGTAATGAACACGTCGTAGGGGCTTTGGGGAATATCATCGGTCACCAGCACGCCGCTGATGCGCCCATTTACCGGGTCCAGGGTCAGACTTGCCGGCAGACCTGCCGCTGCATAGGTCACCGTGTCACCGTCAGGATCTGAAAAGGCGCTGGCGACGTCAATCAACACGCTGGTGCCGACGCTGCTGAACTGGTCAGCCAGGGACGCAACCAGGCTCACCTTCGTGTTGCCTTCAATGCCGAAACACAGGCCCGTTTGCTGGACCACCGACGAACATTCGTCCCGGCGTTTCCAGTCCGGACAGACGACCCCGCTGTTGTTGATATCCGCAGCAGCCCGCATTCGCCAGCCGCCCTGGGTGGGCACATCGGATTGATCCCAATACCAAAAACGCCCCAGAGCCGGGTCTGGCCCCACCGGACCGTTGAACATCACCGACAGCCAGTAATCGCCGCTGGGTAAATTACAAACCGGCGTTGACCCGGCCAGCAGGTTCATCTCAAAGTCGCCGTTATTGGCCTGGGGGCCCAGGGCAGAAGCGCTGAAACCAAATTGATAATCACCGCAGACTAGAGTGCCGGGGGAGGCACTGTTGGTGTCATTGGCAAATACTCGAACCGTTACCCCATCGGCGTTCAGGTTGACGCCATCAAAGGTGCCCCTGACCTGGACCGTGTCCAGCCGCCAGTCGGGGCCCGCCGGGACTTTAAATCGATCGGCGCTGCGGACCAGATCCGCGCTGTTGGGTGGATCCACATTGTGACTCAATCCCAGCAGCGGCAGGGACTGACAAGAACCCGTCCGATCCACCAGATTGAGCAGCTGAGCCTGGCTGGAGCCGGCCACCAGCAGCATCGCTGTGGGGATCAGAAAAGGGCAAAGGGCGCGGCGGGAAAACCCAGCCAGCCGCGAACGACAGTCGGCCAACGACACCATCAGTCGCTCCGCATAAGGCCCGCCATGACAGGGACATCAGCCATCCTGGCGACACGCACTTGTGTTTGCCGCCAGCCGGCGTTGACCGTCATCCGTGGCGGCGTTGTTAGAACCTGAAGCGATCCAATTGTCCTGGGGCGCCAGGGGCACTGCGGAGCCTTGCTCAATCACAAACCGGCTCTGCTGCTGGCCGTCGCGGCGCTGACAGTCAGCGCTGGATAGCACTTCGCCGGAGGCAAATCCGCTGGGTAAGGTCTGCAGGCTGGCCGACAGGTCAGTTTCTGGCGCAACAATCCGAATTTCACCGTCGTTGGACAGCTGGGAGCTGGCGCTGACCACGCTATCACCTGAGGGCACAAACTGATCGGGATTTAAGGTGATGTTGCCGCCCGGCCCGCCAAACGCATTGGCGCTGATAAAGGTACCGTTCAAAATCATAAAGCCGGGTTCAGCAATCATGATATTGCCACCGGCTCCGGTGCCGGTGCCAACGGCGGTAGTGATGGCGGCGTTTTCCAGAAAAAAGTCGCCGCTCATCTCAATCTCAATGTTGCCGCCATCGGCGGAAACCGCCTGGGTACTGATTGTGCTATCAGCGATATTCAGCCCGCTGCCCACCCGCAATCGAATGTTGCCTGCGTTGCCGCTGCCATCGCTGCTGGCAGAAATTCGGCTGCCGTCTGCCAGCACCAGGGTGGCCACGTCCAGCAACACGCTGCCGCCAGCGCCGGCGCCGCCGGTGGCCGCGCTGATCAAGGTTCCGCGAATTTCGCTGCTGGCACCGCGAATCACTACGCTGCCGCCAGGCCGGACCCCGGCAAACACCTGGGCCGAAATACTGCTGTTGGTCAGGCTCAATTCGCCCTGGGCAATCAGCGACACGCTGCCGCCGGCGCCGCGATTTGCGGTGCTGGAAATCTGCGCATCGGTGACCGCCAGCTGACCGGCGGAGGTAACACTAATGCTGCCGGCATCGCCGCCCTGGGTGCCCGCCGCAGAGACCGATGAATTGTCTGAAATGCTTACCTGGGCGCCGCTAAGGATGATGTCACCGCCGCCACCGGAACCGCTGGTGGTGGCATCAATCACCGAGGCCTCGGTAACGGTCAGGCTGTCGCTGGCCGTCAGTGACACCGAGCCACCGGCGCCGGCGCCGCCGGTGGCGGCCTGACTGACGCTGCCGGCCATGGTGATATTAGCCGCACTGACGCTAACGTCGCCGCCCAGCCCTGCCCCGCCGGCAACCGTCGCGCTTAAATCAGCGTTCACCAGGTTGATGTCCGTTACTGCTGCCAGGGTCACCGAACCGCCGCTGCCGGTGACTGCCGCGCTGGAAATCGAAGAGCCGGTCACATCAATGCCGGCCGAAGAAGTCAGGGCTATGGCACCTGCGTCGCCGCTGGCGGTGCCTTGGGTAGTGACCGACGCGTTGTCCGAAATGCTGATCCCGGTGGCGTTGATCAGGATACTACCGCCACCGCCGGCACCGCCGGTGGCGGCGGTCAGGGCGCTGCCCGTCACCGCCAGGTCAGCGCTGTTAACGATGATATCGCCGCCGCTGCCAGCGCCGGCCAGCACCGCTGCGGTCACCGCTGATTCGGTAACGGTGGTTGCGCCGGTTGAACTCAGACTGATCGATCCCCCGTTGCCGGCGAAGGCCTGGGATGAAACTTCTGATCGGGTAACCGCCAGCTGCCCCGATGAGGCCAACTGCACCCCTCCGGCATCGCCAGCGCCGCTGGCTGCAGCACTCACGATTGAGTCCATTAACGTAACGTCAACCCCGCTGACTGTCACCGAGCCGCCGTTTCCGTCCACCGACTGTGCGGTCAGGCTGGCGTCTTCCAGCAGCGCCTGGCCGCCGGCGTTCACCGACACATCGCCGCCGCCCCCCGGGCCGCCCACCGCGGCGCTGAGGCCGCTGCGCTGCAGCGTAATGTCGCCGGGCGCGCTTAGGGCCACCGAACCGCCGCTGCCGATAACCGATGATGCGGCCAAACTGGAATCCACCACGGTAAGGTCGCCGCCGCTCACCACTGACACCGAGCCACCGGGGCCAGACACCGTGGCCGCGCTAAGGTTGGCGTTTGCCAGGGTTACCGAGCCCGCCGACTGCACCGACACCGAACCACCCTGCCCGGCTTCGGCGGAGGAGCTGAGCTCAGCGTTGCTGATCAGCAGATCGCCGCTGGAGGCCACCGCCACAGAACCGGCGTTGGCGCTGCCGCTGCCGGTGGCGGTGAGACCGGCGCCGTCAGCCAGGGTGAGATTAGCGGCGCTGATGACAATATCGCCGCCCTGACCGGATCCAACCGCATTGGTACTGAAGCCAGCGCCAGCGCCGGATATCAACAGATCGTTGCTGGTAGCCACATTAATGGTGCCGCCCTGACCACCGCCGCTGGTGCTGCTATCGACCCGCGCGCCTTCCATTAACATCAGGTCATCGCTGTCAAAGGTGATGGTGCCGCCGGTGCCGGTGCCGCCGGTGGCCGCTTCAATGGAACCGCCGCTGACTGCCAGCTTGGCGCTGCTGAAGGTCAGGTCGCCGCCGTCACCCTCACCGGCCAGGACCGTGGCCGAAACCAGGGTATCGGCCAGGGTAATGGTTTCCGGTGCGGTCAAGGTAATATCGCCACCCTGGCCCAGATTTGCTTCGGTGGTAATGGCGCTGTCGCTGGCAGCAATGCTGGAAGCGGAGACCAGAGCCACAGAACCCGCGTCTCCCAGGCCGTTGGCGGTGGCCGATGCCTGGCTGGCGCTGAGGGTGATTTGGCCGGCTTGCAGGCTGACCCCGCCGGCGTTGCCATCGCCGGAAGCCACGCTTGAGATCAGCGAGCCATCAACGCTCAGCAATCCGCTTTGACCATTGGACTGGACCGAACCATCAGCAGCCTGCTGCCCTCCGGTGACCTGCACGGTGACGGTGCCGGCGTCGCCGGTGCCACCGCTGGCTGCGGTGAGGTTGCTGTTGATGATGCTGACGGATTGGGCGGCGATCACGCTAACTGCGCCGCCGTCACCAAAGCCGCCGTCCACTGATGCGCTGACTAACGCGTCTCTTAGTTCAATCTGACCGGCGCTCAGGGCTACGTCGCCCCCGTCGCCCCGGGCGGCAGAGGACGAGACCTCGCTGTCGGTCACCGACAACAGGTTGTCGGCGGACAGGCTGACCGTGCCAGCACTGCCGTTGCCGCCGCTGCGAGCGCTGATCCGAGAGCCCTGGGCAATCTCTAAACTATCTCCATTAATCTGCACGTCACCGCCGGCGCCATTGCCGCCGGTGGTAGCGCTAACCCGGGAATCCAGAATACTCACGGCCTGGCCGCTCACAGATACCGTGCCGCCCCGGGGGCCGCTGCCCACCGACGCGGTAACACCGGCGGACTCAAGACTCAGGTCCTGACCGGCGGCTAACGAAACATTGCCACCCCGGGAGTTGCGCGCAGACGCCGACACCGAAGCATCGTTGACGGCTAGCTGCTCAGAGGCGTTTAGGCTCACATCACCGCCGTTGCCGCTGGCACTGGCCTCAGCGCTGACTCTGGCCCGCTGATTAATGGCGATGGTGCGGGCGTTGATTGAAACGTCACCGCCGTCGCCGCTGCCATCGCTGGCGGCGGTAATCAGCGTATCGCCGCCGGAGGCGGTGAAGGTCGTGGCATTAATTCGCACCGAACCACCGTCGCCATCGCCGCTGGTGGCGCTGTTAATCAGCGCGCCGCTGCCCGCCTGAAAGCGCCCGGTGTTAATGGTGATACCCCCCGCTGAGCCGCTGGACACGCTCTCAGCAGAGATTTCGGCGCGATTTTCTACCAGCACCGATTCGGCATTAATATCGATCTGACCACCGTTACCGGCGCCGCCGGTCTGGGTGGTGATCAGCACGCCGAAATCCCTTGCTACCAAAGACCCGGTGTTGATATCAATGGAGCCGCCGCTGCCGGAGCTGCCGGAAAATGTGGAGGCATCGATGGTGCCTTCGTCCAGCAGAGTCAGGCTGCCGGAATCCACCATGATGTCGCCGGCGTTGCCAGAACCCAGCGCCACCGAACGCACCGAGGCCTGGCCATCCAGCACCACAGAACCGCTGGCGGTGACCTCAATATTGCCGCCGCGACCTGAGTCAAAGGTGTTGGAAAACACTTTACCCCGATCGTCCATGAAAATGCTGTCAGCCTGCAGCGTCACGTCACCGGCATCGCCGGCGCCCTGAGATTCGGTGCTGATACTGGCGTTATCCACCACCACCAGCTGGCCTGCCCTGATGATCACGTCGCCGGCATTGCCGGCGCCGAAAAAGGTCGAGGACAGAATTTGCGTATTGCCGGTAAGGTTGGCCTGACCGCTGACTTCAATCACCGTGCGGCCGGAATTGCGGTCGCTGAAGGACACGGAATTGAAAAACCCGTTATTACTGTCAAGGCTGCCGCCACGCACCGTGATATCTCCAGCCTCGGTACCGGTGAACAGGCCGCCGCTGACGTCCAAATTGCCGGTGATGGGCAGACGATTAATATCCCGATCGATGTCAATGTCGCCCAGAGCGGAAAAATCCCCCACGGTAATGCCGTCAGAAGTAATTTGTGCCAGACCCGAGGAGGCCACAGAAATCAGCTGAGCATGGCCGGCGGGAGCCTGCAGACGAGCATCATTGATCCGAATATCGCCGCCCACAACGGCAAAGGTGCTGCCTTCTGGCACCGCCAGTACGGCCCCGGTAAGAGAAATAGCAGCCGGAGCGTCCAAAAAGCCAAAGCTTGCCACTGGCGCGGCAGACAGGGTGGCGCTGCCACCGCCTGAGGAAAACTGCCGGCCGTCAGCGAACCGCAGGTAGTCAGCGGTGCTCAGATACAGCGAACCTTGTAAATCTAATGAGGCGTCAGCGCCGAACACCACGCCTGCGGGATTGATCAGCCAGAAGCTCACCGGCCCTGGCGCTGCGGTGGCCAAGCGTCCATCGATCGACGACAGCGATCCACCGGTGACTCTGGCGATGATGTTGTCGAGCATTGAACTGGCGGCGAAGGTCGCCGAGCCGCCGCTGGCAATGTTGAAATCTGAAAAACTGTGGAACAGGTTGGCGCCGTCAATCTGACCCCGGGCCTGCTCAATTAAATAGTCCGGGCCAACCAGCGCACCGGCGTCGCCCAGGCTGCCGTCAAAGGCCACCTGTGCTGAGACGCCCGAGCTTAACGCCGCAGCGATGCTGGCGGCTATCACCAGGCGCCGTCCAGCCCAACGGATTGGTTGCGTTTGATTCATCATGTGCCTTCGCTTCCCTGTCTTCCCCAATGCCGCTGATCAACCGATGGTTGGATGGCCAGCCCGGCACTCCACCGCATAAGCATCCCTGAGTCTGCTCCCACCAGCCCGAGGAAACCGCAGCGCATTGGTGTAGGAAAAGACCTCGATCAGGCTGAGACTAGCACAAGTGTCTGGCACCGGCGGCCCTTCAGAACTAGTATAATCAGGTGAAGTTCTTAGGAAAATACCCGTTGACTAGCCCAATGCAGAACGCGGATCTCGCAAAAACCCGCCGCTGTCACCGAAGGCTGCCGCCGAAATCGATTTCGGAGCAGCCTTTGACCCTAGTGGGCCACACATCCTGGCTAACGCCGGCGCTGATCGCCTGCTGCCTGCTCATGACAGAGATCTGCAGCGCTAATCCCACTGAGGGTAATGCGCTGCTGGCCAACGGCCAGTTTGCCGAAGCCCGCGCAGCCTTTGCTGCCTGTGTCGACGATGCCAACGCCAGCCAGCAGCGAGGGGAGGCCATCGACTGCCTATTGGGTCAGGGCGCCAGCGAAATTATGCAGGGCAACCTCGCCCTGGCTAAGCCCCACTTAGAGCAGGCAAGAACCCTGTCTGTGGACGCGCCGGCCAGAGCCCGCCAGGCCGATCTGGCATTGGGCAGATTGGCCACTTATCAGGCGCGGTTCAACGAGGCCGATGACGATTTTGACCGGGTCATCAGCAGCGCCGCCCAGGCATCGGACAGCGCCGATAGCGCCCGAGGCTGGTTAGGCAAGAGTGAAAACGCCATGGCCCAGCTCAACCGGCCCGGCTTTCGCAACGCTCTGGAAAAGGCCCTGGAGGCCACTCTGCTGATTGCCGAACCGGGGCTCAGAGCGCAACTGGAAATCGCCACCGCCGATGCCATCTTGCGCTCTGATGAATCCATGACCTTAATGAACTGGGATCTAAACCTGGGCTCGGCGGCCGCCGCCAGTGCACTGGAGCTGGTTCGCGATTCAGACCAACCGAGGCTTAGCTCCCAGGCGGCAGGTTTACTGGGTGAGTTCTATCTGCGGGCTAGGCGCCCCGATGACGCCTTAGAAATGGCTCGACTGGCCACCTTTGCCTCCCAGGGCATAGGCGCCACGGATCTGAGCTATCGCTGGCAGTGGCTCAGCGGTCGAGCGCTGCAGGCTAAGGGCGACCTGCCCCAGGCCCAGCAAGCCATGGAACGGGCACTAACTGACCTGGCCGAAGTTCGCTCCAGCCTGCTGACCGGCATCCGCGGTCGCCGGGAGCCTTTCAGGCAGCGGGTTGGACCGCTGTTTCAGGATCATGCGGACATACTGCTAACCCAGGCCGCCGGCGCGCCGGCCCCAAAGGCCCAGCAGCTAAGGCGCCGGGCCCGACAGGTCATCGAGGCGTTCAAAAGCGCTGAAATGCAGGATTACTTCCTGGATGACTGTGTGGTAGACCTTGATATTGCCAATACGGATCTGGATAACCTGGATCCGAAAACCGCCGTTCTTTATCCCGTCCTGCTGGAAAACCGCAGCGTGATGTTAATTAGCATCGCCGGCACCATCCATCAGTTTCCGGTGGCCGCTGGCGCGGACCAAATTGGCCGAGTAGCGCAGCAGTTTCGACGCTCCCTGGAGCGGCGTAGCTCACACCAATATCGGGGCCAGGCCAGGCGGCTGTATACATGGCTGCTGAAAGACGCCGAAGCGCTGCTTGGCGATGCCAATATCGACACCCTGGTGTTTGTTCCCGACGGCAGTCTGCGCAGCATTCCACTGGCGGCCCTGTACGACGGCAAACAGTTTGTTGTGGAACGATTTGCCGTTGCCACCACACCCGGTTTAAGCCTGACTGACCCCAAACCCATCGCCCGCAGACAGCCACAGTTCTTAATTAACGGCCTGACTGATGCGGTGCAGGGTTTCCCCGCCCTGCCCTCGGTTGAGGCTGAGCTGGCTTCCCTGGGAGAGCTGTTTCCCAATCAGGTGACGCTGCTGAAAAACCAACAGTTCATCGCCGAAAACGTTGAACAGGAAATGACCCAGAGGCCGTACAACATTGTTCACTTTGCCTCCCACGGTGAATTTCAGGCGGACGTTAGCCAGTCATTCCTGCTGACCTACGATGCGCGGCTGAACATGGATCAACTAGATGATTTTATGCAGCTACGCCGCTTTAGCGACGATCCGGTAGAGCTGCTAACCCTGTCAGCCTGTCGAACCGCTGCCGGAGATGACCGAGCCGCTCTGGGGCTGGCGGGCATCGCTATAAGGGCCGGCGCGCGCAGCGCCCTGGGCACCCTTTGGTATATCAACGACCGCGCCACCTCGGAACTGATCACCCGCTTTTATGGCCAACTGGGTGAGGGCCAACAGTCTAAGGCCGGCGCTTTGGCTTTGGCCCAGCGTGCACTGATCGCCGATCGCCGCTATCAGCATCCAGGCTATTGGGCGCCGTTCCTACTCATTGGTAACTGGTTGTGAGGCCGGTGTTGATCGCCCGTCTGATGGGCCTGATGGCCTTGGCAGCCTCATCGATAGGCCTAAGCCAGCCCGCTGACGGCTCAGGGGAAAGCGCCCTGGCCTATAAACCTTTTGACGCCGGGGCACCCGCGGCCACCGTGGGCGGCAGCATTCGGGGGGCAGAGTCCAGCCTCTCCCTGACCATCATCGCCCCGGCCAGCCTGGCCGCTACCGCCAATGCCCGACCAACGATTTACTGGCATCTATCCGACGCCACCATTTTGCCCATAGAGCAGGTGCTGATCGAAGAAGGTGGTGAGACCCCCCTGGCCCAGCAAACCCTGTCCGAACCTCTTGCGGCGGGGGTTTACGGCTTCACGGTGCCAGAGGATGTGTCCCTCCAAACCGGCCAGGTGTATCAGTTTTCCGTCGCGGCAGTGGCTGACCCTGAAGTGCGATCCAACGACGTTTTCGCCAGCACATTGCTGATCCGGGCCGACATTAAACAACCTCCATCATCCGGCGGAACCATTGAGAACGCTTTAGCATTGGCCCGTCTTGGCGCCTGGTATGACACCTTAGAGTTACTCAAATCAAGCCCGCTACCCGAGGCGAAGCAGCTTTGGTCTGCCATGCTCAGCCAGCAAGGCCTGGGGGACATTGGTCGCTGAATACTGGCCCTGGACCTTAAACAGCCAGAGCTAATAGGTCAGCAACGGCAAGTAAAGGCTGGCAGGCAAACACCGATATACGCCAGTGATGACAATGGAATGCAGGTTTTCGGACTTTCGAAACAGGAGATGCAGGGAAATGACTATGAAATATCTACGCACAACCGCGCTCATCTGGCTATTCGCCGGTAGCGTCGCGATAGCCCAGAACAGTGACTACGAGGTCACCGAGCTACCCAGCGCCGACGCCAGCGAACAGGACATCATCGATGCCCTGACGCCTCGGCCACCGCTGGTCACACGCTCCATGGATGGCTCAGCGCCGGAAATGAAACTGCGTGCGATCCCGCTGCGGATCCGATTTGAACTGGATTCTTATGAACTGACCGAATCTGCCCAGCAGACGTTGAATCGACTGGGATCGGCTCTGACCTCTGAATCCCTGGCGGAGTTTAAGTTTCGGGTTGAAGGCCACACCGATGCCCTGGGTGATGAAAAATACAATCTGGACCTATCCCGGCGCCGGGCCGAAGGCGTTCGTAACTACCTGATCAACCTGTTTGAGATGGATCAGCAGCGACTGGAAACCGTGGCCAGGGGTGAAAGCTCTCTGTTAAATCCGGACGTTCCAAACAGCCCGGATAACCGCGTGGTGTTAATCGTGAACCTGGGACCCGGCAGCTGATCCCAGCGACCCTCGTGGACCCTCGTGGACCCTCGTGG
>CAYGPO010000059.1:6012-27792 GCA_964351665.1 uncultured Gammaproteobacteria bacterium | reverse complement strand
CAGGGTCCGGCTTTTTCTCGGGTGTGTCAAAACACGGTTGAGTTTAGCCACAAAAACCCTTCTCTAGCGATGGTTAAATGATAATGTACGGACATTTACTTGAATCAGGGTCGCCGCAGCAGGCAAACTGGACGCTATGACTGAATCTACCGTGTTTGAAAACAATCCGAATGTCAGCGTCGCCGCCGCTAATGGCCCCCCACAGCGCATGACCCAGCCGCTGATATCGCCCACCGGCGAATGTCATTTCGGCGTTGAGGTGCGCGGGGTTGATCTGGCTGACTGCACCACCAGCGACCTTGATTGGGTACGTCAGGTTTGGTCTGACTCGCCGCTGTTGTTGATCCGTGGCCAGCTACTCAGCGAAGACGCGCTGATGGAATTCAGCCGGTTTTTCGGCGAACTGGAGGTGGTGGTGCGCACCGATATCCACTCCCGGCACAATCCCGAAGTGGCCCTGGTGTCCAACCTTTATCTGGAAGACGGCAGCAACATCGGCGGTTTGGGTACCTACGAGCTGCGCTGGCACAGCGATCAGAGCTACCGCACACGGCCAGCCACCGGGGCGATTTTCTTTGCCCTTGAGATACCTCCTGAGGGAGGCAATACTCGCTGGATAGACATGGTCCAGGCCTGGGCCACCTTAGATCCCCAGGTGCAGGATAAGCTGAGCGGCCGCCACGGACTGTTTGCCTATCAGATGTACAACACCGATATCACCGACGAGCCGGGCTCAAACGATATTCGCGCCCGCACCCCGGATGCGATTCACCCGCTGGTGTTAACCCATCCTCGTAACGGCCAGAAAAGCCTGTATTTTGATCCCAGCCAAACTTACGCGTTGGAGGGCCTGGAGCCGGCCGAGTCCGACGAATTGATCGAACATCTGTCGGCCCACGTTAGCCAGCCCCAGTTTATCCAGGAGCATAAGTGGAAGATGGGAGACGTGATGTTCTGGGACAACTCCCGGCTGCTGCATTCCCGCAATGCCTTTAACCCGCTGCATCCTCGGTTGGCTAAACGGACCACGGTATTTCTGGATTCAAAATGGTTCCCGGTGCCCGCATGAGCACTTCAGCGAAAGGTCCGCTGGACGGAATTCGCGTATTGGAACTGGGTCAGATTCTGGCGGGCCCTTTCACCACCACCATGCTGGGGTATTTCGGTGCCGAGGTGATAAAAATTGAAACCCCCGGCAGCGGCGACCCGATTCGGGGCTGGCGGACGGTGAAAAACGGCACCTCGTTGTGGTGGCACAGCCACGCCCGTAACAAGAAGTCGGTGACCATCAATCTGAAAACCGAAGCCGGGCAGGAGATGGTGCGAGAGCTGGCTCGCAGCGCTGATGTGCTGGTAGAAAACTTCCGGCCCGGCCAGATGGAGCGCTGGGGTCTTGGGCCTGAGCCTATTAAGGCAGTCAACCCCCAGCTGATTTACACCCGCATATCCGGCTATGGGCAAACCGGCCCGATGGCGGGTTTGCCGGGCTTCGCCTCGGTCTGTGAGGGCTTTGGTGGATTTCGTTACGTCAACGGCATCCCGGGGGAACGCCCGGTGCGGCCAAACCTGAGCATTGGCGACACCCTGGCGGGTATACACGCTGCGTTTGGGGTGTGTCTGGCTCTGATTGCGCGGCTGCGTGGCGGCACCGAGGGCGGCCAAATCGTGGACGTGTCGATTTTTGAAAGCGTGTTTAATCTGCTCGAAGGGGTGGTGCCTGAATACTCCGGTGCCGGTCAGATTCGTGAGCCTGCTGGAACCACCATCACCGGAATTGCGCCGTCCAATACCTATCGCTGTGGCGACGGAAAACTGGTGGTGATCGGGGCCAACACCGACCCCATGTTTGATCGTCTGATGCGAGCCATGGATCGCGAGGATCTGGCAGACAATGTTCAGCTGAAAAATAATGCCGGTCGGGTAGAGCATCAGACCATGCTCGATGATGCGATTGAGGCCTGGACTCGAACCATGACCATGGCGCAAACCCTGGCTGCGCTGGAGCAGGCGGCGGTTGCCGGCGGCCCCATCTACAGCGTTGAGGACATGTTCAATGATCCCCAGTATCAGGCACGCCAATTGCTGGAGTCAGTGACCGTAGACGGCGAGCCGCTGGTGATACCAGCCATCCATCCCAGGCTAACTGAAACTCCTGGGGCGACCCGTTGGACTGGCCCCACCCTGGGCCAGCATACCGACGAGGTACTGACTGAGCTGTTGTCCCTTGACCCGGAAAATTTGGCTAACTTGCGCGAACAGGGTGTGATCTAGCCCGCATCATTCATGAAGTCCGCTGATGGCCTGGCAAATCCCAGCGCTTTCAGGCCCCCTAAGTGATCAGTCTAAATGGCGGTGGATGACGGTGTGTCGCTGTCGGCGTCTCGCCTCATCTGGCGGCCCAACTTGAACCATCGGCCTCAAACCATAGCTATGGCTATGGCTATGGATTTTCACCCGATCGTCCAATCTGGACTCGCCAGCTGAGACCAGCCATCCGACCTTCACGAATAATGCGGGCTAGAAGTCTGATCGATGCCTTGTTATTGGACGATTTAGCCTGGGGTTTGCTAAGCAATCAGGGCTAGAATTTCGGATTCTCCGGCCCGGCGCATGGGTTTGCCATCCACCGGACTCAGGGGCGCCTGGCGCCGACTGCCCTGGGGCAGGACCGTAACCTCCATAGGCACGTCGCCGGCCACAAACCGAAATACCGGATAAATTTCGTGGCGCTCCCGGGACACCCGAAGGCGGCGCTGGGTTTGGTCACAAGGCACGCCACGAGACTGAAGAAATAGCGCGAAGGTCTCGGGTTCGTCAGCAAAAACATGCAGATTGACCGGGCTGTTGGGGTCCGCCGTGCCGGCCAGTACCGGCCCCACCAGGCGGGCATGAAAGGTGGCAAAAAACCTGACTGCCTGGAGCGCTGCATCCCTGAGTTTTTTCAAATGGTCTGTGTGGTTCAGGCCCCCGAACAGCGCCAGGTGGCTGTGAATGGCGGCCTCGATATCGGTATTGCTAGGCAGCTTGCCACGACTGCTAAGGCCCAGCCTTTCAGCAGCTTTCAGCTTGGCCGCGTGCAGATCCCGCACCGACTGCTCCAGCACGATGCGAGCGGCCTCGTTGGCAATCAGCTGTCGCTGGCGGTCGCTGGATCTTGGCATTAGAAAATTCCGTAGGGGTCTTCATTGTTGCCCGTGCTGTCGGAGTTGTCTGCTTCAGCCTCTGGCAGCGTGCCTTGGCGGAAATACTCGGTAATGCAGCCACTGCGCTGGGCGCTACACAGCAGCCCCGTATCGGGATTGATTTGCGCTACCGCAACCCCTGCCGGCAGTGATTCGTTGACCTCAGGCACTCCCTGCAGTGCCTGGCCCATGTAGTCGATCCAGATCGGCAGCGCGGCCTTGCCGCCAACTTCATTGGAGCCAAGTCTCAACAGCTGATCAAAGCCAACCCAGACGGTGGTTGCCAGGCTGGCGTTATAACCGGAAAACCAGGCGTCGCGCTGGTCGTTGGTGGTGCCGGTTTTTCCGGCCAGGTCGTTGCGACCCAGGGCCATGGCGGCGCGGCCGGTGCCACGTCGCACCACATCGCGCAGCAGCGACTGAATCAAATAGTGGGTGGGCGGCTCAATGGCCTGGGGGGCCAGCTTCGGCGCCTGTCTTGCGGCCTGTTCAGTAGTCAAATCCGCGGCCATGGACACCGCTGGATTAACGCTGTCAGGATTGAGTCGCTGGGGGCACTGGGCGCAGGCGAAGGCCGGTTCGGCTTCAATCACGGTGCGGCCCTGGCCGTCCACGATCCGGCTGATAAAGTAAGGTTCGATACGAAAACCGCCGTTGGCCAGACTGGCATAGGCCCGGGCCATGGCGATGGGGGTCACCGCGCCGCTGCCTAAGGCCATGGAAAGATCTTTCGGAATGTCGGCACCGTCAAAGCCAAAGCGTTGGACAAAACGCCAGGTGTATTCAACACCGATGTCCCGCAGTACCCGGATGGAGACCAGGTTGCGAGAGTTGACCATCCCTTCCCGCAGTCTGGTAAGGCCGAAAAACTGCTCACTGAAGTTTTCGGGTTTCCAGCTCCGTTCCAGCTGGTCATCTTCAAAGACGATGGGGGCATCATTGACCAAGGTCGCGGGGGTATAGCTGCGATCCAGCGCTGCGGCGTAGACAAAGGGTTTGAAGCTGGAGCCTGGCTGGCGCTTAGCCTGGGTCGCCCGATTGAATTTGCTGCGCATGAAATCCAACCCCCCCACCAGGGCTCTGACCGCCCCGTCTTCCGGTGCCAGGGACACCAGAGCGCCCTGAACATCAGGAATCTGGGTCATTCGCCATTGCCCGTCGTCATCCAGAGCCACCCGAATCACATCACCGGGGGTGACCACCTCTGTTACGGCGGTTGGCGCCGGGCCCCGGGAATTGACGTCCTGATATTGCCGGGCCCAGCTGATGGAGGCCAGGTCCAGAGAGACGGTCTGGCCATCGGCAAGATAGGCCAAAAAAAACTCCTGGTCCGTGGACAGCACCAGGGCGGGCTGCATGCCGCTGACCACGCCGAAGCGGTCCAGCAGGTCGTCCCAGTCAGCGGAAGTGGCATTGCTGGCCAGCTCAAAATGCGCTTCCGGGCCCCGGTATCCATGCCGCTGGTCGTAGTCGATCAGTCCTTTGCGTACCGCCGCATTGGCGGCATGCTGGAGCTTGGAATCGATGGTGGTGTAGATGCGGTAGCCGCCGGAGTAGATGTCTTCGCCCACCAGCTGCAGGGCCTGGCTGCGGGCCAATTCGGCCGCATACAGGGCGTCCACTTCGATGGTTGGATCGTGGGCGTACGCATAGTCTTCGCTGGCGATGGCGGCCTCGGCCTCGGCCTGGCTGACGTAGCCTTGCTCCGCCATCCGCCTGAGCATGTAATTGCGCCGCCGGCTGCTCAGCTCCGGGCTGCGCAGGGGGTTTACCCGTGACGGCAGCTGGGCTGAGGCGGCAATCATCGCGCATTCGGCCAGGCTCAGCTCATCGACGGTTTTGCCGTAGTAGCCCTGGGCGGCGGCGGCCACGCCATAGGCCCGATTGCCCAGATAGATCTTGTTCAGATACAGGGCAAGGATTTCATCTTTGTTTAGTTCACGCTCTATTTTCAGCGCCAAAAACCACTCTTTCAGCTTGCGGGTAAATAGTTTTTCCCGGGACACCAGGCCGAAGTCACGGGCCAGCTGCTGGGTGATGGTACTGCCGCCTGGGCCCTTTTCACCGCCGGTCTTGGCGATATGCCAGATGGCCCGAGCGATGCCCTGGTAGTCCACCCCCGGGTGTTCATAAAAGCGCGCGTCCTCCCCGGCGATGAAGGCATTCTTAAGGTTGGCTGGGATCTGGTCGATGGTTAAGGGCGAGCGGCGCTTTTCGCCATAGACCTGCATCAACTCGCCGTCGCTGGAGTAAATTCTCAGCGGCACCTGGAGTTGCACATCGCTCAAGACCTCCACATCGGGGAGGCCCGGGTTGATGATCAGGTAGCTGACGAACAGGGTGCCAGCACCCAGCAACGCCCCGGTAAGGCCCAAAATGGACAGCCATTTGGTGATTTTCAGCGCGAGGCGGATTTTGGGAGTCATATTTGGGTTCGGACTGTGAACTGGATCAATGTCCAGATTGGATGGACAGTATAAAAGAGGTTAAGCAAAGGCTCTAGTTACTTGTGCGCATTGGCATTTTGACCAAAAAAAAGCGGAAAAGATCCGCGCTTGGAATTAATATGCTGCTGGCCAACGTTAGCGCGGGGCTTTTTTTGGGGGGGTTTAACGAATTTTTTCCTTTGTGTTGATCCCTAGTTGACTTTCGTATTTAATGTTAACTTGTAATTAATTGCCGTAAGGCAGTGTTGTAAGGACAAAAAGTGTGGCGTTGTTCAGCAACAAGATGCCGCCCCTGGTCGGCCTGGATATCAGTTCAACGGCTGTAAAGCTGCTGCAACTGAGTGGGGGAGATGGCCGATACAAGGTCGAGAACTACGCGGTGGAACCTCTGCCGGCAAATGCCGTTGTAGAGAAGAACATTGCGGAAGTTGAAGCTGTGGGTGAAGCCATAGGACGCGCTGTTAAGCGTTCGGGCACCCGTGCCAAACACTGTGCGCTGGCGGTTGCCGGTTCTGCGGTGATCACCAAGGTCATCAACATGCCTGCCGACTTATCGGAGGCAGATCTCGACAGTCAGATTCAGATCGAAGCTAACCAGTACATACCGTACCCGTTGGATGAGGTCAGTCTGGACTTCGAGGTGATTGGCCCGATGCCAGGTAATCCGGACATGATGCAGGTGCTGTTGGCTGCCTCACGGACGGAGAACGTTGACATTCGTGTGGCAGCAGCAGAATTGGGCGGTCTGGTAGCGAAAGCCGTTGATGTTGAGGCTTTTGCGATGGAAAACGCCTTTGTTCTGGTAGCAGACCAGCTTGGAATTGATCCCAAGGCCCGGGTTGCCATCGTGGACGTTGGCGCAACCATGACCACGCTAATCGTGCTCAACGAAGGTCGCACCATCTATACCCGAGAACAGGTATTTGGCGGAAAACAGCTGACCGACGAAGTGATGCGCCGATATGGCCTGTCCTATGAGGAAGCCGGATTGGCCAAGCGCCAGGGCGGCCTTCCCGAGAGCTACGAGCAGGAAGTGCTCGAGCCCTTTAAGGACGCCATGGTGCAACAGGTCAGTCGGTCGCTGCAGTTTTTCTTTTCGTCCAGTGAGTTTGATTCGGTGGAGCACGTGGTGCTGGCTGGAGGCTGCGCGTCTATCAATGGCGTGGCCGATTTGGTTCAGCAACAGCTTGCTATCCCCTGCACCATTGCCAATCCCGCAGCGAACATGAGCGTAGCCCCCAGGGTTCGGGCGCAGGCGCTGGGCGCTGATGCTCCTTCACTGATGATTGCCTGCGGTCTGGCCTTGAGGAGTTTCGACTAATGGCAAGAATTAACCTACTGCCCTGGCGCGAAGAACGACGCCGCCAGCGGCAACAGGAATTCTACGCGGTGCTGGGCGGCGCGGCGCTGATGGGGCTGGTGGCGTTTGTTGGCGTCAACATGCAGCTGGGCGCGATGCAGGACCATCAGGATGGGCGCAATCAGACCCTGAAAAACCAGATCGCCATTCTTGATCGACGCATTCTCGACATTGAATCCCTTGAGAAAGAGCGCGCCGAGCTAATCGACCGCAAGCTTGCCATCGAAGAGCTGCAAAAGAGTCGAACGGAAATCGTACGGCTTTTCGACCAGATCGTGCGAACCATCCCTGACGGGGTCAGCCTGGAGAGCATTCGGCAGCAGGGTACCCGAGTCACTCTAGTGGGTTTGGCGGAATCCAATGCGAAGGTTTCGGCCTATATGCGCAGCCTGGAGAGTTCGCCGTGGATGCGCGGGGCAGATCTGAATATTACCGAGGCAGAGGGTGAAGGTCGTCGGCAACTGTACCGGTTTCGGGTGGAAGTGAACGTAGGGCCAACCAATACCGAAGGTGGTGGGCAGGACCAGGGAGTGGCGGGATGAACTGGGACGACATCAAAAATCTAGACTTCGAGGACCCAGGTGGCTGGCCTCCGCTGGCCAAAGGTATCGCCGCGGCCGCGGTGGTGATTTTCATTCTGGTCGTTGCCTATTTTCTCAAATTCAAAGACGAGTGGCAGGTTCTTAAGGACAAAGAACGCCAGGAAATCACCCTCAAGTCGGAGTTTGAAACCAAGCAGCAGAAGGCCGCTAATCTTGAGGCCTACAGGGAGCAGTTGGCGGACCTGCGGGAGCTACTGGAAGACCTTATCGACCAGTTGCCCAACAAGACTGAGATGGCCAAGCTGCTACAGGAAGTCTCGCAGAAAGCCATTGGGTCCGGTATCGACGTGGACAAATTTCAGCCCTTACCTGAATCCTTGAAAGAGGTGTACGCCGAAAAACCCATCCAGTGGGAAATGGTCGGCGGCTACCACCAGTTCGGCGACTTTGTGTCTGAGATTTCCGACCTCCCGCGGCTGGTTGTGGTGACCCAGAACATCACTCTGGAACCCGCAGACGACGACACCGGCAGGTTAAAACTGTCAGGTACCGTCAATACCTATCGTTACCTCACCGATGACGAGCTGGCTGCGGCGGCTGCCCCTCCTGCACAAACCGGAGGCCGACGGCGATGAGACAGTTAACGATATTGGCCGCCGTTTTGTTACTGGCTGGGTGTACCGGCAGTACCAGCGATCTTGACCGATACATCGAACAGATCAACGCCAGGCCTGGAGAGCAGGTGGAGCCACTGCCTGCCACCGTAGATCCGCCGAAGTTGATCTATCAGGCCCACGATCTGCGCGACCCGTTCACCGGTGGGCCGCTGCTGGCAGATGAGCCCGATCGGGCTGTTGCCGATGCAGTTGCAGGGGCCACCGGACCCAGGCCAGACCCCAATCGATCCAAGGAAGATCTTGAACGATTTGAGTTAGACAGCCTGGAAATGGTGGGTACCTTTTTTATAGACAACGTGCTTTACGCGTTGGTGGAAGATCCCGATGGCTTGCTGTACCGGGTTAGGGAAGACAATTACATGGGGCGTAATCACGGTCGGGTGACTGCGGTGTACGAAGATAGTGTGGAGCTTGTTGAGCTGTTGCCTGATGGCGAAGGCTGGCAGGAAAACCGAGCTGAAGTTGCTCTCGATGCAGAATGAACGGATCCGGTTTGGGGGATCAATAATGAATGTAATGCTGACAATAACTGCCGCAAAAGCCGCCGCCAGATGGCGCATTGGCGCCATGGCTGCGGTAATGCTGTGTCTTGGCACGGGCAACGCCCTGGCCCAGTCGGTGCTGGAGGACGTTTCCTTTAGTACCGGATCGGGAGGCGCGGTGGATATTATTTTGAGTCTGAGCGGAGGCGTGCCGGAGCCGCAGATCTTCACCACCGACAATCCTGCCCGGATTGCGGTGGATCTAATGGACACTACCAACGCCATGAGCCAACGGTCGGTAGACATTGGCACCGGAGCCACTCGCAGCGTTTCTGCAGTTGAGGCCGGAGGCCGAACCCGGGTGGTGATTGACCTGTTCAGGTCGGCACCCTTTGAAACCCGCGTCGAGGGTGATCGTCTAATCGTCGCCGTCCAGGCGGGCAGCGGCTCATCTATTGTTTCCGTGGCTCAGCAACAGCCGGGTTCAAGTTCATTGGCGGCAGCACGCAGCGACACGCTGTCCGTTGAAAACGTGGATTTTCGACGGGGCAGCAACGGCGAGGGCCGGGTCATCGTGACCTTCAGCGATTCCGGTGCCAACGTTGACCTTAGCAAACAAGGGGAGCGTCTTCGGGCCTACATCTATAACACCGAGATAGCCCAGGAGCTGGAAGAGCGGCTGGACGTCATGGATTTCGCCACCCCGGTGGATCTCATCGACACCATGCGTGACGGTAATCGAATCCGCATGGATATTTTTGTGCGCGGAGACTACGAACACCTGGCTTACCAGACTGGTAACCAATACATCGTAGAGATCCAAAAGTTTGAGGAAGAAGAGCTGTCGCCGGAAGAACTTATTCTGGAGCCTCGCGAGTATGAGGGTACCAAGGTCTCGTTTAACTTCCAGGACATCCCGGTTCGCGCGGTGCTGCAGCTGATCGCCGACGTGTCCGGTCTCAACATTGTCGTATCAGACTCAGTGGCTGGAAACGTCACTCTCAGACTGCAAAACGTGCCTTGGGATCAAGCGCTGGACATTCTGCTGCAGGCCAAATCCCTGGATATGCGGGAAAACGGGAACGTGGTGTGGGTTGCTCCGGCAACAGAAATTGCCGCCCGGGAACAGCAAATGTTGCAGGCGCTAAAGGATAAGCGAGAGCTGGAGCCCCTGCGTTCCACCTTTGTCCAGGTGAACTACGCAAAAGCCACTGACCTCAAAGACATCATCGAAAGTGCGGCCAGCGGCTCCGCCGCCGATGGCGCTGGGCTGCTGTCGGCCCGAGGCAGTGTGACCGTAGACGAACGCACCAACGTGCTCTTGCTGACCGATACACCGGACCGACTGGGCGAGATACGAGAGCTGGTGAACCGCCTTGATCGCCCCGTCCGGCAGATTCAGATTGAGTCGCGCATTGTCATCGCCACCGACAGTTTCAGTGATGAAATCGGCGTTCGGTTTGGCCTCACTGGCGGATACGAAGACAACGATGGCAACGTGTTGAGCGTGGCAGGATCTTCTAACGCAACGGACCGAATGAATAACCTGGCGCTGGTAAATCGGCAGGTCAACGGCAACCGATCTTCGTTCCCGGTGATTGCTCCAGACAACCCGCCGGCGGGTATCTCAGTCCCGCCACTGGGTGAACGCTTAAACGTCAACCTGCCAGCATCCGGGGCCGCCGGCAGCTGGGCGCTGGGACTACTGACCTCTGACTATCTGCTGGATCTGGAGCTTTCAGCGCTGGAAAGTGAGGGTCGCGGCGAGGTGATCTCCAGCCCCCGCCTGATCACCGCAAACCAACGAGAAGCTTTCATCCAGCAGGGCGTGGAAATTCCCTTCCAGCAGGCGGCTTCCAGTGGCGCAACCAACATCCAGTTTAAAGATGCGGTGCTGGAATTGCGGGTGCAGCCTTTGATTACGCCAGACGATCGGGTAATTTTGGATCTGGCAGTGAAAAAAGACACCATTGGCCAACTGGTTCCGGTGGAGGGCGGCGGCACTGTGCCAAGTATCGACACCCGGGAAATTCAAACCCAGGTATTGATCAATAGCGGCCAAACGGTAGTACTCGGCGGTATTTACGAGCAAACCATTCGAGAAGACTCAAACAAGATTCCCTTACTGGGAGATATTCCGGCACTGGGCAATCTGTTCCGACAGCGTTCCAGCCAAAACGATAAATCGGAACTCCTGATATTTATCACGCCGACTATTTTGAACGACAGCTTTAATCTGGACCAGTAAGCAGGCTGGCGTCTCAGGGAGAGGCGCCGGAACCAATAATTTTTAACTTGGGGGCAGCGCGAACCGCCGCGCGAACCGTGGAAGGCTTAACGACCATGATGAGATTTAAACAACTAGCATTTTCCGTAACGCTGATCGGCGCCGCACTGGGCCTTACCGCATGTGGCGGCGGCGGCGGCGGAGGCGCGGCAGAACCCCGCGCACCGATTCGGGTCACTATTACCGCCGATGCCACCAGCCTTTTATCCAACAAGGGAGAGGTTTTTTACGAGCCGGGCAGCAGTTTCGCCACCAACCTGAATATCCAGGTGCGCCAGTCCAACGGGCAGGCGGTGGGTAACGGCACGATCGTCGCGGTTTCCGTTTCCAGTTCCGCCAATGGTCGACTGTCAACCACCGATGATTTGGCAACCCAAACGACCCAGCTGCAGGTGCCCACCACCGCCGGCGACGGGCAGGTGGTTTTCCACACGGCCGAAGGCACAGGAAACACAACGATTACCGCATCGGTGACGGATCCCGGTTCAAACCAAACCATTTCATCCACCGTGTCCCTGTCCATCGCCGAAGGCCCTGACGGCGTTAACCGGATTACCCTTACTCCGAACCGCCTGGCCATTCCAGCTCGGCCACCGGGTGTGCCGATATTTTTTGACTCCCCTTACATCGCTGAGGTCGGCATCGTGTTCCGCGAGGCAGACGGCACCGTGGGTGCGCCCGATGAAGGCGTTGTCTCAATCGGAATCAGCCCGCTGGCCCTGGGCGCGTTCTCTACCTTGGATGACCCGGAAACTGAAGACATCAATGAGTTTTTTGTCCTGTTGGGTAACGGCCCAGTAGATCTGGCCGCCACCGGCGTAGTCTTTGTTCATTCCTTTGATTCCCCGGGCGTGGTGACCGTTACCGCAAGTGCCCAGGATCGGATCACCGGTCAGATCTTCGACGCCTCGTTGGATATTGAAATTGTTGAGTCTGGTTCTGACGGCCGGCCGGCCAATCTGACCTTTGGTTTGCCCGGCACGCCCCAGTACGTGCAGGGTGCAGGTGGAACCAACGCCCAGTCGATTCAGTTCGCCTTGACTGACGGCGCTGACGAATTTGTTCCAGAGCCAACCGACAACGCCAATAACCTGTTCCTGGAAATTTTCACCGAGACCCCAAATTCTGGTGCGGTGCTGCGGGCAACCAACGCTTCCGGAACGCCTGTTGAAGGGACTTCAATCGCCCTGGCAACCACTGGCGGCATAGCCAGTGCCAGTCTGGTCAGCGGCACCGAGCCGGGCATCGTTCGCCTGCGGGCGGCGGCGGATGCTGCTGATAACAACGTCAGCAACGGGATTCAAGCGCCACTGGTGACAGAAACCTCTGTGGTTATCTCCGACGGCGTACCCTTTTCGGTCACCATCACCACCATTCCCATCAACAGCCTGACGGTGAATCCGGTGGATCCATCGGTAGTGGTTTTTGATGACGACGGATTTCCTGTTGGGCCCAACGCAACCTATAGCCTGCGGGTGAACGCTATCGTTACCGACCGATTCGGCAATCCGCCGGCACAACCGGTGAGCTTGCAGGCGGGCCTGGTGGACGCGCCCATCAGCGGTTTTCCCACCGCCGGTGCTGGAACCTTTGATCTGTCGGGAGTCGACGGCGACCCCTTTGAAGGCGGCACAGGGTTTTTTGCGCCCACTGGCCAGTTCCGAGTTGCCGGCGGAGGAGCCGGACCCGGCGACACGCTGATCCTGTTTGGCAAGGCCGTGGTGGGTAACGCCGACCATGAGAGTGCTAGAACGGTGTCTCAAATTGTCGACAATGACGATTTGGTGGTGGACGAACCCTTTAACTTCAACAATTTTGTGGGCGGACCGGTGGATAACGGTGCGGTGATTCCCTACATCATTGGCCGGGCAACCACCGGCAATATTGAAACGAACTTTGTGACCGACAGCAACGGCGTAGGTTCTACCCTGCTGAACTATCCGGTCTCTCAAATCGGTCGCACCGCCGCCCTGTATGTTCAGGGAGCCAACAGCCCCCTGGGCAGCAGCGGCAATCTGGCCACCTATGCCGATGCCACCTTGCTGCGCTATCCAGGCCTGCGGCCGCTGCGATTGACCGCAACGCCGGGATCCATTCCGGGTAACCGGGCCGCGTCTGTTCTGGTTTGTGTTGAAGATGCAGCGACTGCGCCAATTCGCGGCCAATTTATCGGCTTCACCTTTGCTGCGCTGCAGGGCACAGGCAGTGTGGATGGCGTTGTCGGCAGCGGCACCGTTGCCAACCCCACCGGTTCTGACGGATGTACCGTCGCGCTGGTTGAAACTGCGGGTCTTGGCACCGATGCTGAGGAGGGAATCCTGCAGTTCTTCACCGGCGAACAAACCGCCGATGTGACGATCTTGCCGCCCGCCAGCGCAGTGCTGCAGGCGTCACCATCATCATTCAGGGTTGCCGGCTCACTGGTGACCCTGCAAACAACGCTGCGCTACCTGTCCGGCGGCGCCCCGGTAGCAGACATTGCCATCAGCGGCACCTGTGAGGCTGAGAACGGAACGTTGTCCATCTCTACCCAGCCTGACCTGACCGATGCCAACGGTGAATCCATCGCCCGAATCACCTCTCAATTGGGCGACGGAACCTTCGGCACCATGGTGGGTTCGGGCTCTTGTACCTTCACCGCAACCGACGGCACCGAAACGGTCATCGACGTCACCGCCTTTGATGTCTGCGCCAACCTGGTCAACGCCAGCCCGGCGCCTCCGGCAGGGGCCTGTGATGGCAGCGGGGCTACAACAACCTTCCCAATTACCATCATCTTTGATAACTCATCGGGTAACGGTCCGGCCAACTCCGCCACCGTGTCTGCTGATGGCGCAGCAATCAACTGCACCTACGATCCAGCTGATCCTGGCAACCCGATTGGCGCATGTACAGCACCTGCCACCCTTGGGCGCAATGTCACTTTCCGACTCGACTTTGCCAGTCCTCAGGAGCGCGACACCTACCTTACGAACCCAACCTCCACCTTTGCGGGTGAATGTCGGACCGGTGGAAGCTCCTTGCAGGCCAGTATTCAGGTCACCAACGATTCCCTGTGTATCGTTAGATTCTGATCAAAAACCGCGGGCTGATCTGTCCATAACGGGCAGATCAGCTTAGCGCTTGCGCAACATTGGGAGGCCGCTCCCCAAGGCTCAGCGATGGACCAGGGGCCAGTCCCCAGGCCAAGTAGCTCAAAGCACGCTTTTTTGTCAGGTCCATCTTTCGGCATGGGTCTAACCCATCCGGCTTCCTTTACACTCTCCGGCCAATGCAAAATCTTTGACGGCCAAGTAAACTGTGCGGCTTGACGGCGCCCTCGCCACCCTTGGCTACAACCGGAACTATCAATGGACGATCACCTAACGCCGGCTGAATCGCTTCAGTCGACTGCTGGCCCTGCAGGCACTAACGACCCCAGCAGCGCTATCGCTGCGCTCAAGACTGAAATTCAGCAAAAAATCATCGGTCAGCATGCCCTTATAGACCGCCTGCTTATTGCTTTGCTGGCTAACGGTCACCTGTTGGTGGAGGGTGCGCCGGGTCTGGCGAAAACCACCGCGATCAAAGAGCTGGCTGAGCGAATTGAGGGGGATTTCCACCGCATTCAGTTCACTCCGGACCTGCTGCCCGCGGATCTCACCGGCACCGAGATCTACCGTCAGCAGGAGGCTGAGTTCAAGTTTCAGAAAGGGCCGATTTTCCACAACCTGGTACTGGCCGACGAGGTCAACCGGGCTCCGGCAAAGGTTCAGTCCGCATTGCTTGAAGCCATGGGCGAGCGGCAGGTAACCGTCGGCAGCACGACCTACCAGCTGCCAAAGCTATTTCTGGTGATGGCGACCCAAAACCCCATCGAGCAGGAGGGCACTTATCAGCTGCCGGAAGCCCAGCTAGATCGCTTTCTGATGCATGTCAGCATTACCTATCCCAATGTTGATGAAGAACAAAAAATTCTCCGCTTGGCCCGTGAGCAAGCCCATGAAGTACTGAGCGAACGGCCTCGGCCACCGGTGGTGGTGACCCAGGAACAGGTATTTGCCGCCCAAAGACAGGTTCTCGACCTGCACGTATCGCCGGAACTTGAGCGATACATGGTAGAACTGGTGATGGCTAGTCGTGAACCGGGCCGATATGGCGACGATCTACAAACCTGGATCAGTTTCGGTGCCAGCCCAAGGGGCACCATTGCCCTTGATCGCTGTGCCAAGGCCCATGCCTGGCTCAATGGCCGCGATTACGTGTCACCGGAAGACGTCCAGGCCATCGCCTTCGATGCTCTGCGTCACCGGCTGCTGATGTCATTTGAAGCTGAGGCGGAAGGGATCGATGCCAATGCCCTGATTTCCCGTTTGCTGGAACGCGTACCCGTACCCTGAGGAACCTCGCCACGATGCCCATAACCCGGGACCCGTCCACCCAGGTAACCACAGAAGACCTGATTCGACTGCGTCTTTCGGCTCGGCGCCTGGTGATGTATGCCCGCAGTCCTGCCAGCTCCGTGATTGCTGGGGTGCACCCCAGTCGTTTTCGGGGTCGCGGGGTGGATTTTGTGGAATCGCGATCCTATGAAATCGGCGACGACATTCGCGATCTTGACTGGCGCGTCACCGCGCGCACCGGTAAACCCCATACCAAAGTGTTTCAGGAAGAACGGGAGCGACCGGTATTCGCCATCGTTGATGCCAACCCGGGCATGTATTTCGCCACCCGGGGCGCGCTGAAGATTGTGCAGGCCGCCCGGCTTGCCGCACTGGCTGGCTGGGCAGCGGTAAAACGAGGCGATCGCATCGGCGCCCTGATCTCAACTTCAGACGATCACTTTGAAGTCCGACCCGCGGGCGGCCAGCGCGGCGTTCTTCGGATGATAAACGTGCTGGTTCGAACCCTAAATGGCGCCCAGCCGGAGCGTTTTTCAGACCGGCCCCCGGCCATCGACGAGATGCTAAAGCGGGCTCGCCGAATTGCTCGCCCCGGTAGTCTGATTTTTCTGATCAGCGATTTTTACCATCTGGGTGAAGACTTTGAACGTCACCTGGCGTTCCTGCGTCGCCACAGTGATGTCATAGCCTGTGCGGTGAGAGATCCAGTGGAACAGATGCCCCCGCCTCCAGGTACCTACCCGGTGAGCGACGGCAAAAACCAGGGCGTGCTGCCACTAACCCGGCAAACTGCGCGGCGGCGCTATGAAACCTTTGTCACCGATCAGCAGCAGGCCCTGACCACCGTGCTCAATAAGCAGGGTGTCACCCGCCTCGAGTTAAGTACCCAGGATGATGTGACTGACGCCCTGGGGCGAATTTTCAAAACCCGGAAGCTACGTTGATGCAGGCGGCCCCCCCACCCATTCGGGATATCCATGGGGCACCCATGCCGCCGTGGTGGCCACCGGCCTGGGGTTGGTGGGTGGTGGGCCTGTTGCTGGTGGTGGCCATGGTGGCGGGCCTGGTGATGATGCTGCGTCGCTGGCGTAAGCGCCGGCGGGTCGAGTTACTGAGTCGGGAAATCGATGAAATTTACCGCCGTTACCGCAGCGATCAAAACGGCGCCGCCGCTGCCGCCAGCATTTCCATCTATCTGCGTCGCCTGTTGCTGCACGAAAGTGGCAATGCCACTGCGGTGACCGTCAGCGGTGAAGACTGGGTGCGCTGTCTAACCGAACCCGAGGACCTGGAACCTCAGCTGGCCACTGCCGCCAGGGCTCTTGCCCATGCTCCTTATCAGGCCCATGCCGATATCAACATCGATAATCTGGTCGCCCTGTGTCGGTTCTGGGTCAGGCGGGTCGCTCATGTTTAATCTGGGCTGGCCTTTATTACTGGCCGCAGCGCCGGCACCGCTGCTGGTCTGGTGGTTGATCCCCAAAGCCCAGCGACCCACCGGGCTCAGTGTGCGAGTACCTTTCTTTGCCCAGATCGCTGCCAGCGCTGAGAAGAGCGGTCAGCAAAAGCGCAACTGGCGGGTGTTGCTGGCGGCCCTGGCCTGGCTGGCGTTGGTGGCCGCAGCGGCAAGGCCCCAGTGGATCGGGGAAGCCATCAGTATGCCGATGACCGGTCGGGATCTCATGCTGGCGGTGGATATCTCAGGGTCTATGGAGACCGCCGACATGACCCTTAAGGATCAGCCGGTGACCCGGCTGGAGATGGTTAAGGCCGTGGCGGGGGAGTTTATGGAGCGACGAGTGGGGGACCGCTTGGGCCTAATTCTGTTCGGTCGCCGAGCCTATCTGCAGACGCCACTGACCTTCGATCGCAGCACCGCGCGAACCCTGCTGGAGGAATCGGCGATTGGTCTGGCCGGTAAAGAAACCGCCATTGGCGACGCGATTGGTCTGGCGGTGAAGCGCCTGCGGGGCGAATCGGTGCAGGATCGGGTCCTGATTCTGCTCACCGACGGTGCCAATACCGCCGGCGCCGTAGAGCCGCTAAAGGCGGCTGATCTCGCGGCCAGTGAAAAACTCAAGGTCTACACCATCGGCGTTGGTGCTGATGAGATGATGGTTCGCAGCATGTTCGGCACTCGCACCATCAACCCTTCGGCGGATCTGGACGAGGTCACGCTAAACGCCATCGCCGATAAGACCGGCGGCCGATATTTCAGGGCCAGGGACACCGCCGGCCTGCTGCAGATTTACGAAATACTTGACGAGCTTGAGCCGGTGGCCGAAGAGCAGGAGATACTGCGCCCCCCCAAAGAGCTGTACTTTTGGCCCTTGGGTCTGGCCCTGTTGATATCACTGCTGCTGGGCGTGATCAGCGCCCTGCGCGGGCTCCAGACCGCTGACCCCGAAGCCCTCTCCACGGTGTCGCCTTGATCGATTTTGCCCTGTTTCACTTCCTGCGGCCTTGGTGGTTGGCCTTGATACCTGGGGCCGGGCTGCTGGTCTGGTGGCTACGCCGACCCACCGCTGACCTGCGCGCCTGGGAACAGATCTGCGACCCCCAGCTGCTGCAGTTTCTTACCTGCGGCGAAGGTGGCAAGTCGGCCCGACTGCCGTTGCTGCTGACTGGATTTGGCTGGCTGCTTGCCTGCCTGGCTTTGGCCGGCCCCAGCTGGGAAAAGCGGCCCCTGCCGCTGTTCCAAACCGAAGCCACCCGAGTCATTGTGCTGGACCTGTCCCGTTCCATGCTGGCCGCCGACCTGCAGCCTGATCGTCTGACCCAGGCCCGTTACAAGCTGGCGGATCTGCTGGACCGTAACCAGGAAGGCCAGGTGGGCCTGGTAGCCTACGCTGGAGAATCTTTTGTTGTGTCGCCGTTGACCCAGGATGCCAACACCATCAAAGCGATGCTTGGCGCCCTGGACGTTTCCATCATGCCGGTACAGGGCAGTGAACTGGGTGAGGCATTGAGTCTGGCCTGGAAGCTGCTCGATGGTGTGGTCAGCAGCTCCGGTGAGATTATTGTGTTCACCGATTCGGTGGGAGGCGGGGCGTTAACCGCCGCCAGAGAGATTTTTGAGGCCGGCCACAGGGTCTCGGTAGTGGGGGTAGGTACGACGGAGGGGGCACCGATTCCACAGCCCAACGGAGGCTTTTTCAAAGCAGCCGATGGCACCATTGCCGTACCCCGTTTGAACGAGCTTGAGCTGGCCGAGCTGGCCGCGATCGGTGGCGGCATCTATCTTAGAATGCGCACGGATGGGCGGGATCTTGACCGGCTGCTCAGCGAAGGGCCGGAAAATACGGCTGCCGCTGAGCGCGACGATGCCAGCACCGAGAGCCTGCAGTGGGTGGAGCAGGGGCCGTGGCTGGTATTGGTGTTGCTGCCACTGGCGGCGCTGGCCTTTCGGCGTGGATGGCTGTTGGCTATCCCCCTGGCCGTGCCGCTGACCATGCCCATGGCCCTGGTTTTTGTCCTGGCCAGCATGCCTGCCGGGCCAGCAGTTGCCGCCAGTTGGTGGGATAACGCCTTTAAGACGCCAGACCAACAGGCCGGTCAGTCGCTAAGGGCCGGTCAGAACGAAGCGGCTGCAGCGCTGGCCCAAGATCCCATGCTGCGGGGAGAGGCCCTGTATCGTGACGGTCAGTTTGAAGCCGCGGCCGGGGCTTTTGGTCAGGTTGCCGGACCAGACGGTCATTATAATCGAGGCAATGCGCTGGCGATGCAGGAAAAATACGCTGACGCCATCAGCGCCTACGAACAGGCCCTAAGTCAGGACCCTGAACTGGAAGACGCCAGGCACAACAAAGAACTGCTGGAAGAACTGCTTGAACAACAACAGCAGGAGCAACAACAGCAGGAAAACCAGGACAATCAGGAACAGTCCGAGGGTGACAGCGAGCAGCAGTCCGAGCAGCCCACCGAAGACGAAGGTGAGGAGGAGCAGGAGCAGCAGGAGTCCGCCTCGGAGGAAGGAGAGCAAAGCGAGCAACCTGAGCAGACCGAGCCGATGGCAGCGGAGGAGTTGGACGCCGAGGAAAAACAGTCCCTGGAGCAATGGCTGCGGCGTATACCCGATGATCCTGGCGGCCTTTTACGACGCAAATTTCAGCTGGAATATCAGCGCCGTGGGCAGCCACCGGCCACTGAAGAAGAGGAATGGTAATGCGAACACTACTCATCATGGTGGCGCTTATTGTGAGCACAGCCCAGGCCCAGGAGATGACGGCGGTGCTTGATCGAGACACCATTTTTGCCGGAGATTCGGTGCAGCTGAGAATCGAGTTGGTCAATCCTTCCAGCGATAGTCGGCCCGACTACACGCCTCTGCGCAGTCAGTTTAACGTGTTAGATACCGGCACTAACTCCAGTTTAGAGATGACCAACGGCAGGCGCCGCCTGGTGGTCCAACACAACGTGTTGCTGGAGCCGAAACTGATCGGCAACCTAACCTTGTCAGGGGTGCAGGTGGGAGATCTCACTACCGAGCCCCTGCAGCTGACGGTGCTGGAAAGGCCGGCGGGCAGCAGCAATAACGATCAAGACGTCTATGTGGAAGTGGAAGCCACTCCCCTGGATCCCTATGTGCACTCCCAGGTCCGGCTGACGGTGCGACTGTTCCATGCCCCGCCCATCACCGAGGGCGCGCTGAACAACGACCCATGGCCCGATGGGCTGGTGGTTGAGCGGGTCGGCGAAGACCGCACCACTGCCCGCAATGTTGATGGCAAACGTTACCGGGTGGTTGAGCGACGCTTTGCCCTGTTTCCTGAGCGCAGCGGCACCATCGAACTGCCCGCGGTGAGCTTTCGCGGACGGGTCGCCGATCCCGGAGGCAACAGCGCATCGCTGTTTAGCCGAGGCCGTCGAGTCAATGTTAGCAGCGAAGCGCTGACCCTGAATGTGCGCCCCCAGGCTGCTTCCTTCAGCGGCGATCTGTGGTTGCCCGCGGCGGAGCTGTCCCTGACCGAATCCTGGCCCAACGGCGAACCGGAGTTTGTCCAGGGCGAACCCATTACCCGCCAGCTCCAGCTCCAGGCCAGGGGGCTGCTGTCGGTGCAGCTGCCAGATATAGCGCTACCTGAAGTGGCCGGGATTAAGGTTTATCCTGACCAGCCCAGCAGCAAAACCCGCTCTACGCCCAACGGCTGGGCGGATGCAACAAAGGAGCAAACCTATGCTTTGGTTCCCACTGAGGCTGGCGCCATGACCCTGCCGGAGATACGAATTCCCTGGTGGGATGTGCAGGCCAATCAGCAGCGAGAAGCCGTGATTCCGGCTCGCCAAATCACCGTTGCCCCAGGCCAAAGCTCTGCTCTTGCTCCAAACCTGTTGCCCCAGCTGGGTGAGTCAGCCGGCCCCGTGACAGATCAATCGGCGGCGGGGGTCAACCCTGTTAGTTCCTTCTGGCCTTGGCTTAGCGCCGGCTTAGCGGCGCTGTGGCTGCTGACCGCCATCGGCTGGTGGCGCAGCAGAAGGTCCCAGGCTAGCCCAGCTGACAGCAGGCAGCCGGCGGTAGCCCAGGGTGATGAGGCCAGCCAGCGACAGTTGATGCAACAGCTAAAAACCGCTTCACAATCCTCTGATGCCAGCGCCGCGGCAAAGGCTGTTGTAGCCCTGGCTAAACTGCAGACTGGCAGGCCGATCACTTCTCTGCGCGGCGCCGCAGCGGCTCTGGAAGATTCCCAGGTGGGTGTGGTACTGCTGGATCTGGATCGTCATCTGTATGGTCATGGCCAGCAGCCCTGGAGCGGGCAGTCGCTGCAGCAGTCCCTGGCCAGGTTGAAATTCCAGCGCCAGGATTTGCCGCAGAAATCAACGGGGCACCGAGGCTCGGCGCTGCCGCAACTGTATTCAACGTTGTTTCTCATGCTCGCCGTGGTGGCGTTCTCGCCCCAGGCCTCCGCCCAGTGCGAACAGGCCGAAAGCTGTGATTGCCCGCTGGTGCTGCTGAGCGCTGATCAGATCTACACCGTCGACCCCGGCCGGCCAAAGGTTGCGGCGATGGTCTATGCCAGCGGAGATTGCGGTCGGGTGCTGGCGCTGGGAGAGGCCGCTGACCTGGCCCGTCAATACCCGGCGGCGCTCAGAATCGACGCCAGCGGCCACACCGTGGTGCCGGGTCTGATCGATGCCCATGGCCATATCATGGGGCTGGGCTTGGGGCTGTTAACCGTGGATCTTCGTGATTCCATCTCCAAACAGGCGGTGCTGGAGCGGCTGAAGTCCTTCGCCGCCGGCCTGCCGGAGGATGCCTGGTTGCTGGGTCGAGGCTGGGATCAAAACGATTGGCCAGAAAAAGCCTTCCCCAGTCGAGCTGATCTGGACGCAGAGTTTCCCCACCGTCCAGTCTGGCTGACCCGTATTGATGGCCATGCCGGGTGGGGCAATAGTGCTGCGCTGGCCCAGGCCGACCGGGACT
>CAYGPO010000059.1:0-5912 GCA_964351665.1 uncultured Gammaproteobacteria bacterium | reverse complement strand
GATGGCCATGCCGGGTGGGGCAATAGTGCTGCGCTGGCCCAGGCCGACCGGGACTTTTCTGGCCAATGGCAGCCGGAGGGTGGACAGATCGTCCGTAGCGCTGATGGCCAGGCCAGCGGGGTATTTGTTGACCGGGCGATGGCGTTTGTCGGATCCAAAGTGCCCGAGTGGACCGAAGCCGACAGAGCTCGGGCCCTGACTCTGGCCCTTGAGGCCCTGGCGGCGGCGGGAATTACCGGTGTTCACGACGCGGGTACCTCCCAGGCTGATCTGGCCAGATACCTTGCCGCCGAAAAGGCCGGTGAACTGAGTCTGCGAGTTTATGCCATGGCCGACGGCGACCAGCAGCTGCTGAAGTCCCTGTGCGGGGAAACGGTAAAAACCCCTTTTGTCAGCGCCCGTTCAGTCAAACTGTATGCCGATGGCGCATTGGGCTCTCGAGGGGCAGCGCTGCTGGATGACTACTCCGACGAACCGGGCAACCATGGGCTGCTGCTGCAACCGGTGGAGAACCTCAGGGAACAGGTCTCCCGGGCCATGGGCTGCGGTTTACAGGTCAACACTCACGCCATTGGCGACCGGGGAAACCGGGTGGTGCTCGATGCCTATGAGCTGGGTATGGCCGCCAATCCCGCTAACCCTGGGCGGCACCGGGTGGAGCATGCTCAGGTGGTCGCCTTGCCGGATTTCCAGCGCTTTAAGGCCCTGAACCTGATTGCCTCGGTGCAACCTACCCACGCCACCAGCGATATGTACTGGGCTCAGGATCGGGTGGGCCCCCAGCGGGTGCTGGGCGCGTATGCCTGGCGACGGATGGTTGAGCTGGGCATTCCGCTGGCCCTGGGCTCGGATTTTCCGGTGGAGAAGATCAATCCCATGCTGGGGCTTCATGCCGCGGTGAGCCGTCAGGACACCTCGGGCTGGCCCGATGGCGGTTGGTATTCGGATCAGATCCTGAGCCGTGAAGAAGCGCTGCGAGGATTTACTCTGGACGCAGCTTTTGCGGGGTTTTCCGAAGCGGAGGTGGGTTCGCTGGTGGCCGGAAAGATGGCAGATTTTGTGCTGATCGACGCCAACATCATGACCATTGATGCCAAAGATATCCCGGCAGCCAAAGTGGTGGCCACCGTTGTTGGCGGCAAAGCGGTGTTCATCGACCAGGCAAGGCCGCGGTTGTCGAAACTACGCCCTTAGCGGACCTTTCTTTGCCACGGTGAAGGCCAACACCTTAAGGACTGCTTTAGAGCAAAGTGTCTAATAAGGCAGGTTAAGATGCAAAGGCTTTGGTTTAGTTCAGGAGAGCATCGTTGAAGCGGGTAGTTTTTAATCAGAAAGGTGGTGTGGGTAAGTCCACCATCGTCTGCAATCTAGCGGCCATCAACGCCGACAGCGGCCGCTCTACAGCGGTGATCGATATGGATCCCCAGGGCAATTCCAGCCAATATTTGCTGGGCCAGGACTGGGACCAGAAAGAGGCCAACATCGCTCGTTACTTAGAGAGCACCATGGGCCCCGGACGGCGCAAAGTGGATCCGGCTGAGTTCTGTGTGGAAACGCCGTACCCCAACCTGTGGGTGATGCCCGGCTCCTCGGATCTGGGTGAGCTGCGGATCAAGCTTGAGCAAAAGCATAAGATCTACAAGCTGCGAGAGGCGCTGGATACTCTGGCGGAGCAGGTGGACGATATCTACATCGATACTCCGCCGGCCTACGATTTCTTCAGCCTGTCAGCATTGATTGCCGCCGATCGCTGCCTGATCCCCTTTGACTGCGACGAGTTTTCCCGCAAAGCGCTGTACAGCCTGATGGAGAATCTTGAAGAGGTGCAGGCAGATCACAATGAGGATTTGAAGCTGGAAGGCATTGTGGTGAACCAGTTTCAGCCCCAGTCGAATTTGCCGGCGCGGATGGTTGCGGAGATGAAAAAGGAAAAGCTGCCGATGCTCACCCCCATGATCAGCAGCTCGGTGGTGGTGAAGGAATCCCATGAAGCCAGCGCGCCCCTGGTGTATTTTCGACGTAGCCACAAGGTAACCCAACAATTCATCGAGCTGCATCAGAAGCTAAAACGCCGCCGGCTTTAGTCAGCCATGGCCGCCGGCTGCACGGTATTTGCGCTCGTGGTCCAGCAGCCACTGTTTGCGCCACAGGCCGCCGCCATAGCCCGTCAGTGAGCCGTCCGCACCGATCACTCGGTGACAGGGCACCACGATGGACAGGGTGTTGGCGCCATTGGCCCGGGCCACCGCCCGGCTCGAGCCAGGCCGACCCAGCTGCCGCGCCAGTTCCCCGTAGCTTTGAGTGCTGCCTGCAGGGATCTGCTGCAGCGCATCCCAGACAGTGCGTGTGAATGGGCTGCCGGTCTGGACCAGGGGAGTTTGAAACCGGCCTGGCCGTCCAGCAAAGTACTGCTGCAGCTCTTGGCTGAGTTGTCCAAGTATCGGGTGGTCACGGTCCGTTGTGATGGCCAGGCAGCCATGGGTTTTAAGCAGGCGTTTGAGTTCTCCTGGCAGCCCCTTGCGGTCAAAAAACTCCAGCAGGTGTACGCCGCTTTGATCCACCACCGCAATCATGGGTCCTAGTGGTCCGTCGATCCAGCCACAGAGCAGCCCGCTATGATCTGTCAGGGACGAAGGTGGCTGACCAATCAGCCGGGCTACCGCGTCCCGGAATCCGCTGGCAGATTCAAAGCCCGCATCCAGCTGGGCGTTGACCATGGGCTGGCCCGCTGCAACCTGTTCCATGCCGCTGCGCAGTCGCCGCATTCGGGCCATTTCCAGAAAGGTCAGGCCAAAATGGCGTTTGAAACTGCGCCTGACGGTGGAGGGGTCCAGCTGCAGGGCCAAAAGGTCGCTCTCGCGCCAGCTTCGCTGGGGGTCGGCTTCCAGGGCTTCCAGCAATTGACCCACCAAGGGGTCTGGGTCACTGAGCGGGTGCAGCGGACGGCAGCGGCGACAGGGTCTAAAACCGGCATCCAGACAGTCTGCAATATTGTCAAAGAAGCGGCAGTTTTGCTGCCTGGGTTTTCGCGCGGGACAGGTCAGTCGGCAGAAAATTTGGGTGCTGGTCACCCCCACCCACGCCAGACCCTCATAGCCGGCATTGCGCTGCAGCAGTGCCTGGTAAAGTACGGTGTCGCTTGGCAGTGAAAATAACATCCGCTATAGATATCACCGATGGGCAGACCCGGTAGCGTCTCAGCGGGCACTGAATTTTGTCTACACCTCCCAAGCAGAAGGTGTTCGACTATAGTTTTGCCAGCTGATTGTTGGCGCGATTAACGTTCCTGGCCAGGGATTTGCCCAATGGTGAAAGGTTTTGACCCTGGTGGCCAAACAGGGCCAGTGCGCCTGCTTTGGTGGCAATCATTTGCACGGTCATGGAATCCATGGAGAAATTATGGGATTCCTGAAGAGTTTCCCCTGGCATCATCATCACCGTAATCTGGTCGCCGGAGCTGTCGGTCAATACCAGGTGCAGGCCCTTTTTCTCACCGATTAGGCAGGGGCTCAGATAGGTAACGTCAGCAATTGCCTGCTCCAGGTTCACCCCCTGACGGGAAAACTCGGCGATCAGCTGCTCTTCACCCACCTTGGCGGTGTTGCTTAACGCGGGTTCGGGGTGCTCCAGGTGGGCCACAAAGGCTGCTCTGGCGTAGTCATCCACCTCAGTGTTGCCACCGGGCAGAATGACTGACGCTACCCCGACCAACACCAGCACTGCGGCGGCCATAGCCAACCAGACCGGCGGACGGTAGATAGTTGCCGTGCTCTGCTCGCCAAGACACCGGGTCATGATGTCCTGGGTCGACGGCGATGGCACCGGCACCCTCAGCGCCCGTTCCAGAGTCTTTTCAAAAGCCAGTGCTTTAGCGTGCTCGCTGGCATTTTGCACGGAGCTTCGGCTTGCCTCGAGAAATTCCGGTTCTTGACTGCGAGGGTCAGCGCTTAAGTAGATTTTGTACTGATCGAAGTCCATTTTCGTTTGTCTAGTCAATAAACCTATCGCCGGCATCTGCTGCGAGACGAAAAGTTCCGCGCAGTGCGCGGTGGGTCAAAAGTTATTCAGGCCCTCAGTAGACCTGTCAAATCGATAATTGCTTTCATGAAAATATAACAATTATCCTTAACAAAAGCTCCGCTGGGCTGACAGACCAGTGGCAGGGCTTTGGCCTGCCGGGCAACGGCTAGCCAGGGGGCCAATGGCGCTAAAAAGGCAGCGGCGCGCGGCGTTTGATTTCTGACATGGCAATGTTAGACGTTACCTCCTGCACGCCGGGCAACTGGCTCAGCTTTTCGAAGAAAAAGCGCTCGTAAGCTTCAATGTCCTGGGTCACGATTCGCAGCAAGAAATCTACCGCACCCATCAATACGTAGCACTCCTGCACCTCAGGATACTCCTGCACCGCATCGGAAAACGCCGTCAAATTTCCCCGACCCTGGGTGGTCAGTTTGACCTGGGCAAACACCATCGCATGGAAACCCGCCTTTTTTCTGTCCAGAGTGATGTACTGATCGGGAATCAGGCCTTCATCTTTAAATCGCTGTATGCGTCGCCAGCAGGTCGCCTGGGAGGCGCCAATCTGTTCACCGATGGCAGCGGCGGTGATGTCAGGCACGGTCTGCAGGAGACGCAGAATTTTTACATCGGTACGATCAAGATCCATGGATGAATAATTTACACGCATTTTGAACAAAAATCATATAGATCAACCTATCTCTGCCGGAAAATCGTCCAATCTGGATAAGAAAATACACACATTCGGAGCTATTGTTTCATTAATAAACAGCGGTATGAAGCCATGCAAATCCAGCAGCTTAGCGTCGAAGACAATCCGGAATATGCCGGTCATGAACAGGTTTGCATGGCTACGGATAAGGCCTCTGGATTGCAGGCCATCATTGCCCTGCACTCCACGGCTTTGGGTCCGGCCGCCGGTGGTTGCCGCCGTTGGCACTACGCTGGTGAGGCCGCGGCGGTGACCGACGCGCTGCGCCTGTCCCGGGGCATGTCTTATAAGAACGCCATGGCAAACCTACCCCTGGGTGGTGGCAAGGCCGTGATCATGGTTAAGCCAGATCAACAGCCAACCGCCGAGGAATTTGTGGCCTTCGGAAATTTTGTTCAGTCCCTGCAAGGTCGCTACATCACCGCTGAAGACGTAGGGGTAAGCAGCGCAGACATGCAGCAGGTTAGACGAGTCACTGCCTTTGTTTCGGGTCTGCCACAGCAGCAGGGCACGGTGGGAGGAGACCCCTCGCCATCAACGGCGCTGGGGGTGTTTCTCAGCATCCAGCGCATGGCGTCGGCGGGCCGTGGGCAGGGCAATCTGGCCGGGATGACGGTGGCGGTGCAGGGCGTTGGCCACGTGGGCTATCACCTTTGTCGATTGCTACATGGCGCCGGTGCCAAGCTTAAGGTGGCGGATATCAATCAAGCCCAGGCCCAGCGGGTGGCGGCTGAGTTTGATGCCCAGGTGCTGCGCCCGGACGCCATCGTTGGCGCTGAAGCGGACGTGTTTGCTCCCTGCGCTTTGGGCGGGGTGATCAATCATCGCAGCATCGACGAGCTGAGGGTGGCCATGGTGGCTGGCGCCGCCAACAATCAGCTGGCAACCCCCGCCGATGGCGACAGGCTGATGCAGCGGGGAATTACCCTGCTGCCCGATTATGTGATCAACGCTGGTGGCATTATCGCGGTGGCGGCGGAGTATCTGGGCGGAGTAACGCCAGCGCAACTGGCTGAGCAGATCGGTCAGATCCCGGATCGGCTGGAGCGGTTAATGGATGAGGCCGCCGCTGAGGGTGTGGCGCCGGGGCTGGTGGCAGACCGAACGGCAACTGACCTGATCTCGAAAGCGGCTTTAAGGATGTCTCCCAGAGTTGCCTAACGGCGATGTTAGGCAGAGTAAT
>CAYGPO010000058.1:0-27953 GCA_964351665.1 uncultured Gammaproteobacteria bacterium | reverse complement strand
ACATGAAATTCGAAACATTCTGGTTTGACCTGATGAACTTCTTCAACTTCTTCGGCGGCTTTTCCACCAAAGACTACAACGAAGGTGGTGGCAACAACAGCGGCGGTTAGCTGACATGCATGATCGGGGTCCGTCCTCCGAAGGCGGGCTCCGTTTTTGCAAACTGCTTTTAGCGCAGCAATGCCAGAATCAACCACTACCCGGGAGTTAGCGCAATAGGAAACTTCGCCGACGATATCTGCCAGCACCAGAAGTCTTGGCGCTCGCCGGAACAACACTGCCCTGGTACTTGACCAAGGACAACCTGGCCACCTCCTAGACAGTAATCCTCTTGGTAACACCTCTAAGGCTCAGAGAATCAGCCAGATTTATCAAGCCCCCCGCAAGCAGCAGCCAAAACCCAGACAAGGCTGACACGCTGGTTGAATCACCAAGTTTCACCATCACCAACACCAGCGACAGCATAAATACGCTGAGCATGGACCAACGATTAGCCAGCTCACTTAGATGAAACAGCGAGGCTGAGCCTGAAAGCCTGAAGCCTGCCGAAAAAAGCAATTTGAGCACCGGCGCTACACATACCGTCGCCATTAGCAGAATTGGCAACAGCCATTCCCCCTCACTCCACATTTCCGGCAGGGCCGCAAATACACTGTAGTTATTTGACCAAAACAACCACTTGTTGATTTCCATTAACGGCAAACTCAGGCCGGCTATTACTAACAACGCTGCAGCTGCGCCAAGGACAGCCCAGACCCAATCAGTCCATCGGCGCTGAGGTTTTTCCCAGCTAGGCGCGGGACTGGAACCCAACATCAACTCCGCGCCGATCATGCTCAAGGCAACGGCACTACCAAACCAGTAGACCCCCATCTCCGACTCAAAGCTGGACAATAGCCTGAGCCGCCCTGCCCCTACGATCACCGCCACCACAAACACATCAAGCATCGACCACTTACCCACCAGCAATAGCCAGCTGGCGGGTGTTAAAGGCGAAGGCTTCGACAGGTAACTCATCAGAAGATAGAGCTTGGCAATGGGGAACAGCACGGAAAATCCCAGCACAATCAACCCCAGCGTCACCTTTCCTTTGACGAAAAGAGTGACAACGCCCCCCGCAACCGAATAGCTGGCTGGCGAAGAATTCAGAGTATCCAGGGTCAGGATAGGCGCAAGCAAGCCAGGTATGAACAGCACCGAGGCCAGCAATAGGCAGCGCCCCGCCAAGCCCGATTGCCACAGCAAAAGCGGCGGCTGCAGCCAACGCTGCAGCCTTTCTGAAAACCTCACCGGCGGGGTGTCCTGGGGCAAACCAGCGAGCTGTTCAGTAAATTACCGTCAACGAAACTGAGGTTACTGTCTTTATCAAACTGCCCGCTAGTCATGGTGCGGCGTACCCATCAAGACCCGGGCAAAAGCGCCGGACAAAAGGGCCGGACAAATAGGCCAGAAAAATGGGCCAGAAAAATGGGCCAGATAAACCGAGAGTCCGGTAATCACCCACTATCGATCAAGACTATCAACAAAGGTCTGCATTTCCTGCTTAACGTCGGCATCAACACGGTCTGAGGAAGTCGCCAGAATCTGCCTAATAAACCCGACTGCCCTGGCCTCTTCACCTTGCTCAGTCTGCGCCCTGGCAACGTGCATCGCCGCTCGAAATTCACTGTCCGCAGCTTCTGGGTCCTTGCGATAAATCTCGTAGGCGTTTTGGAAGTTCGTGATAGCCAGGCCAACCATCCCAGCTTTCTGCTGGGCCTGCCCCAAGGCGAAATGCCCATCAGCAATATAGGGATGATTGTCAGGCAACGCAGCCCGATAAATCTCCAGAGCACCGCCAAACCGGTCCGATGCACCGTTCCAGCGCTGCTGGTCCATGAGTAAGAACCCCGAACCGTAGATCAGGTCTGCCAATCGAAGGCTGTTTGGCCCCATGGTTTCCCGCGCGCCTTCTATGGCCTGATCAAACAGCAGCGAAGCCTCATCGAGGCGACCCATATCGTGCAGCAAATTGGCAAGATTGGCCGCCGTGGTGGCAGTGTTGGGGTGCGCCTCACCCAGAATTTCCTTTCGAATGCTTAAAGCCTGGCGAAGTAACGGCGCGGCTTTTTCCTGGTCACCGGGCTGTCCCCTCTCTACATAAAGCGCCCCCAAATTATTTAGGCTCTGAGACGCCTGCAAAGAACGGTCACCGTATCTGGATATATTGAGCTTGAGCAGCGTCTGATCCAACAATAAGGCCTCCTGCTGTTTTTGCTCTGAGGGTTGTTCGTTAAGGCTGACGCTCAAATCATTGAGGCTTGAAACCACCAACGGGTCATCTGCCGGCAGCAGCGTTTGTCTTATTTCAAGGCTACGCCGGTGCAGTCTTTCCGCTTCGCCGTACTGCCCTTGAAGATAGCGAATGATCCCCAGGGTCGAAAGGCTTGCGGCCATCGGCAGGGTCGGGCCCCCATCGGCCTCACGGCTTTGAATCGCCAGCGCTTCAACGGCCAGGGGCTCAGCCTCTTGGATCAGGCTGAGATTCGCCAACAAATTGGCCAGCAAATTCATCAGCTGCGCTTTCAGCTGCGGTTGATCGGACAGCTCATCGCTGATGTTGTTGGCCCTGCTAACCAGAAACTCCCGCAGCGTCACACTGTCCCGCCGACTATCGGCCTCAGCGTAAGGGTCGCTGTCAAACAGGTCGACCAGCACCTGGGTTACCTGTTCCGCTCGATCTCGCTGGGCTCGCGCCAGATCCCGCTCCACCTGGGCCCGCTGGGCCTGCCAGGCGGCGGTTACGCCGCCTCCAACGATAGCCAACACCGCCAGGCAGCTCAGGGGAACCGCCAGCGGATGGCGAATCAGCAGCCGACGTAAGCGGGACAACAGTCCCGGCCGGCGAGCCTCAACGGAATAGTAATTGAGGTAGCGGCGAAGGTCGTCAGCCATCTCCCTAACGCTGGCATAGCGATCTGCCGGCATCTTTTCCAACGCCTTCAAACAGATCGCCCGCAGGTCAGGATCCAATTTCTGCTGGGTCCCATGGTTGGTCGGAAAACTCACCGGGCTGTTCAGGATTTTTTCACTGATGGACCACTGGGTGTCAGCGTTGAAAGGCACCTGATCGGTTAACAGTTCAAATAAGACCACACCCAGAGCGTAGACATCACAGGTGATATCCAGCGACTGGCCACGAATTTGTTCAGGGCTGGCATATCGAAGGGTCATCAGCTGTTCCCCCGGCGCGGTTGGGTTAGCTGGGGCCGAAGAATCGTCAGACAGCAATTTGGCAATCCCAAAATCCAGCAGTCGAACCTCGCCGGCATCGCTCACCATGATGTTGCTGGGTTTGATGTCCCTGTGCAGCACCAGTTTGCTATGGGCGAAACTCACCGCATCACAGGCTTGCGCTAACAACGCCACCCGCTGGCGCATGCTGGGCCGACGAGACCGCACAAAATCGACGATATTGTGGCCATCAACATAGTCGGTGACCAGGTAAGGCAAGCCTTGGGAGGTGACGCCAGCATCCAGCAGGCGGGTAATATTGGGATGCTCAAGGCGAGCATGGAGACGCTGTTCCTGCAAAAAGCGCGATTTCACCGCCGGCGAGACCAGCCAGCCGTTCAAGGTCTTAATGGCAACCCTGCGATCAAAGCTGCCGTCGCTGCGCCGGGCCAGAAAAACCTCTCCCATACCGCCGCTGCCGATTTTCTTCTCAATCTGATACGGCCCAAGGGTTTCTGGGGTCCGGTCCGCCGCCAGGCCAGACTCCATCGCCAGCTCCGGGCCCTCATGGGCTGCCAGCATGTCCCGCACTTCCTGCAGCGCCTGTGGGTCAAGTTCACAGCTGCTCAGCAGGCTATCTCGCTGCGCTGTTGGCAGCTCCAGAGCTTGCTCAAAGGCCAGTTGGATCTGCTGCCAACGAAGCTGGGGGTCGGATTCAGTCGACGACAAAACTGGTCACATCCACCTCTTTGCGCAGCCAGGCGATGGAGGCCGTCCAGTCTCGTTGGACGGTTTTCATCGATACCTCAAGCGCCGCCGCAGTTTCCTCAAGACTCAAACCGCCAAACAATCGACACATCAGCACCTGCACACCACGCGGGTTAGCGCTGCTCAGTTTGTCCATGGCCAGGTCTATGTCGCTCACTTCCCGCACCTGACGGTCGGTAAGTAGTTGATCAACCTCGTCAAATGGCAAGGCCCGCTGGCCATCGCCGCGCTTATTAGCTCGATGAGCCCGTGCATAGTCCACCAGCACCCGCCTCATGCACTCGCTGGCGAAGGCAAAAAACTCAGCGCGGCTGCTGACATTCAGGCGGTTTTGCTGGCTGAACTTCAGGTACGCCTCGTGGACCAGACCCGTGGTGGACAGGGTATGGCCTTCGCGTTCCGAGCGCAGCCGACTGTGGGCCAGAGTGCGCAGCTCGCCATAAATCAACGGCAACAGCTCGTCCATGGCGCCGGTGCGGTTGCTGGCGATGGACTGCAGCCAGCTGGTGATGTCGCTGTCGTTGCCTTGCATGGCGTAACTCGTCCCGTTGGCCTGCTTCACAGGCCCAGTTAATCTGTCTCAGATCCAATATTACCGCACCCACCGCGGATCAATTCACAAACAGAGAAAACAAATGTCCAGTTTCTCTTCCCAGCTACGCGATGTGTTATTAGGCATTAATGTAAAAACCGATGGATTCGAAACCCCTAGCCCGCATTATTCATGAAGGTCGGATGACTCGGCTCAGCTGGCGAGTCCAGATTGGACGATCGGGTGAAAATCCATAGCTATAGCCATAGCTATGGTTTGAGGCTGATGGTTCAAGATGGGCCGCCCGATGAGGCGAGACACCGACAGCGACATACTGTCAGCCACCGCCATTTAGGCTTACCACGCAAGGGACTGAAAGCGCTGGGATTTGCCAGGTCATGAGCGGCTTTCATGAATAATGCGGGCTAGTGGGTTTAACCGCGTAGGACAATATCGGTTGTCGTCCTGGGGAGACAGCATTTGGAGTCGACAACCTGCTGCTCAGGGAAAGGACGGCAACCGGTATTTTTTACCAGCGCTCAAACAACCAAAAAATGCCCGTCGCCGCAATCGCCACACTGGCCGGCGCCGCCACCCACTGAAAATACCGTGAGCTGCCCAGCCAGCGTCTGAGGCCTACCCAGCCAACCAGCCCAGCGACTAACACCACCAATAGCTGCCCAGCCTCAACGCCCAGGTTGAAAGCCACCAGTGCTGCTGTTAACCGATCGGCAGGCAGTCCCCGCTCCAGCAGCACGCCGGCAAAACCCAATCCGTGCAATAGCCCAAAGGCAAATACCAGCGCATAGCGCCAAACCCTCAGGGGCCTGCCCCGCAGCAGGAGGTTTTCAACCGCTACAAAAACGATAGAGGCAGCAATCAGCCGTTCAACCATGGCGCCGCCACCGCCGGCAATGCCCAACACCGCCAAAGCCAGAGTCACCGAATGGGCAACGGTGAAGGTGGTGACCTGCAGCAACAACGCCCTCAGTCCCGGTGCGGCCAGCAACAGCGCCAGCACAAACAGCACATGATCTGTGCCCCGGGGGATGATGTGCACCACCCCGAGTGCCGCATACTCGGTCATGGTATCCACCAGCGACGGTGGATCGGTGACGACCAGCTGCCCCATCAGCGCCAGGCAAAACGGTGTGGGCGGCTGCCCCGGGTCACAGACCTCGTCTTCCGGGTGGGCCGAGGCCAGGGACGTGAGCAACAGGGCCGTTAGCCCCATGGCCAACGGCAGAAAAAAAACGCGGCCAGGGGGGCCGCGTTTTGCCATCAGATCCAATGCAGCGTCGACGGAATAATCAGGGCTTGAACCCACGGTTTTTCAGCAGCGGATCAATGCTGGGCTGTTTACCGCGAAAGCGAACGTAAAGGTCCATGGCCGGGGCGGTTCCGCCGGCGGCGTAGATATTGTCCCGCAGCCGCTTGGCCAGTTCAGGGTCGTAAATATCACCCGCCTCACGAAAGGCTTCAAAGCCATCGGAATCCAATATTTCTGACCAGATATAGCTGTAGTAACCCGATGAATAGCCCACGGGACTGGAGAAAATGTGGCCAAAATAGGTGCTGCGATAGCGCACCGTAATCTCCGGCAGCAGGCCCATGGCCTCCAGCGAGTTGGTTTCAAAGGCATTAACCTCCTGAAGATCGGTGGTCTCAAGGGTATGCCAATCCATGTCGAGCATCGCTGCGGACAGGAACTCGACGGTCTTATAGCCCTGGTTGAACTTGCTGGAGGCATCCAGTTTAGCGATCAGCTCCTCGGAAATCGGCTCACCCGTCTCATAGTGGCGAGCGGTTTCCCGCAGCACTTCCGGGCTGGAAATCCAGTGTTCCATCATCTGAGCCGGAAATTCTGTGTAATCTCTCGGGCCGCTGACGCCGCTGGCACCTGCATAGGTCACATTGGATAGCATGCCGTGCAGGCCGTGGCCGAACTCATGGAACAGGGTGGATGCATCGTTGAAGCTCAGCAGCGTCGGAATGCCGCCGGAGCCTTTAGGGAAGTTCAGATTGTTGATCACTATGGGCCGCACCGGTCCATCAACGTTGGACTGGTCGCGAAAGGTATTCATCCAGGCACCACCGCGCTTGCTGGCCCGGGGGTGGAAGTCGAAGTAAAACACGCCCAGGTGAGAGCCGTCAGCATCCTTGACTTCAAAGGCCTGCACGTCCGGGTGGTAGCGAGGAATGTCGGTGAGTTCGTGGAAGCTAATGCCGAACAGCCGACCCGCCACCAAAAATGCACTGTCCCGCACGTTGTTCAGCTCAAAATACGGCTTGAGTATCGAGTCATCCACGGCGAAACGCTGCTTGCGGACCTTTTCCGAATAGTGAAACCAGTCCCAGGCGGCGATCTGAAAGTCGCCACCCTCAGCGTCAGCCATGGCCTGCAGATCGGCTCGCTCCTCTTTGGCCCGCTCCAGGGCCGGCTGCCACACCTGGCGCATAAAGGCATAGGCCTTTTCCGGAGTTTCTGCCATGCGGTCATCCAGCACCCAGGATGCGTGGTTTTTATGGCCTAGAATGTTGGCCCGCTCAACCCGCAAGGAAGCCATCTTGGCCACGGCCTGGCCGTTGTCATAATCGTTACCGTTGTCGCCTCGCATGGTCCAGGCGTTGTGTATTTTCTGGCGCAAATCACGACGGGTGGAGTACTGCAAAAAGGGCGTCATCGAAGAGCGGGTAAGAGTGAAGACGTATTTGCCTTCTTTACCCCGCTCCCGGGCCGCCTCTGCAGCCTGGGCCCTAAGAAAATCCGGCAGGCCAGCCAGTTCGTCTTCGGTTTCCAGCAGTAGTTCAAATGCATTGTTTTCTTCCAGCAGGTTCTGGGCAAAACCCACGGCCAAACTGGTGATTTCCTGGTTGATCCCGTTGAGCCGGTCTTTTGATGCCTGGTCCAGCGCTGCTCCCTGGCGAACGAACCGGTTGTAGCTACGCTCTAGAAAATACGCCTGCTCCGGGGTCAATTGCAGGGATTGGCGGGCTTCATACACCGCCTGAACTTTGGCGAATAAGGTGGCGTTGAGGAAGATGTCGTTGGAGTGCTTGGACAGCATCGGCGACACCCGCGCCTGAATCTCGCGCAGCAACGGGGTACTCATGGTTCCAGTCAGGTTAAAAAATACCCCTGCCGCCTGATTGAGCAGCCCCCCTGCCCGGTCCAGCGCAACTATGGTGTTGTCAAATGTTGGCGCCGCCGGATTGTTCACTATGGCATCAATCTCAAGATTATGAACCCGCATGCCCTCAACAATGGCAGGCTCATAGTGAGATTCTTCAATTCGGTCAAAAGGCGGCACGCCAAAAGGCGTATCCCAGCTGGCCAGCAAGGGATTTTCCACCACGTCAGCAACAACCTCATCGGCAGTATCTGGAGCCTTGGAAGCAACAACCTCATCGGCAGTATCTGGAGCCTTGGAAGCAACGACCTCAGTATCAGGCCCATCGCTGTCGTTGGAGCAGGCGGCAAGGACTAGCACCGCAGCGCAAGAAAAAGTTGCCAGTGAGGATGTCGGCATAGCGTTGTCTCCTGAAGTCGGCGGCTGAAGGCCCACCGGATAATTTTTCGACACAGCTAATGCCGGTGGAGTTTGCCAGATCGCCAAACCCCTCCACGTGCCAGAGGTGTCAGGGTGCGATTATACCGGGGGACGTTGCCTAATCCACAAACTGGCCAGCCATTTTTCTCCCTGGGTCAGCACTTCGCTTTCATGCAGGGTAGAACGATTAACGCTGCCGTCAGGGTTGACGTTGTCAAACACCAGCAAATCACCCAATTGGCCGCGAAAGCGCCGCTGTCGTTGGCAAAATCGGGTTTGGCCACCCTGGTAACCCTGATTGAGATAAAGCAGCACCGTAGACTGGCGCTGTCCTCTGCTAGCCAGGGCCTGCTGGTGGCTGCTGTAGGCCGGGTCAAAAAAGTCGTAGTGGGGTTGGTAGCGTTGCCCTGGCCGGTAGCGCAGCACTGACAGCACCTCGGCAAAGTCCGCTCCGCTGCCGGCGGCCTTGGCCATTTTCCAGCGGACCAGGTGGGACACCAGGTCAGACTCCAAGGGATGGAATCCCATCGCGTCATTGTTCCGGCTGGCATCAATACTATCGCCGTTGCCTGCGTCATTGACTCTGGCGGGCCGTAGAAATGGTGCTGCCGTAGCACACAGGTAGAGACACAAATCTGGATCTATCGCCGCTGGAAAACAGCGCAGGCCGATGGTTTTATCCAGCCACTGGGGCTCGGGCAAATCCTCAGCAACCGCTGCCTTAAATAGCCCAGGCAGCCGCTTCCAGTTTATTTCCTTGAGGGGTGGTACGCAGGACGGCTGTCCCTGCAGGACCTGTTCAGCGATGGGATCACCCCAGCTAACCCCTTGCTGGAGCAGGCTAGAACGCTCCGACGACCCGCGGGGGCAGCCTAAGGCAAGCTGGCAAAGGGCCGGCGGCCAGCCGCTCTGGGCCGCCAGCAACAGCCAGTCCACCGCCCTGCTCCAGGACTGATCTGTGCCCAAGCCACCCGCCGCCAGACTGGCACAAAAACCCTGGGCAAAGCCGTCACCGACTAGCGCAAGACTTTGAACCAGGGCAAATCCGGCCCGGGGTGATGGCTCGGTGTTGTGGCCGGCGAGCAGCCATATGGCCAGTTGCAGTTGAGCCGAGGCATGTCCCGATTGGGCTGCTAGCACCAGGCTTTCCAGCGCCGCGCAGCCCTGCCCTGCCTGATCCAGGCTAAAAGCGAGGGACAATTGTTCGCTGGCGTTGATGAACTAAGGTGCCCGGGGCGCTGACAGCGCCCCGGGCTGATCGCTGCCGCTTAGAAACGGACCCGGAAGCCGGTGGTAAAGCGTCGGCCGAGCACGTCATACACCGAGGCGTCAGTATTGAACTGGCCGCCCGCGTCCGCCAGGATCGGCGGATCGTTGTCCAGCAGATTATCGATATTAAGAATCAGATCGATGCTATCGCTGTAGGAGTAGGTCACGCCAAAGTCCAGGTAGTGCTCAGAATCAGCGCCGGTCACAGCGAGATTGCTGGGATCGGTACCTTGGACGATGAGCTCGTTATCTACCTCACCAACGAAGCGATAGCGCAGGCTGGAACGCAGCTTGCCGGTTTGCAAGGTTGCCCGACCAACGACCCGCCACTCCGGATCAGCGTTGCCGCAAATTCCTCGCACGCCAACGGACCCGGCGCAATCAATCACGTCGGTCACGGGGCTGGACTGCTGTTCGTTCTTCAGCACGTAGGTGGCAGCCAGATTTAGGTCCAGCAAGTAGCCACGGCCCAATTCCGTCGTGAAGGAACTGCTTAAATCCACCCCTTCGGTGTTCAGCTGAGCAATGTTCTGGTTTGGCAGCGGCACAAACTCCAGCTCTCCAGCAGCGTTTCTAGCGGTCAATGGCTGACAGAACACGTTGTCCAGGCTCAGGTTCTGATTACAGGCATCAATGGTGCTCTGCAGGCCGCCGCCAAACTGGGCGATGGCACCCTCAATTTCGATGGAGTAGAAATCCGCTGAAAACTGAAGGTTGTCCATCCACGATGGCTGATAAACGAAGCCCACGGAAAAGGTATCTGAAGATTCAACGTCCAAATCCGGATTGCCGCTGAGAGTCACCTCGATCTGATCGTCGGGCTGCTGGAAGGCCTGCAGGAGGTCGGCCGGCACACCGAGCTGGACACAAAACGCCTCTTCCTCCGCAGTCCGCCCGGCACCGGCATTACAGAAATCTTCTCCGCCAGGGAAACTATTGGACGAACCCCGGAACAGCTCCAATACGTTGGGTGCGCGAACCGCACGCTGATACAGGCCGCGAAGCTTCAGCTGATCGCTGGGCCGCCATTCGCCGCCAAACTTATAGGTATCCACACCGCCCACGTTGGAATAATCTGAATACCGGTAGCCCAGCTCAAGGGCAACATACTCAGCCCAGGGCGCGCCGGAGATTAAGGGCACTACGGACTCAAGGTAAAACTCGGTAACGTCGTATGCGCCGGCGGTTGGCAAACCCGCATTGAAGCCGTCCACATCACCGGAGGCAAGGAAGGTGTCGGGGAGAAATTCTGCTTCCTCGTCGCGTTGTTCAAGACCCGCAGCCAGCCCCAACGGGCCCGCCGGCAACTCCATTAACGTGCCAGCCACGTTGGCGGCAATGGTGCGTTGCTCAACGTTGGTGATATTGGTCGCCGCGGCCCGGACCCAGTTGATCATATCCGGTGTCATCACACCTTCACCAAAGGGGTTGAGCACCACACAACCGGCAATACCACTGGCACACTGAGTGGGATTGTTGGGGTCAACCAACAGGCCCTGCTGGAATTTGGACAAGACGATGTTGCCGCCCTGGCGCTGAGTGTTTTCCATCCGGCCGTAGTTGTAATAAACCTCCCAGTCCCAGCCCGCCATATTGCCCTCAACGCCGATTACCGAGCGAAACAGGTTGCGGCTGTCATCGCTGGTGCGGCCGCCCGCCTCCAGCATCCGGCGGCTAAGGCCGCCAGTGACTATGCCGTCGGCATCGGTGTCAGCCTGCTGGAACAATGCTAAAACTCCGGCGGGAATAAAGGGATTGTTCAGATCAAAATCGACGCTGGATTCGTTGTAGGGTGTGGGTGCCAAGGTTCGGTTGATGCGATTGTTGGCGAAGGTAAATTCTCCAAACAGCTTGATGTCTTCGCTGACCTCATAGCTGCCCAGGGCGGTGGTGGTCCAGCGCTCTAAAGGCAGCTGCAGGTTATTAAACGGGGCAAAGTTAAAGGTGTCGTCCGGCGAGGTGTAGTCGTCGGGATTGCCGGCGTCGTCGACAAAAAAGCCGCTGCCGCCAATGATATCGCCACGACTGTCGGTCAATCCATTGAAGGCTGAACCGAAAATCCGTCCCTGGGGTATCCGTGAAGAGCCGCCGGGAGACAGTATGGGATTGCCATTGGCGTCGGTATCTTCGTCAAGCTCAATGGCAGCAAAATCCCGCTCTGAAGCAAAGGTCTGATCGCGTTTAAAGTAGTTCGCGTAGATCACTGCGTTGCCGCGGCCGTCCTCTGAGTTAGCGCCCCAGATGAAATCGATATTGCTGCGGTCAGAGTCGCTTTCCTCGGACATACCAAACTGCCCGCTGATGCCAATGCCCTCATAGTTTTCCTTTAGTATGAAATTCACCACCCCGGCCATCGCATCGGAGCCATAAACCGCCGAAGCGCCGCCGGTGGCCACCTCGACCCGGTCAATCAGAGCGGGGGGAATGTTGTTGATGTCTACAACTCCATCGGTGCCCGAGCCTACGATTCGGCGACCGTTCAACATGACCAGGGTTCGCACCGGGCCCAAATTTCGCAGGTCAACGGTTGCGGTGCCTGTGCCAGGATTGTTGGTTGTGGCGCCAAAGGACGGCACGATCTGAGGCAGCGTGTTCAGCAGCGACTCGGTTTCCATGGTGCCAGCCAGTTCAAACTCCGCTGCGTTAACCACCGCAACGGGGCTGTTGGCAACCAGATCCGCACGGGGGATACGTGAACCGGTAACCACTACCTCCTCAAGAGACTCTGGCTGTTCGTTAAGCTGTTGGGCGCTGGCACTGCCCATGGCTGTCAGCGCAGCCAACACAGCCGCCGTTAACTTTTGGCGTCTAAATACGTTCATAACATTCCACCTTCTGTAAGTTGCGCACACGAAGGGTCAGCGTGCAGAAAATTGACCGTGTCCTTTGACGCCAGAGTCCGTTAGGCGCTTAACGGGAAGTTAACAAAGAGTGGGTGGGTGGCCTGTTGCCAAAGATGATGCGGTGGTTGCGGTTCTTGATCAGCTGAGTGTTGCGCGATGAGTGGAGTGGTTTAGCCCCACCGGTTCGCCGGAAAAAAGGTTGGTCGTTGGCCGAAGCCAACCCTAAAGATCATGCGGTTGACGTCGATGAGAAATGGCAGGGGAAAAAAAAACGTCGCGTAAAAGCGACGTTTTCAGGAGCGTCATGTGAACTGACGTTTAGATCAAACACGGTCCGCGAGCTACAGCAACACTGGCGAAATCGTCGACCCCACATCCCTAGCAGTGGCCGATCTCCAGCTAACCATAGACACCGTTTTTGGGGGAGGTGCGGCCCAGGACGGCCTGCTTGGCATCTACCGTCTGACGCAACCCGCGAACCGGTTTGAAACTCTAAAATCTTGGGTAAAACCCCCGGTCGATCGTGTTTCTTCTTCCCCTAGCTGCAGCCGCCGTGTCCATCACGTCTGCAATCTATGGGCAAATATTACCGTCGGGGAGCGAAAATTGGAAGTCAAAAACCGTAAACTAATCAGCAGCCTACATAAATCAATAACCTACATCAACTTGCTAGAATTTACTTTACTAGCAATTTTCGCATGCTAGCCAGGATGGCCGAGGACGGCTGGTAATAGTGAACGCCACCGCCAGCAGAATCAATACCCCGCATGTACAGATAAAGCACTCCCCCCATGTGGTTATCAAAGTGATAATCCGGCAAGGCCTGCTGCAGGTGCTGATCCAATGCCAATAGATACAGGTGATACTGGAAATCGTAGTCATGAAGACGAACATCTTTCAGCAGCTGGTCCGGGTGATAATCCGGCGCCGATTGCCCTAAATGGTTGCTCTTATAATCGATAACCCAGTAGCGCCCCTGCCACTTCACCACCAGGTCAACAAAGCCGTGTAGAAACCCGCTCACACGACGACAATCAAAATACTCTGGCGCCGATTCGCACCGTACCAATGGCCACAGATCGCCGGGGTTTAGGCCCGGTAAATTCAAATGAAATTCCATTTCTGTCAGGCGATCTACACGGGGCAACTGGCTCAGCACAAGCTGATCAGGGCCCAGGGGCTGATTTAGCAAGATGTGCATATTGGCCCCAAGCGCCGGTGCGAAGCGGCGGTCCAAATTGTAGCGTTGCAAATAGTGAACGGCCTGCTTCTCTAGCCCGGCGATGTCCATGGAGAAGCTCGTCAAATTCTCCAGCAGCTCGTGCATCATCAGGCCGGTTTGAGGGCCGGCCGGCAGGGAGAAGATACTAAAATCGGGCACCGTCACCATCGCCGGCTCCATGCTCACCGTCTCATCGATATCACGGTCCTGGCCGGCGCCGCTAAACAAACTGGAATAGCTGGTTACCTGCCAATGGCGCTGAGGCCGGATTAACGGCGTTTTGTGCAAAGGCCAGGAGACCTCGCTGTCCAATCGACCGGAGAACGTCGGCGGCTGGGTCAGCACTGTGGCCCCTGCGGCGGCAAAACCCTGAAGAAACTGATCCCTTAGCGCCGGGTAATCGGGTTTGCCAGGCGGGATACCAAAGCTGCCAGCGTGTTCCGGGTTCAGTAAATGGCTAAGGCCCGACTCAGCGGTGCCACTGCTCGATTCAATGGACCAGGGAACGTAACAGCTGGCCTGGGCCCGGGTCAGCGCAACGTAAGCAAGGCGACTGTTCTCGCTGATCCGTTCGGCCTTTTCCGTGCCCCGGCGCTGGTCTTGTTGGCCAGTGCCAAAATCCAGCACCAGCTGGCCTTCTTCATGCACTTCCACATACTGCCTGGGCGGGTTGTAGCTGCGCCACAAGAAGGGGCAAAAAACCACCGGGTATTGAGCGCCCTTAGCCCGATGCACGGTGGCAATGCGGACCACGTTGGTTTCTCGATCCAGCCGAACTATGGTGGATTCGTCGCCGCCAAACGGTCCGGCCCGTTGGCCACTCAGCCAGCGAATCTGCTCGCTGAGTGAATACCCACCGCCGGTATTAACCTCCATCAAATCAGCCAGGTGCAGCAGATTAGCCATCACCGATTGGCCGGCGGGCATCGGCAAAATACGTTCAGCCACCCCTGCTTCACGCAATACCGCCATCAGCATGGGGTATAGCCCCTGGACTGACCAGATATCGCGCCAGCGACGAAACCGTTCCGACCACTGATCCTGAATTTGCTCATCGGCGCTGAACTGGGCAACTTGTAGCGCATTCAGGCCCAGAATCTGCGTGGCCAGGGCGCCGGCAACCCGATTGCGGGTAGCCGGCATCGCAACCCCATGCAGCAAACGTTCTAACTCACCGGCTTCCGCGGTATCGAAAACGCTGTTGACCCCGGCCCGGGACGACGCGATGCCGTAAGACTGCAGCGCTGTGGCTATCCGCTGAGCCTGGCTGTTGCTGCGCACCAGCACCGCAATGTGTTCAGCCGTCAATGGACGCCGCTCAGTGCCCTGGCGCAGAAAGGCGCGGGATTGACTGCCCAGGGACAACAGCCGGGCAATGGCGCCGGCGCATAGCTGTGCGCATTCGTCCTGGCCTGAGCCCGCCAACCAGGTGGTCATGGCAGGCTCTAAGGTGCCGTCAACTTCCAGTTGCAAACACTCCATTGGCGCAGGTTCTGAGGCCGCAAACTGCACCTGGGGCAGCACAAAAGGATCTGGCACCGCGGAAAATAGATGGTTGATGACCTCAATCAGCGCGGGTTGAGCCCGCCAGTCGCGGGTCAGTCGGTAGCAGTTTGGCGAGCCCTCCCGGGCGGCCAGATAGGCGTGCAGATCTGCTCCACGGAAGCCGTAGAGGGACTGTTTCGGATCACCCACACGCCACACGGGTATCGACATGGGTTCAAACAAGCGGCGAAAAATCGCCGCCTGTAGAGGATCGGTGTCCTGATACTCATCAACCAGCAACGCGCCGTAGCGCTTGCCGGCCTGGCTGACCAGGGCGTGCGCAATCTGAGGCTGGTCCAGAGCATGATCGAGCTGCTGAATCAGATCGTCGAAGGTCAGGCAGTCAGAGGAGGCTTTCCAAAGCTTAAGCCGTTCGGTCACGTCGTCAAGCAGCAGCCGAGGTAGATTGTCCTGATAACGTTTACAGGCCTCGTTGAACCCCTGCTCCAGCTCTATGCACTCTTGAAGGGCTTGGAAAAACGGATGTTCCGGGGTCAATGTGGCCTTGCGGGTGAGGCCAGCCAGCAGCTTTTTCTGACCCAACTTCGCCACCTGCTCAAGGGCCTTTTCGTCCAGCCCATAGCGAAGATATTTGGGTACCAAACGGATATAGCGGGCCAGTTGCTGAGGACCGTAGACATTTTGTTTCAGCCCCGGCTGGGCCGCCAGCAATAGATCACGGATCTGGGTCTCATCCCGATCCCACAGCTCCCCGGCTTCCCTGCGGCGAGGCTCAATGGCCTCAAACTGCAGCCCCGGATCCACCACTGTCGGTCCTTGAATCTGTGCAAAGGGACGGCTTAGCAGTCGGCCAATGGTATTGCTAAGGGATTGGCGATCAAAGGTCTGCAGATAGCGAACCAAGGCAGGGGAAAGGGTCTCCAGATGGCTTTGCCAGGACTCCTGGACCAGGTCCGCCAGGACTTCGTTGGACTGATCGAGCACCCTGGCATCCACATTAAAACCCGTGGTCAGACTGGATTCGGTGAGCACCCGTTGGCAAAAGCTGTGGATGGTGAGCACCGGCGCCAGATCGAAACTGCGCAGGGCAAGGTCAATGCGCTCCAGGGCCTCCAGCTGACCCAGCCAGGGCCGGCAGATCAGCGCTATAGGGTCAGTTTGGTCCTCCTCGGAGGCACCCTGCCCTGGGCTGAGCATCTTTCTCGCCTGCAGTAGCGTCTTGATCAGTCGGCTGCGCAGTTCTCCGGTGGCTGCCCGGGTAAAGGTGATGGTGATGATCTGATCATGGGCCAGAGACTTTTCTAAGATCAGCCTCAGATAGAGCCCGCAGATGCTGTAGGTTTTACCCGTACCCGCATTGGCCTCCAGCAGATTCCAGCCCTCCAGGGGCACGCTGATCAAATCAAAATTTTTCATTGATCACACAGCCCTGCATAGGCAGCCAAAGGGTTTTAGCCAAAGATTCAAAATCTCCCGCCAGGGGGTCTGAACCACGAAACGCCAGCTCAACATGGGCGCTCTTACCCCCTTCAAAACTGTCGTCAAACCGGCTTTGCGGATTTTTTTCACTGGCTGCCAGGCGGGACGCCGCTGGATAAAACCGCAGGGGTTCGCTTTGTCCCAGCAGGTAATAGTCCACCAGGGTGGCCAGGGTGGCCAGTGGCTCAGGGGCGGCAGACAAGGCCAGGGAATCATCCCGGGCAATCAGTAAGCTGGTGGCCTGGGGCTGCAGGCAGCACAGCGCCAGATGGCGAATCCACAGCTCCATAGCCCGACCATCATTGAGCTTGCTGCTAGTCACTACTACCCGGCGGCCGTTGTGGATCTGATCCAGCACACCGACCAGGAGCAGGCTGTTGATCGTGCGTTCAAAGTCCACCGTGATGGCCCGGTGGTCACCTCGGGCGGCGCGTTCTCTTTCTCGCAGGTTAGCAAGCTCTGCGGTCATGCCATGGGCCAAGGCCTGACCCAACTGGCCGTCAGGCAAAGCCACCTCAGCCGCGAGTTTTTTCTGCAGTACCGCCGGCGTAAGGTCTAAAGCGTCGTCCAGCAGCTGGAATCTCAGCAGCGGGTCAACCGCCACCGGGGGCTGCATGGGGGTCAGGCCCTGGGGCAGGTCCAACCAAACCCCCAGCACCTGTTCGACAAACCAACGGGCCGGGCTCTTCCAAAACCGGCAGAGCTCATCCAGGGTCAGCTGCTTAGGCTTAACGAGGGGGATAGGCGGGCCCACAAAGGCATTATTCGATTCGCTGGAGGTCAAAGAAAAATGCTTTGCATAGCTCTCAAGGCGGTTATCGCCAGCCGGCGAAAAGCCATGCAGCGGCGGCGTTATCGCCAGCTCATCCGGGGCTATGGCGTGGTGGGTTTCACACCAGGCCAGCAGCTCTTCCAGCAAGCTCGATAGGGCTTCAGGTTCCGCTGTCACCGGATGACGGGAGCGGCCGCTGAGCACCAGCTGCTGCCGGGCTGAGGTTATCCATTCCAGCATCAGCAAACGATCTTCCAGCCGCCGCGCTCGATCACCACGGCGTGGCGGTGAGCTGTCCATGCGGTTCAGCTCCGAGGTCATGGCCGGGCCGGGAAATTCCCCGTCGGTGACGCCCAGCACATAGATTATTCTGGCCGGCAGCAGGCGCACGGCGGCGGGCGCCGCCACCGTGACACCGCCCGGACCACCACCGCCGGCGTTAGCCGCTGGCCGCAGCTGCTTCAACAGCCCATAGAGCGCCGCCACATCCATCACCACATCCTCGGGCGGAATGACCCCAGCCAGAGGCGCAGTGATTTCAGACAGGTAGTGAATATCGGTGAAATGGGGATCCAGCAACACGTTTTGCAGCTGTGACAGCGCGCTGCTCCAGGCGGTCAGGGTACGAGGCCTGGAAAAATTTCTGGAAAACCCCTGCAGGGCGGACAGCAGATCAAACAGTGCGCCTATGGCGCTGGCCTCCGCGGGGTGAATCGGGTTGGCAGTGCTGGTCTGGATCGCCCCAGGATCCAGGGTGACTGCGCCCACCAGGCGATCGAAGGCCGCGTCCCAGGAGAATTTGCCGCTGTGATCGTCCACAAACAGCCCGCTGGCCGTCACCCAACGAGTGACATCCTCCAGCCGGTCAGGATCGAGCCTAAAACGACGCTGAACCGCTGGATACTGCAGCAACTCCAGGCAGCGACGGTCCAGGGGCGCCGCTACCAGCAGCTCCAGAGCATGTAATAAGGCACTGCCGGCATCAAAGGCGCGAACGGCATTGCCGCCCAGCACCCGGTAAGGCCATCGATCGCCGCTGCCTGGCGGGCCAAACTCGGCCCGGATGGCGGGCAGATAGGCGGCCAAATCCGGGCAAATCACCAGCACCTGGGATGGCTGCAGGGTCGGGTCGTTGTCAAACAGCTGATGCAAATGGTCCCGGCAAACTTCCACCTCTCGTTGCCGGGTTGTGCAGCGAAGGATCTTTAGACTACCGTCGGCGAGCCTAGACGCATTCGGGGAGTTCAGATCAAAATTCAGCAAATCACGCTGTATGGCGCCCAGCAGCGTCTGGGGAAGACTGGATACAAAATAGTCCTGCTCATTGGGCGCCCACTCAAATAGCTGATCGGCCGCATCTTTCAGGGGCTGACCCATGGATGCCAGCAGCTGACTCACATAGGGCTCGGCCTCCTGGCTGACCGACTTGCGGGATCTGGGGCTGGCCACATCAAGCCAATACACCTCGGTAGGGGTCCAATGGTAAATATGGGTGGGCAACTGCTCGGAAAACCTCCGAATGGCCATGAAAAACCCGGGGGACAGGGTGGATTGGGCGAACACGTGCAGCGCCGGGATATTCAGCGCCGAAATGTCGGGCCCAGGGGTACGTTCCAGCCACTGCAGCGCCCGCGCCCAGTGCCAGGGTTTATCCTGGGTCAGCTGTCGCCAGATCCAGCCCTGCCAGTCGCCTTCCTGGGAGGCCTCCCATTGCATTAACCAGTGGGGCCTGAACACCAGATATTGATCAAAAATGCCCGCCAGCCTGCTGGCGAATGCCATTTTCACCGAGCCGCTTTGGGTCGACAAAAACCGTTTCAGGGGAGCAAAATCTGCCTGTTCGGGCAGCCGGGACAGCAGTCCAAAAATCCTTGGGGTCAGGCAGTCCGGGGCAAAGGCGTTGTTAATGGTGATGTGGGGATTTGCGCTGCTGAGCAAAGCCCAGATGGCTTCTGAGGGCTGGACAAAATTGACGTTGGCACAGATCCCCAGCTGGCTGGCCATTCGCCGCGCCAGCCACTGCCCCATTTCACGATGAGGCACCATCACCCAGGGAGCCTGCAGCGGGCTTTTACGGGCCGCGCCCAGGCGCTGGATCAGGGCATCGGCCAGGGGTTCCAGGTGATTGCCCTGGCTGAGTTCATACATGGGGTTGTGCTAAAATTTGCAATATCATGTTGGGCTGAATGAAGAGCTCCAAAGACCTAAGGAACAACCAAATGACTATCTTAGAGCAACTGGGGCAACTGCGCTCCAGCGGCGGTAAGATCCAGACCCAGGGCCTGGATGACACCACCATCGAACAGTTTTCCAGGACCCATGATGACCTCAACCAGGCGGTGGATGCCGCCCTGAGCCTGTGGGCATGCATCAGCGAGGAATACCCAGATTTTGTGGCCTTGGACGAGGGCGAGCAGCTATCGAAGATCCAGGAAGGGGTGGTGAACTTCTACGCCGACGATGCGGTGAACCCCTATGTGGCGCTGGCCGCTAAGGGGCCATGGGTGATCACCAGCAAGGGCGCGGTAATCCACGATTCCGGCGGCTATGGCATGCTGGGCTTGGGACATAACCCGCCAGCACTGGACCAGGTACTTGGACGCCACCAGGTGATGGCCAATATCATGACCGGCAGCTTCTCCCAGCGCCGTTTGCTAGACGCGCTTAGGGCGGAGATCGGCCACAATCGGCCCGATCAGACGCCGGTGTATCGCAGTTTTTTGTTCCTCAACAGCGGCTCGGAGTCCGTCACCGCCGCTGCCCGGCTGTCCGATGTTAACGCCAAAACCATGACCGACCCCGGCGGCGCCCACGCTGGCAAGCCCATCAAAGTGCTGTCCCTGAAGGGTGGCTTTCATGGCCGCACGGACCGGCCAGCTCAGTATTCAGACTCCTCCGCCAACGCCTACGCCAAATACCTGGCAAGCTTTCGCGACCGGGACAACCTGATCACCGTGGAGCCCAACAACGTGGCGGCGCTGCACCAGGTGTTTTCTGACGCAGCGAACCAGGGCGTGTTCATTGAGTCGTTCTTTATGGAGCCGGTGATGGGGGAAGGCAATCCGGGACAGGCCATCACACCTCAGTTCTATGCCGCCGCCAGGCAGCTCACCGAAGCCCATGGCTCGCTGCTGTTGGTGGACTCCATTCAGGCCGGACTGCGGGCCCATGGGTGTTTGTCCATCGTGGACTATCCAGGCTTTGATGAGCTGCCGGCACCGGATATGGAAACCTATTCCAAAGCCCTCAACGCCGGCCAATACCCCATGTCGGTGCTGGCCATGAATGAGCGCGCCAGCGACCTTTATCGCACCGGCATCTACGGCAACACCATGACCGCCAACCCCCGCGCCATGGATATCGCCAGCACCGTACTAAAGCAGATCACCCCTGCCCTGCGGGACAACATCAGGGCCCGGGGTGAAGAAGTTCTGCAACGCCTTGAGACCTTGGCCCAGCAGCACCCGGGCCGAATCACCAAGATCCAGGGCACGGGCCTGCTGTTCAGCTGTGAAGTAAGCCCCGAGTACAGGGCTTATGGTGCCAACAGCCTTGAGGAATACCTGCGTTTTCACGGCATCGGCGTTATCCACGGCGGCGAAAACTCCCTCCGCTTCACCCCCCATTTCAACATCGACAGCGAGGAGCTGACGCTGATGGTCAAAGCGGTGGGCGATGCGTTGGAAAACGGCCCGCGGCGGGTGTTGCCCCGGGTGCAGGAAGCCGGCGTAGCCTAAGGCGGCCTCAGCCGGCTGTTGAGAATGGCCGGCTCAGGCTTTTTCAACAGCCGGCTGTGGGACCGACAGCCGATCTGAAAATCACTACCGACTTCACGGCCCAGTTGGCAATATAATGGGCTTTCCGACTCACACTGGCTTAATCCATGGCTAACCCCACCGTTGCCTGCTTTGGTGAACTGCTGCTGCGCTTGAGTGAACCCGCAGCACAGCCTCTGATGCACTCCAACCACTTTAATTGGCATGTGGGAGGCGCGGAGGCCAACGTTGCCGCGGGTTTGTCTCACCTGGGTCTCAGCAGCCGCTTTATCAGCACCGTGGCAAACAACCCTTTGGGTGATGGTGCGCTGGCTGAGCTACGAAGCCATGGCGTCAACACGGATTTTGTCACCCGCGCCGATGGCCGGATGGGTCTTTACTTCCACACCGCCGGCGCTGGACCCAGGGCCGGGGCTATTACCTACGATCGACAGTACTCTGCCTTTGCCCTTTCAAGCTTTGACAAGGCCCAGGCGACACGCTGCCTGTCGGATGCCAGCTGGCTGCATATCTCCGGAGTTACCCCGGCAGTGGGCGAGCAGGCAGCTGAGGCGGCCTGCCGTTACGCTGAAACCGCGGCCAGCCTGGATATTGGCGTATCGTTTGATTTTAATCACAGGGCGAAGATGTGGGCCCTGTGGGACGCCGATCCCGAGCCCTATCTGCGCAGAATTATCCAGTGCACCACGCTGATGTTTGGCAACGACCACGACCTGGGAATGGTTCTCCCTCTGCCGCCGTCAGCCCGGGGGCGACACCTGCAGCAGGCCCACACGGCGTTTGAGTCGTTTCCCCGGCTGCAGGCCGTTGCCTGCGCGCCGCGCCAGGCCCATTCCGCCCAGCGTCATAGCCTGGTTGGACATATCGTCACCCGCACCGGCCAGGCCGACGCCGACCCTGTCACCATCGATCCGGTGATTGACCGTATTGGCGCCGGCGACGCTTTCTCCGCAGGCATCATAGCCGGCTGGCTCAGAAAGGACGATGAACAAACAACCGTAAACAATGCGATGGCGGCGGCGGTGCATAAACATACCGTGATCGGCGACCTGCCCTGCGCCGGCCCGGCAGACATTGCGGCTATCCGCGACCAGCGTAGCGCTGACGTCAGTCGCTGACCTCCTTGGCCCGGCCGAAGATCGGAAAATCCGTTTTCACAGGCTTCACCTCCGACCCCATCACAACCCCGTATTGTGGAGACTAAGCCCATGTCCAGCAGATTTTTACTAGCAGTTGTCGCCAGTTCAATCACTGTGATGATGGTAGGGTTTTTGCTCTACGGGGTGTTGTTTGTAGATCTGTTCCGCGAGGGCGCATCGACATTGCCTGGGGTGATGAAAGCAAAACCCGATATTGCCTGGATCCTTGTTGGGCAGCTGGGCTTCGGAGTTTTAGTCACTCTGGTGGTTTCATGGCGAGGGGCTTTATCCCTCACCGGTGGATTGCACACAGGGTTGGTGTTTGGATTTCTGATGGCGGTGGGTGTGGACTGCCCGGTACGGCACCTCAAACCTTTGGAGTCTCCGGGCTACCTTACCGGACCCGCTGATAACTGCGGCCTTAGTGGGCGCAGGTGGGGCGATCAGTGGCTTGGTTCTGGGGCGTAAGGTAGAGGCGGGCTAGGGAAACTCACCGTTAGCCTGCAGCCAGGCCTTGGCCTCTCGGGTATACCAATGCTCGGTAAAATTGGGCTCATCAACAATGGCCTGGTAGTACTGGGCCGCTTTGGCTTTTTGCCCGCTGCGGCTGAAATGTTCAGCTAGATAGTATCGGGCATAGGGGTTATCCGGCTGCTGGACCAGCAGCCGCTCGCCCAGACTCACCAGCTGCCGATCCCACCGGCTAACCGCGGGTAGGTTCTTAAACTGGGCCACGGTCTTCAGAAACGACACCCCGTGCAGCAGGTTCAGATCGCCAAAGGCAAGCCAGTCGGCATCGCTCTTAAAAGCCCCATCGATAACTGCCTTGGCATAGGCAAAAGACTGATCATCAAACCGAGCCATAAATGCATGGGTCATGATGGCGGATTTCGCCAGGTAATGATCCACAGAAAGCTTTGGGTCGTCGCTGGGAAAGAAGTGTTTGATGAAGCTGACCATCCAGGGTGAGGTGGTCACGTCTGCATTGATTAGCCTGGCTGCATCGCTGGTCAAATTGTTATTACCCATCACCACCAGCTGCAGTTCAAGATCAGGAACCATCACCCACAGAGCTGAGAAACCATCGTACTGACCGTAAGACCACCAAACCTGATAAGAACCAACCTGCTGAATGAATATTCCCATGGCGCAGGGCAAGCTAGGTGTGAGCGGCCTTAACAAGGTGTCAAAGGTGTCTGACTTGAGGCCTTTGCGCTGCAGCAGCGCCTGGCCGAAGGCTACAACCTCCCTGGGGGTTGCAACCAACCCGGCGGCGGCGGACACGCCGAATTCCTGTTCCGAAGCACGGTTTCCCCGATCAAAAACGTGGGGCGTAGCTAGACGTTCAAGCAGCGGGCCGGTAAAGGTTTCCTGCTGGTATAGATGGGTGTCCTTGAGGGAAAAAGGCTCAAGCAGCTCGCGCTCAAGCAGCTGCGCAAAAGGCAGTCCCGAGGCTTTTTCGGCTACCAGGCCGGCAGCGCTGTAACGGCCGCTGTAGTAAAAGTGCTGACCAGGAGTGCCTTGGGAGGTGTGGGACAGTAAGTGCTTCAGCTTTACTCGAGGATCGATCGTCATCGCCGGCAACCATCGGTGCACCGGGTCCTCCATCGACAGCAGTCCCTGTTCGGCCAGTTTGGCGATGACAACGGCGCTATAGACTTTAGTCAGTGATGCAATGGGAAACAGAGTGGCGGCGTCAACGGCTTTGATGCGCTCAGGATCAGAAAAGCCAACGTAATGTTCAGCCAGCACCTGCTGGGAGGATGGTCTGCTGCCTCGAACCACTAATGCCGCCATCCCCGGGATGCTGAAGCGTTGGGCGATGGCTTCAAGCTCGGCAGAAAATTCCCGATAACTGCCGCCGGGGGCTTGCTCGGCCATACTAGGGCCAGCGATGGCGACCAACAATAGGGCCATCAACGTGACGGACTCAGGCAGATGTTTCATGGCGTTATGATGGCACAAGCCTGCTGGCGAGCTGTCGCGGAAATGAGCCAAAGGGCCTGGGGCCGTCTGATAAAAAACAACAGCCCATGCTGCTGACGGCTAATCGAAGGGGTTTGTCAACAGACTCCTAGTTGCTGCTAACCAGCTGCGGTCCAACTTGCTCCAGCAGCACCCTGGCCTGATTTCGTTCGGTAACGTCTGTTATAGCTGAACTGACCCGCATGGTGGGCACCCGGCTGGCGCTAAGTTCGGACACCGCTGAAATTTCCACATCAATCAGGCTGCCGTCTGCCTTAATCATCTGCATCTCAACCCCCCGGCAGAAACCCTGTTCGCGGATTTGGGGTGCTATCTGCTTAGCTAACAACTCTTGAGACGCCTCTGAGACAAACTGGTAAAGGTGCTTGCCAATCACTTGCTCCCGGGTATACCCCAGGTGCTCAAGCCAATAGTCGCTCACCGCAGCAATTTGACCCCCATGATCCGTCGAATGCAGCATAAACGGCGTGCGGTTATACAGATCCTGATAGTGCTGTTCCTTCTCCTGCACCCGGGCCTGGGCCTGGCGCTTCAGGGAGTCGTCGGTAATGGAGACGGTGACCAACTCCTTTTCGTCATAGCAGTTTTTTTGCATCCAAACCCGCACCGGATAGCTGGTGGAATTGACCTCGCTGAACTGCTCAGCCTCGTAGTAAACCGGTTTTGATCCGGCCAATCTCAAGTTGGCAACGGGGTCATCAAATTCACCGCGCTGAAACTCCTTCAGGCTGCGCCCCTGGAGTTCGGGCAACGACAGACCAAGACGAAAGCAGGCCTGCTCGTTGGCAAACTCAATCTTAAGATCCTCAGGGGTGATGACATAAAGTTCGTTGCTGGCCTCGTTGATCAACCTGCCCAGCCAAGCGGCGCTTTGATCTGAGTGGCGACATTCCAGAACGGCTGTCACCGTTTTGGCCATCTGTTTGAGAATACGCAGCAGGCCTGGATCTGCCTCTCGAGGCTCTGTGTCTATCAGACATAGGGTACCGATGGCCTGACCGCTTCGAGTGACCAATGGCTGACCCGCATAGAACCGAATATGGGTTGGCCCGGTGACCAAAGGATTGTCGAAAAATCGTTCATCGTTCAGCGCATCCGGCACAACCAGCGGTTGCTCTGGCTGCAATATCGCGTGGGCGCAAAACGACTCATCGCGGCCGGTTTCACACACGTTACCCAGACCCCGGGATGATTTAAACCACTGGCGGCTCTTGTCAACCAGGCTGACCAATGCGATCGGACATCCGGTCACAAAAGATATCGTCGATGTAATACCGTCCAGGGCGTCGTCGGGCTGGCTATCAAGCACCTTCAGGGCATAGAGATCAGTAAGACGGCGTGATTCATTCACAGGCAATGGAGCAGTGATCATAGATTAGGCACTACAGGTAATCGGCGGCTTAACCGCGCTTTCGGTATTTAATGGTCAGAATTTCGACCCCGTTTGTCCTAACGGCCCAAAAGTCGATAAACTTTAGTACCTGAGTTTCAATGGGTTACTTGGATGGGCGTAGGTGCCCACAGACCATCCATCGATCCAGAGCGCCACCGCCGCGCTGAGTGGGCAAAACCCAGGAACACCCGTGAGGTGGACTACAGCCCATGTTCCGTGGCATACCACATGGGGCCGCCTCGAAATCGGGGAAATCCGTAGCCGTTCAGCCAGATCACGTCGATGTCACTGGCCCGTTGCACGATGCCCTCGGCCAGCACCGATTTACCTTCATCGACGATGGCAGAAATCAGCCGCGTGCAGATCTGCTTGGCATCAAACTGCTGCTGACCGATACCAAGCCGGGCCGCGGTGCGGCGAATTATGGCAAGGGCATCGTCGTCATTTAACCGCTGCCGACCGTCATAGCGGTAAAACCCGGCGCCGGTTTTCTGACCCAGCCGTCCCGCATCCACCAAGGCGGTGGACAGCGCAAAATAGGCCGGGTCCTCAGGCAGGTTGGGCTGCTGTTTGCGTGCCTTGTAGCCAATATCAAGGCCGGTGAGATCAGAAACTTCAATCGGCCCCATGGCCATACCCCAGTCTCTCATGGCCGAATCAACCTGCTCGGGGTAGGCACCCTCCAGCAACAGCTGCTGGGCTTCGGAACCATATCGAGCGTAAATCCGATTGCCAGCAAAGCCATAACAAACCCCCACCGTCACCGGAACTTTGCTCAGCCGTTTGCCTACCGCTATCGCCGTGCCCAGGGTCTGATCGCTGGTGTGTTCTGCCCGCACCACCTCAAGTAATTTCATTACATGGGCGGGACTGAAAAAGTGCATGCCCACCACCTTGTCGGCTCGCCCGGTGGCTTGGGCAATGTGATTGATATCCAAATAGGAGGTATTGCTGGCGAAAATCGTCTGGGCTTTGCAAACGTTCTCGAGCTTGGAAAAGATGGCATTTTTCACCTCCATACTTTCAAACGCCGCCTCTACCACCAGATCCACATGGGAAAGATCTTGGTAATCGGTGGTGCCTGTAATGCGGCCAAGCCGCTGCTCCAGATCCTGCTCCGTGATCCGGCCTCGACCAAGGCTGCGTTCATAGTTAGCGCGGATCTTGACAAGACCCGCGTCGACCTTTTGCTGGTCAAGCTCAAGCAGTTTCACCCCCATCCCCGCATCGGCGAAACACATAGCGATGCCAACCCCCATGGTTCCAGCGCCAATAACGGCGACGCTGACGACGCTTAGCGGCTCCACCGACGCATCCAGCCCCTCAACCTTTGCGCAGCTTCTTTCAGCAAAAAAGGCATGACGCATGGCCCGGGACTGGGAAGATTCTCGACACTCCTGAAACAGCCGCCGTTCTTCCACAATGCCTTGCTCAAAGGGCAACAGCACGGCGTTTTCAATGGAATCGATACAACGCTGGGCAGCCAGCACACCGCGCTGTTTCTTGGCCAGGGCCTGGCGCCAGTTGGCGAACAACGCGTCATGATCAGGACTTTTATCAAGCACCACCTGGGAAAGGCGCCGGCCCCCAGCGCCGCTGTCCAGCAGGGCTTGAGCTGCCTCTAAGGCCTGGCTCAGCAGGTCATCATAAGACTGACCAACCACAACCTCATCAACCAGCTTTGATCCGCCGTCAGCCTCAACGGTCACAGGCCGACCGACGGTAATGAGTTCCAGCGCAGCTTCGACTCCCACCAGCCTTGGCAGCAGCTGGGTTCCACCGGCGCCGGGTATCAGGCCCAGGGTTACCTCGGGAAAGCCTAGCTTGGTTCCGACCCTGGCCACTCGGTGGTGGCAGGCCAGCGCTGCCTCAAATCCGCCGCCCAGCACCGTGCCATGCAGCGCCGCGACGATGGGTTTGATGCTATTACCCAGGGTCAGCATCACCTCTGATGTGATCGGCGGCAGGGGCGGTTTGCCGAATTCAGAAATATCGGCGCCGGCAATAAACGTGCGCCCGGCGCAGATCAGCACAGCAGCTTTGAGGCTGCCATCGCCCTGCAGCCGATCAACCGCGTCCACCAAACCTTGTCGAACAGGATGCGATAAGACGTTAACCGGCGGGTTATCGATCTCGATGATGGCAATGCTGTTGTGGGTTCGAAATGAAACGGGGCTGGTCATTCGGTTGTCCTGTTTGATGTCAGTCTGAACGTCGGTCAGCTAGCCGCCGGCGACGTATGGGAAATGAGCTGAGTATATTAGCGCTCACTGCCAGAGTATTTTCCACGTTTTCGCCTTAGAGGATAATCACCCTAGTCCTAGATCACCGGCTTTGCCCGGACTGCTGGGAACACCTTCGCCAAAAATTAAGCTCAACACTAGCAGGCTTTTGTCAACAGCATGCAAGTGTGCTGTCACGATTATTATTTCTTACTTCCATAGCGTTAGTAGACTGCAATCGATTGTATTTGCAATCGATTGCATCCCGCATTAGCATACTGC
>CAYGPO010000057.1:0-28072 GCA_964351665.1 uncultured Gammaproteobacteria bacterium | reverse complement strand
GCTCACCTTCCAGGTTTAACGGGCCGCCGCCAAAGGAGGCGTCGGTCTTGCCGCCAGGGCAAGGCTGACCTGATCACCCACCTTGGCTTGATGAAGAACGGCCGCGGCCTCACCATCTACCATGGGGCCGAAAAAGGCATTTTTTGTGCCCGCTTCCAAAAGAGCCGCCAGCAGATTGGCCCCATCGCCGTAACCGCCGGCGCCGGGATTATCGGCGTAATCGGCGATCACCAGGGGCCCATCTTTGGGATCAAAATTTTTGGCGACATCGGCCGCAGCGCCAACGCCGCCGCCGCGCTGAGAACGTGATCCAGCTCCCACCCATGGTCCTTGGCCGCATCCAGGAAACCAGCCAGCTCAGTGCCTGCCTGGCCCCTGGCGGCGATGGCCTGCTGGCCAATCAGTAAATACTGATCTTTGAACGCCTGGGCGTTAGTGGGGCGGCAGCTGAAGGTGTTGGTCTCGTGGGCAGGTTCCGCAGTGAGCACCCGATAGGTCATCTACCCACTAGACTCATTCGCCCATCCGGCCGCGCTCATTTTTTTTGGCTTTTTTGGCAGCCTTTTTTTCTTTGGCGTTCTTAGCCGGCTGCTTCTTCGCTTCTTTGTTGCTTTTTTGTGGCTTGGTCATGGCGAGCTCCGTGTTGAGCGTAAGACAACGTCGTTGCATGAAGAGCGAGGCCAAAGGCAGCTTTGCCAGAGCGAGACGGTGGCCTTTAGTGCTTAGTGTCGTGGGTAAGCCACTAGGAATTTTCCAGCAGAGGCGCCTGTTGATCATGGAGTTCGGCCACTCGCACCGCCTCATCCAGATACCAATATTCATAGCCCTTGTAGGAGTATACGGTTCGGGTGGCGCTGGTAATGCCGTGGGCCTCCATCATGCGTTTTTCTTTTTCAGTCATAACTGTCTCCCGAAGCACATAGGTTGCTTCGCTTTCGGTAAGGTTGATTGCAGTCCCAGTCATTGCCGCTGAAGTTCAGGTGAGCATGCAGCGGCAGCTCTACCTCAACACAGGCCTGAGCGGTTTTCTTAAATCCTCGGTCGCATTCCCAGCCGTTGCCATAAGGCCGCCCGGACAAATAGCCGTTGGTCGGAACCTTGATGGCCTGGCATTTTTCTTCCACTTCCCGGTAGCCGCGGTCACATTCCCAGCCGGAATTGCTTGGATTAAATGCCAGGTAGGCATGCTTGGGCACATCAATGACAACGCAGCTGTTTCTCATCGCGCGATAGCCTCGCTCGCAGTCCCAGCCGCTGCCCCTGGGGCTTGCGGTGAGGAAACCGTTGGCCGGCACCTCAATGGCCTGGCATGCGCCTTTAATCTCTTTATAGCCTCGGCTGCACAACCAGCTGTCGCCGGAGATGGGGCTCAAATAGGCACTGGCCGGAACCACCACCACGTCACAGGCGTTGTTATTTCGCTTGTAGCCATAGCTGCATTTCCAGGCCGACCCATAAGCGGATTGAATCTGGTAGGCGTTGGCAGGAATTGGCACTGCAACGCAGCTGTTATCCACCTTGCGAAAGCCCCGGTCGCACTCCCAGCCGGTACCGTATTGCTTGTTTGAGGCGTTGGCGGGGATCTGCTGGTCAGCGGGCTGGGCTCGGGCCAGGCCAATGGAACCGGCCAGCAGCACCAGCAAGAAGATCAAAGCCTGGGTTAGCGGGACCGATCCGAGTTTACCTGTTGTCGTCATGGGTTTGCTCCTTGCGTTGGATCCATGCCTTTCAAGAACTTAAATAGCTCGCTGTCGGTGGACAGCACCAAGGTGGTGTTTTCGGCGATGATGGTTTTGTAGGCTTCCATGGTCCGAGTAAATTCGTAAAATGCCACAGACTGAGGGCTCTGGTTATAAGCCCGAGCATAAATCTCGGTGGCTTTGGCGTCGGCCAGTCCGCGGATCTCTTCAACCTCCCGGTAGGCTTCGGATTGGATTTTGTTCAGATCCCGCACCCGGTTGCCTCGGATCCTTGCCGCTTCACCGTTGCCTTCGGACAAAAACCGCTCGGCTATTTGTCGCCGTTCGCTGATCATCCGGTCGTAAATTTTTGGCCTTACGCTCTGGTTGTAGTTGATCCGCTTAAAGCGAATATCCAGCAGCTCAATACCAAAGACTTCAACCTTGTCCGCGGCTGCGGAAAAGATTTCCAGCTCCACCAATTTGCGGCCTTTTTGAATCGGCACTAAAGAACCCATGTTCAGCTGTCGTTCGGCGTCTGTGAGCAGCGCGTCGCGCAGGGGCTCGCGATCTTTGGTGGTTCGGATAATTTCGATCAGCTCGTGTTTGGCAATGGCGTTGCGGGTTTCGCTGCCCAGGATGTCGTCCAGCCGAGACTGGGCGCTGCGCTCATCACCCAGACGCAAAAAATACTGCAGGGGATCGGTAATACGCCAGCGGGCAAACAGGTCTACCGAGATGTACAGCTTGTCCTTGGTAGGCATGTCTGAGGGATTGCCGTCCCATTCCAGCACGCGTTTTTCTATCGCGTTGACCTGCTGAATAAACGGGGTCTTAAACTGAAGACCCGCGCTGGTGACAGGTTCACCCACGGGCTTGCCGAACTGGGTGATGATCACCTGCTCAACCTCATTGACCGTGTACACGGAGTTCAGCAATACCACTACTGCAATGGCCAGAACGACCAGTAAGGCGGCTAGCTTATTCATGGCGTGTCCTTTTTTTGGCTGTCTAAGTTGAGCAGCGGCAAGATGCTGCGGGTTGAGTCATCCACAATGATTTTTGACTCAATGGCGGGCAGCACCTCCTGCAGGGTTTCAACGTAAATCCGTCGACGGGTGACCTCCGGCGCCTTGGAGTATTCTTCCAGCAGGGCGGTAAAGCGAGCGGCATCACCTTCAGCCTCGTTAATCCGCTTAAGCCGGTAACCGTCCGCCTCCCGAATGCGTTGATCTTTCTCGCCCTCGGCCAGGGGAATCACCTTGTTATAGTCTCGCCGGGCCTCGTTAATCAGCTTTTCTTTTTCCTGCTGGGCCTGGTTAACCTCGTTAAAGGACTCCTGCACCGGACCGGGCGGGTTAATATTTTTCAGCTGCACCTGATCGATGCTGATGCCCATGGAATATTTGGTGGACAGCTCCTGCATTTTGACCAGGGCTTCGGACTCAATTTCCTGACGCCCAATGGTGATGACCTCATCCACGGTGCGGTCACCTACCACCTCACGCATCACCGATTCAGACACATAACGCAGGGTCGCCCGGGGCTCACGCACTTCAAACAGAAACTTCACCGGGTCGGCGATGCGGTATTGCACCACCCACTCCACCAGCGCAGCGTTAAGGTCGCCTGTGACCATCTCGGTTTCCCGTTTGCCGTCCACCGGACTTTGGTAGCGATCGGAGGCGCCGGGGGTTGAGAAGCCAAACTCCTGCTTTAGCTGGCGCTTCACCGGCACCACGGTGGCGTTGTCAATGCCCAACGGGATCTTAAAATGAAGGCCCGGCTGGACAACTTTGTTGAACTTGGCAAATCGCGTAACCACTGCCACCGAGTCACTGGGCACGGTGTAGTAAGCGGTCCAGGCGCCAATCACCAGGGCGGCAATCACGGCAATCACCACTAAGCCGCTGGCGCCGCCACCGGGGATGAACTTCTTTAACTGAGCCTGTCCCTGCTCAAGCAGTTGCTCAAGCTCAGTTCCCGGGCCGCTGCCAGTGCTATTACCGATATTCGTGGGCATTTCGATGCTTCCTTGGTTCTTTTTGTCTGTAAATGCTGATTCGGCCAGCGCTTTAGCTCAAATGGCCAGGCAGTAAACGTTGTTGGCGCGGCCTATGGCTACGGTACAAACCGGGGCCTATATCGTCTGCTGTAGTCCTGCCAGATGGCAGCTGCACACCAGACAGCCGAAAGATCCAGGCGGCTCAAAACCGCGTTCAGCGTTGCGGCGATGATTCAGGTGGTTAAATGGGGACGGTCTTGCAACCGTATCACCATGGAAGCCCGGCGAGGGCTGATGACGTTATTGCCATCGGGTTTGGCGAGATGGGTTGCAGGGCAAACCCGTCGACCTGAAAGCTTCTGGTGGCTTTTTTATCTGATGGTCATAATGGTCTAATTAAATTGATTAGTCAAGTCATAGCTGAGAACATCCACACCGATTAACTATGTTAGTAAAGCTTAAGGAGCGATCTGTGGATGTGTGTTCAGTTATTCGGGAGCGACTGCAGGAACTGGGGCTGGAGCAAAAAGACCTGGCCGCCGCTGCTGAGGTAACCGAATCATATGTATCTCAGCTGTTGTCCGGCAAAAAGCTGCCGCCGGCGCCGGAGCGAACGGACATCTACATCAAGATGGGCAAGTTTCTCAAACTCTCCCGGGGTGAGCTGGCCACCCTGGCCCGATCCCAACGCCTGGACGCGCTTCGGCGGGGGTATGAAGACCCTCAGGGCGCGCTGCTGAAAGAGACTCGAGAGCTGATCCTGAACAGGTGCGAACAGGCACGTCAGGCCCAGGTTCGGGGGATTTTTGAGCGACAGCCCTTTGGTGAACTGGAGCGGCTGGTGACCCAAAAGCTGCTGGATGTGGTTCGCCGGGTGGCCCGGGTTGAGCTGGACAACGAGCTCTGGCTGCAGCAGGTGGCAAGCCACAGCGGCAAAAGCTACGCCCAGATGCGGGTGATAATTCTGGAGTTTCTGGATACCGATATTTTCAATGTTTCTAACGCCGACGGCGTGTCGTTTCTTGACCCGTTGCTGGCCCGCTGGGACATCGACCTTTCCACCTTCGAGATGGTAATTGTGCTCAACGAGGGGCTGGTGCCGGGCAAACCAAAGAAGTTCGCCTTTCTGGAGCAAGACGACGATGGCGTGGAGGGCGATGAGCCGGGCCTGAGTGAGTTCCTGGCTAACGCCATGCTCAGTGGCGATATCTCCGATGAAGAAGTAGCCTTTTTGCGATCATTACGCTTCAACGGCAAACGGCCCAGCGCCCTGTATTTCTATCGGGAGCTGCAGAGCCTGCGCGATCCCCTGCATTGGCGACCTGTTGAATAAATTCGCAGCTGGGTGACCTGTGCAGCAGAGGCATGAGCCACGGAACAACCCTGATATTTGATTGCACAACCATGGGTCGTTGGCGAAGATAGCCTTCGCTTTTTCCTGCATAGTGGCAGTGCAACAATTTCACCGATAACAGAGAGCCTGGTGATTCGCCAGACGCTGAGTGGGTTTCAATGAGCAACGCCATAACCTTGGACGCCGTGCAGGCAACCAGTACCCAGATTACGCCTTATATTTGCCGCACTCCGGTGAGCCCATGGATAGGTCCAGAGCTGGCTCGGCACCTACCCACCAATACCCGGGTGTCAGCCAAGCTGGAGTTTTTCCAAAATTCAGGAACCTTCAAAGCCCGTGGTGCCCTGTCCAATATCCTGGCAATGGACGCCGCAGCCCGGGGCCGAGGAGTGACCGCCATGAGCGCCGGCAATCACGCGGTGGCGGTGGCCTATGGCGCATCGGTGATCGGCGTGGACGCCAAAGTGGTAATGCAGAAAACCGCCAATCCCGCCCGGGTAGCCCTGGCCAAAGGCTTCGGCGCGGAGATCATCATGGCCGAGGATGGGCCCAGCGGGTTTGCCTTAGCAGAGAAAATTGCTGCCGATGAGGGCCGCTCCTTTATCCACCCCTTTGACGGCCTGGCCACGGCCCTGGGCACCGCCACCCTGGGGCTGGAAATACAGCAACAGCTGCCGGATTTGGACGTCCTAATTGTTGCCATTGGCGGCGGCGGCCTGGCCGGCGGTGTTTCGGCCATTACCCGCAAGCTCAATCCAGATTGCCACATCATTGGTGTTGAGCCTGAGGGTGCTGACAGCATGCATCGCAGCTTTGCTTCCGGTAAACCGGAGAATATCGGCATACCTAATACCATTGCCGACAGCCTGGCTCCACCCATGACCCTGGCACTGCCCTTTGGGCTTTGTCAGCAGAACATCAATGAGCTGGTGAGAGTGACGGACTCTGAAATTATCCAGGCCATGGGGCTGATTTTTCGAGACCTGAAACTGGCCATTGAACCGGCCTGCGCTGCGGCAACCGCAGCCTTGCTTAAGGTTGTCCAGCAACATCCGGGAAAACACATCGGGCTGGTGTTTTGCGGATCGAATATGGACTGGGCATCATTTCAGGGGCTGATGAAAAAAGTTTCAGAGTAACCAGCAGCCCAGCTGGATCAAACAGACCCTGCGCCCGCCCCGGGCGGACAAGATCATCCAGCTGGGCCGGGACCGAACCCTTAACCGCCCTTCATTTTTTTCTTCACCAGATCACCGGCAGCCTGATAGGTCTCGGGCAGCTCGTCCAGAAACGCATTGGGGGCAAAGCGGGGCTGATACTGCATCAGCACCGGCGCAATCAGGGCTGCTGGCACTTCTCGAAATCGGCGGTTTTCGCGGAAATCCCCAATGGGTATCCGTGAACGGGCAACGTCCTCATGGGCATTGCTGGTCTTGCCCACAACGGTGCCCTTCGGATCGATAATAACGGTACCCTCTTCCCGGGCCCCTGCGGCGTCCATAAATCCTATGTTGTCCGGCGATACCGCGTTACCCACGCCCACGGTGTAAATACGGTTGGTGCGCGCGGCCGCCATGGCTGAGGTAGCGTTGGAGCCGCCGGTCACCGACATGATCAGCAGCTCCGCACCCTTCAAGGCCAGGCACTGATAGATCATCGGCTCGATGCCAACGGCGGTCATGGCGATATTGCCAATGTCGGTGCGAGCTATGGGCAAGGTGGCATCCCAGCCGTACATCTCCACGTAGCGATCCAGCACGTTGTAAACGGTGGTGCCAATCAGAGCGCCGGCACCAAACAGGCCGAGAATATTCCTGGCCTTCCATTGCTTGGAAACGATATTGCCATCGGGTCCAATGATCACCGACATGTTGATCACATGGCCCGGCCAGTCTTTATCTTTGGCGTAACAGCCAAACGCGATGTAGCAACCAAAGTGTCGGGCCCGTTCGCCGATGACCTCGGTCTCCGGCCCCGGCAGCTCAAAGGCCACTTTGCTCAGTTCCGTTCGGGTCCAGGGCTGAAACCCCTGGATCGGAAATTCATGCATGCAGATCAGATCCTGCTTGCTGCCCCAGCGCCGTTCACCGTCCCAGGCCTCCGGCGCGCCCTGGGTATAGTTAATCAGCTTCACCACATGAGCCAGATTGGCGTCCATGGTTTTCTTCAGGTTTTTGATGTCCACCGACCGCACCCGGGACTGAATGGCGGCAACGTTGATGGACTGCTGGCGCAGGGGAACGGTCTCATATTGGCCGTTGCGAGCCACCTTGATGTCTGACCAGTCTGGCTGATCGGACTGTGCCTTGGCGGTAGTCGGGTTGGCCAATCCCGCCAGGCCGGCGGCGCCCAGGCCACCAAGTAAAGTGCGTCTTGATTCGTTGATCTTTTTCATGAACCCCTCCATTTACCCTGGCCGAGCGCAGCTGCTCAGACCATCAAGCAATGAAGCCAGTTTAGGAGCTGGCAACTTGCTGAGTCAAAGACTTGGAAACCGGTACGGCTAGGAGTCTGCGCCGCAGAAACTTCCGGGCTGCAAATCCACGCTCATCCATAGTTTGTGCCTATCGCCCTCGTCAAATAGCCCGGCTATTTTCCTCCGGCGATAGTCCCAACCTATGGCGATCGCGAATTTTCGCCGTCGAAAGTTTCTACCGCGCAGACTCCTAGGTTAACCCGGTGCTGTAGAGCATTTCTTCGTATGACCGGGTGTAGCTCGGTGAATTGGGTCACTTTTTTCCGGCAACCGTTGGTTTAGGCTGTTTGGCCGATTGTAGTAGATCTAGTCATGAACCGGATCAAGCTTTTCGCGTTTGTTTTGCTGGCGATGGCTGTCGCTAGCCCGGCGCTCAGCCAGGAAACGCTGCTGACGGCGTTCCAGGCCGCGGACTTTCCATCAGCCAGTAGCGCTGTGCCTGGTCGGCTGAAAATCCGGGTATTTGGGCAAAGTTTTGCTCTGGAGCTGACACCCAATCATCAGCTGCTGTCTTCGCTGCCGGCCAATCACCGGGCAAAAATTGCGGGTTCCGATCTGTTCTTAAAGGGCACCTTGGCAGGCGCACCCGGCTCCTGGGTGCGGCTCAACCGCATTGACGGCCACTTTAGCGGCGGTTTCTTCGATGGCAGCGAGCTTTACCTGATTGACACTGCAGGCGGATTTCCTGAAGTACTTGCGAAGGGGCTACAACCTGAACAGTCCATTGTGTATCGGTTCGCGGACCTTAATCTGGATACGCTGATCGATCACGGCGCCGCGCAGCCTGACAAGAAACTCGCAAGCTCTAAAATCCCCGCCGACTATCAATCCTTTGTCAGTCACCTACAGGAAATTGTCGCGCTGAAGGGTGCGCCTGCAGTGGCTCTGCCTGTGACCATCGTCAGCGATGAGCAGTTCAGCGCTGAGCACGGCGGCAACACCGCCTCGGTGGTGGCGGGTCGAGTGAATTTTGTTGACGGCATTTTTTCATCCCAGCTGGGTGTGAGCATCTCGCTGTTGCACCACGAAATCCTTAGCGACAACGATGTGCTGGTGGCAACCGATTCAGGGGATCTGCTTGGCGGGCGCTTCGACGACGACCGCAATCTTGTGCAACCCGGGTTCCGGCAATTTATGGTCAGTGGGGCTGGGGAACCGCTGCCGTTCCAGGGTGTTGCCCATCTGTTTACCGGCCGGAATCTGGACGGCTCTACCGTTGGCCGAGCCTACCTGGGGGTGCTGTGCAGTCGAAGCTTTGGCTATGGAATCAACCAAAATCGCGGCAGCGACAGCGGCAGCGCGCTGGTCTTCGCCCACGAGCTGGGACATAACTTCGACGCCCCCCACGATGGCGAAAACGAGTGCGTGGACGAGTCGTTCAACGGCATCATGAATAGCAGGCTCAACGGATCCCAGCAGTTCAGCGCCTGCAGCGTTGAACAAATGAGCCCGGAAATTGCCAGAGCCAGCTGTCTGGTAGAGATCGTGGAAAATCCCATGATCTTCACCAGTGGATTTGAGGGTTAAGTTTTCTGCTGACCTTCACAAGGCTCCCAGAGGTTAGGAGTTGCTTGTTTATTCAGTGAGCAATAGGTTTATGTCGGTAATCAGGTCCACCATTGCGGTGTCCGACAGGCCGCTGTAAACACCGCGGATGTGCTTATTTTTATCGATCAACAGCAGCTTCTCCGTGTGCAAAAAATCGCCTTTGCCCTCAGGCTCACCCATGTCTTCACTGGCGAAATAAGCCGATTTTGCAATGCCGTAAATGTCGGCTCTCGGGCCGGTGACCAAATCCCATTTTTCGCTGCGGATTTTGTGGGTGTCGGCATAGGTGCGCAGCACCGACACCTGGTCTACCTCGGGCATGGCGGAATGGGAGACAATGCGCACCTGGTCGTTGTCAAGAAAGGTCTTTTGAATAAGCGAGAGCTTTGTCGTGAGGGTGGGGCAGATGCCCGGGCATGTGGTAAAGAAAAACGATGCCACATAAACTTTGTTGTTGTAGGTATCGCTGGATACGGTTTTTCCGTCCTGGTTTACAAAGCTAAAGTCGGGGATGGCGTGAAAACCCTCAAGCTCCGGGGCGCCTGCGTCCAGCCAATGGGGGGTGAAATCTTCAGAGTTGTAATAGGGTAGCGTTTGGGTTTCGGCCGCCGCGGCTAACCCCCAGCTTAGTATGGCAAACATCGAGAGCCACGAGATTGTCGATGACTTCACGGCGCTTCCTCCCCCTCTAGACCCACGCACAGATTGGCGTTATTAAGGCCATACAATCGGCCGTTGCGCATCTCAAAGTTGCGGAACAGTTTGCCGTTTTTTCGCCAGGCCTGCTGCAGTCCCACTGGCTCGCCCATGTCGTAGCGAGAGACCTTGAAGTTCTCGCCGCCCTCATACCAAGCCCAGGATTCACCGTCGGGTTTACCTTTTACGAAAACCGTTTGAGAACGAAGAGTACCGTTTGACCACCAGGTCTTGGACTCACCATGACGCTGGCCTTTGTCAAAGGGCATTTCGTATCCCAAGCTCCCATCGGGAAAGAAGTTGCGAGCGTAGCCATGGCGCTTGCCGTTTTCGAATTGATCGATAGTGGCCAGTTGGCCGTTGTTGAAAAAGCCATGGATTTGCCCGCTAAAGGCCTGACCCTGGTGCATGCGCAGACCGGTGCGTGAGTCAACGCTGACGTCTTTGGGCGAAACCACCAGGGGCTCAACCAGGGGCTTGGCGTCGGCTACCGGATGGGGTGCGACATCAAGTGCCGCAGCAAATATCAAACCTAAGATCGTTGTCCACATAGTCGTCTTTGTCTAGTTAGTGATGTTATTGGGAGTGCCCTGATAGGCCTCATCGAACAACAGGTAGGCGTCCCTGCCATTGACCGTTGCATAAAGCTGATTTTTGATGTGGTAGTGGTATACCGGCGTATTCGGTGAATACTGGGTAAGGCCCACATGGCCGCCGGAGGCATCAAGGTCCGTGGGATGTTCGTTGCTGGGCCAGTCTCTGCGACCGTAGATGAAAAACCCGTCGCGCAATATGGCAAACAACTCATAGTCATCGTTGGTTATGGGCGTTGGTTCTAAATGATAGTGATAAACCTGGGGTCCGGTGTGAGCGCCATAGGCGTCAAGACCTGCGATGGTCGGTTCGTCCAGGTCCCGGTTGGGCCCTTCCTGATCATTGAAAATCGGTGCTCCGGTGATGGCGATGCCAATGGCGCCAAGGCCCGTGTTAGTGGGTGAAGCGGCCAGCTCTGGATTAACAGGCACGGTCAGGAAGTAGCGATCGGTGAAGCGATCGATATAGCCTGGGGTCAAATGGTCGGTCTCCGGCCCTGCATCCACGTGGAGTCCGCTGGTGCCGTCGGGATCCCAGTAAGGTGTAGTGTGGTCCGGCCGTCCAGCCGCCTCAAGGGTTACTGTGCCGTCATCGGGGTTGGCAACGACAATCACATTGGATCCAAAAGCGAAAAATTCCAGTGGCAGTTCGTTTTCAAAGCCGTCACTGAAGATGACTTGAGCGAGAACGATACAGGGTGACAGCGCCAGCACTATCGCGCAGATTGGTCTGAATATTTTACTCAACTTATGTTTCCCCCAGTGACCAAAATGGCGCTGCTTTCTTTGTCCAATTCTGGATTATTCGAAAACTGTGTAGGCATAGTCGCCCTTTACTAACAGACAGCCATTGCCTCGGCAAATATCAAACCCAAGATCGTTGTCCACGTGGTCGTTTGGGTCTAGTTAGTGATGTTACTGGGAGTGCCCTGATAGGCCTCATCGAACAACAGGTAGGCGTCCCTGCCATTGACCGTTGCATAAAGCTGATTTTTGATGTGGTAGTGGTATACCGGCGTATTCGGTGAATACTGGGTAAGGCCCACATGGCCGCCGGAGGCATCAAGGTCCGTGGGATGTTCGTTGCTGGGCCAGTCTCTGCGACCGTAGATGAAAAACCCGTCGCGCAATATGGCAAACAACTCATAGTCATCGTTGGTTATGGGCGTTGGTTCTAAATGATAGTGATAAACCTGGGGTCCGGTGTGAGCGCCATAGGCGTCAAGACCTGCGATGGTCGGTTCGTCCAGGTCCCGGTTGGGCCCTTCCTGATCATTGAAAATCGGTGCTCCGGTGATGGCGATGCCAATGGCGCCAAGGCCCGTGTTAGTGGGTGAAGCGGCCAGCTCTGGATTAACAGGCACGGTCAGGAAGTAGCGATCGGTGAAGCGATCGATATAGCCTGGGGTCAAATGGTCGGTCTCCGGCCCTGCATCCACGTGGAGTCCGCTGGTGCCGTCGGGATCCCAGTAAGGTGTAGTGTGGTCCGGCCGTCCAGCCGCCTCAAGGGTTACTGTGCCGTCATCGGGGTTGGCAACGACAATCACATTAGGTCCAAAGGCTGAAAACGCCAGGGGCAGTTCGTTGCCTGTGTCATTTGATGTAGCAAGGGGTACGTCGTCCACCCGAGTGGCCACCACCTGGGGTTCGCTGGCGCTGCTATTCCCAGCGTAAAAGCGGTTTGTCTCAGGCATTTTGATGGGCAGGGTCAGGTTGTCATCGGTGAGGTTAAGGCTCAAGTCACTGTCGCTGAAGGAAATGCTGCCGATGGTTTCTCCCGTACTCAGATTGTTCACTGTGCTGCTGGTCTCATCGCCTGTGGCGATGCGTACGAGCTGCATGCTGCCGACGCCACCGTCCAGGGTGGACATTGCCCAGTCGCCGCTTAATTGGTTCAAGGTCCCGCTAAAGGCCCAAAAGGTGCGTTTTATAGGGATGGTCTCGCCTTCCCAGCTAAGGACACCAGTCTGGTTCGTTGTGAAGCTAACCGTAGCCATACCTTGGGCCGAGTCGCTGGTGGTGGGCATTTCGTAGGCGCAGCCAATGCATTGGCCGTTGACACTTTCAAAGGTGTCACCGATGAAATTGCCAATCTCAGTTGTGGAGGTTTCGTCCGGCGTATAGATGCCCTGGATTGTGAGCCATTCGGAAAGCCCGTCGCCGGCGTACTGAAACGTCGCGATGAACATGATGTCGTCCTGTCGCTCGATCAGGTAGCCGCGGCCCGGTGCGGTCGGATCCCACCACCAACCATCTTCCGGGTACTCAGCGGCCGTTGCCGTCAGTGATGCGGTCAGTAGGACAACTAAGGCCCCGTAGTTTGGGTAGCGCATTGGGAAGCTCCGTCGGATGGCTTTTGGAAATACTACGAAGCGAATGTGCAGAAACGATGGAGGTACCGCGCAGAAGCGGTGTTCACTCAGGGATCAGCGGTGAAGTAGCCCCTGGTACGGTTAGCGAAGGCCACCAGGGATAACATGACTGGCACCTCTACCAATACGCCCACCACGGTGGCCAGAGCGGCGCCGGAGTTCAGGCCGAACAGGCCGATTGCCACTGCCACCGCCAGCTCAAAAAATTCGACGTTCCAATAAGAGCGGCTGGGGCGGCGGTTTCAAAGGGTACACGCCATTTCCAGGCCCAGGCGTAGGCAAGCGCAAAAATAGCGTAGCTTTGAATGATCAGGGGAATGGCGATCAACACAATCACCTGGGGCGCGCCGAGTATCGTTTCCGCCTGCAGGCCAAACATCAGCACTATCGTTGCGATCAGGCCGATGATGGACAACGGTTTGATCCTGGCGGTGAAGTGTTCCAGCCTTGTGAGATCGTCGGGTTCGCTCAGAATTTTCCGAGTCAGGTAGCCTGCAGCCAGGGGCGTAACCACATAAAGCACGACAGACGCTATCAGCGTTGGCCAGGGCACCACCACATCCGTGATGCCCAGTAGAAAGGCTGCCAGGGGGGCAAAGGCAAACACCATAATGATGTCGTTGATGGACACTTGGACCAGTGTGTAGTTGGCATCACCTTTGACCAGCTGACTCCACACAAACACCATTGCCGTGCAGGGAGCGACGCCCAGCAGGATCATTCCCGCGATGTATTCCCTGGCGGTGGCTGGCTCCACCATGCCGGCAAAATTACCTCAAAAAACAGCAGCCCCAGCCCTACCATGGTGAAGGACTTGATGAGCCAGTTCACCACCAGGGTGATGCACAGTCCCTTGGGTCGCCGGCCCACATCTTTCAGGGAAGCGAAATCCACCCCGATCATCATGGGATAGATCATCAGCCAGATGAACACGGCCACCAGCAGATTAACGCTGGCGTACTCCAGTCTTGCGATTGCCTGAAACGCGGATGGATACACCGCGCCCAATGCAATTCCGGCAACGATGGCTAGGGGGACCCAGACCGAAAGGAGGCGTTCAAAAAGGTTCATAGGGATCTACCACACCATCTTCGCATCAGCTTTGTGACTCACGGTGAGACGATTTCCTGAGCCCTTTCGTGACCGTAGGTCACCGAATCGCCGTGGGTTTGGAACGTTTCCCAGTCTATACCCTGGGGGTCGGCCACCCAGCGCTTGGTGGATTTGGCATAGCAGCAGGTGGTTTCACCTTCGTCTCTGATTTTTCCGCCAGCCTGCTCCAGGCGCTGGTAAATTTCTGCAAGCTCTGTTTCATTGTCGACCTGAATTCCCAGGTGGTTGACGCCCTTCTGGCTTACCCTTGAGCTGATGGCAAAATTCACCAGTGGGTCGGCAAGCATCCAGCGGGCGTAGTCGTCTTTGAGTAGCGTTGGCTGAGCGCCGAACAGCTCAGAGTAAAACTGTATCGACGCTTGGAGATCATCTACGCCGAGATTAACGTGTAGTCGTTTCATGGTTGATCACCTTTGAGTTGCTGAAGAGTTTGTTGTATCGGAGGCACAGCAGCTAGCCAGTACGCTGTTGACCACGGGTGTGCACAGATCAGGTGATCCTTGGCAGCAATCTTCCAGCAGATATCCCAGCAACGCCCGGGTACCGTCAAAATTCACCCGGTAAATCACGCTGCGGCCGTTGCGCTGTGCCTGAACTAGCCCGGCATTGGCCAGGATCGCTATATGACTGGATAGCGTGTTGTGTGGAATGCCCAGGGAGCGAGCAATATCGCCGGCGGCCAGGCCGGGCCCGCCGGCCTGTACCAGCAACCGAAACGCGGTAAGACGGGTTTCCTGGGCCAGTGCACTCAGCGTTTTAACGGCATTATTTATTTCCATATGTCCAGAATAATCGACATGTGTAGAATAAGCAAGTCTCAATACCGCGGGTTGGGACGAAAGCGGAAACCTGCATAGTCACTGCTAATAATATTGTTGATCATTATCAGGTATCGTTCTTACTTAACGAATCAATTGGCCACTGGAAACGTTCATGAGCGGTCTGCTAGCCCTCCTTGATGACATCAGCGCTATAGCGAAGGTGGCTGCCGCCTCCGTAGACGACGTGATTGGTCAGGCTGCCAAGGCAGGCACCAAAGCGGCGGGAGCGGTGATTGACGATGCAGCCGTGACTCCGCGGTATGTGGACGGCTTTGAAGCCAGCCGCGAACTGCCCATCGTTTGGAAAATCGCCAGAGGCTCCATACGCAACAAGATGCTGATTTTGTTGCCGGTGGGTATGTTGCTGTCGATCTTTGCCCCATGGGCAATTACCCCTCTGCTGATGCTGGGGGGTTCGTATCTGTGTTTTGAAGGCGCGGAGAAGGTGTTTCATGCCCTATTCCCCCACGGCGACCAGCATGTTGCTGAGGATTTTTCCACCGGCAATCCAGCCCAGCTGGAGGAGGAGCGAGTCAGCGGCGCCATCAAAACAGACTTCATCCTGTCGGCGGAGATCATGACCATTGCGCTGGCGGACATACCGGCAGATAACCTCTGGCTGCAGGCCGCCACCCTGGCGGTGGTGGGCATCGGAATTACCGTGGTGGTTTATGGCGGCGTTGCGGCGATCGTAAAGGCGGATGATCTGGGTTTGTTAATGAGTACAAAGGGCCGGCTTGGTGCAACCCGGGCCCTGGGCCGGCAAATCGTCCGTGGCATGCCGGGTTTTCTGATGGCGCTAACCACCGTTGGCACGGCGGCAATGCTCTGGGTGGGTGGATCCATCGTTATCCACGGCTCAGCGTCCCTCGGGCTTGCCGGGCCTGAACACGTGATTTCCCACTGGGCGCAGGCCGCAAGCCAGGCGCTACCGGCGGCCAAAGGGGCGGTTGTTTGGACGGCCAAAGCTGTTATGGATGGCATATTTGGGCTGGCTCTGGGTCTGCTGCTTATTCCGCTGGCAACCCGTGTGATGGTGCCGATTTACGGCAAGATCCGCAGCCGAGCTTCCCGAAGCTGAGTCGAAGGTGCTAGTGCGCTGAACAGCGCCAAATCAGTTGCTGGGAGGGAAGTCTGCAGGACTGTTACGGACTTCGGTGGGCACATGGCAATCAGACGCTTACGATCGACGCCAAGCCAAGCGACTAGTAGCAACTAGCGACTGCGCTTAACCGTCTTGCGCAACCGTTCCAGGGCAGCCAGCTGGGCAACCGCCTCTGCCAGTTCCGCCTGGGCTCTGGCGTAATCCATGCCGGCTTCTTTATCCTGCAGCTGACGCTCGGCTTTTTCTTTGGCCTCTTTGGCTGCAGCTTCGTCCAGATCGCCGGCGCGGATGGCGGTATCGGCCAAAATAGTTACCACGTGGGGCTGCACTTCCATCAGACCGCCGGAGATGTAGAGGAACTCTTCCTCATCGTCTTCCTGAATGACGCGAACCTGACCAGGCTTGAGCCGGGTGATCAGCGGAGCGTGCTTGGGCATGATGCCCAGCTCACCCATCTCGCCGGAGGCCACCACCATTTTGGCAACGCCTGAGTAGAGTTCTTCCTGAGCGCTGACGATGTTGCAGGTAAGGGTGGCCATAATTTCTCCGGTACTTCTTTTCTGGTTTTTTGCTTTGGCTCAAGTCTGGCGGCTTCGTCGCTTTGCGACTTCGCCGGCCCGGCTTAAGGCCGCTGGCGGCCTTAAGCCGCCTTCTCGCTCATTTCTTTACCGCGGGCTTCCGCTTCTTCGATGGTGCCCACCATGTAGAACGCCTGCTCAGGCAGATGATCGTAGTCGCCGTTCACAATGCCTTTGAAGCCGCGAATGGTGTCCGCCAGTTTCACGTACTTGCCATCAGCACCGGTGAACTGCTGAGCCACGAAGAATGGCTGGGAGAAAAATCGTTCAATTTTTCTGGCTCGGGCCACTGCCGCTCGGTCGTCGTCGCTCAGCTCATCCATACCCAGAATGGCGATGATGTCCTTCAGCTCTTTATAGCGCTGCAGGGTCTGCTGAACGGCTCGGGCCGTTTCGTAGTGGTCAGCGCCAATCACGTTGGGGTCCAGCAGACGTGAAGTTGAATCCAGCGGATCCACCGCCGGGTAGATGCCCAGCTCAGCAATGTTTCGAGACAATACCAAGGTTGCATCAAGGTGAGCAAAGGTTGTGGCTGGGCTTGGGTCGGTCAGGTCGTCCGCCGGTACGTATACCGCCTGGAACGAAGTGATGGAGCCAGTTTTGGTGGAGGTAATACGCTCCTGCAGGTCGCCCATCTCTTTTGCCAGAGTTGGCTGATAACCCACCGCGGAAGGCATCCGGCCCAGCAGCGCGGACACTTCCACACCCGCCAGGGTGTAGCGGTAGATGTTGTCGACAAACAGCAGTACATCGCGGCCTTCGTCGCGGAAATACTCTGCCATGGTCAGGCCGGTCAGCGCCACACGCAGACGGTTTCCCGGAGGCTCATTCATCTGGCCATAAACCAGGGCCACTTTGTCGAGTACGCCAGCCTCGCTCATCTCGTGGTAGAAATCGTTACCTTCACGAGTACGCTCGCCCACGCCGGCAAATACCGACAGGCCTTCCTGCTGTACCGCAATGTTGTTGATCAGCTCCATCAGGGTCACGGTTTTGCCTACACCCGCGCCGCCGAACAGGCCAACCTTGCCGCCTTTGGAGATGGGCATAATCAGGTCAATCACCTTTACGCCGGTTTCCAAAATTTCCGCGCTGGAGCTTTGCTCATCATAAGCAGGGGCTTTGCGGTGAATTTCCCAGCGCTCTTCTTCGCCGATGGGTCCGGCTTCGTCTACAGGGTTACCCAGCACGTCCATGATTCGGCCCAGGGTTTTCTGTCCGACGGGCACTTTGATGCCGCTGCCGGTGTTGGTCACCGACATACCGCGTTTCAGGCCGTCAGAAGAACCCATGGCAATAGCCCGCACCACACCGTCACCCAGCTGCTGCTGAACTTCCATTGTGATGTCCACTTCGTCAATGATCAGTGCGTCGTACACTGCCGGCACATTGCCGCGCTCAAACTCAACGTCAACGACAGCGCCGATGCACTGTACGATTTGGCCTTTTTGCTCACTCATGTTCGCGTTCCTGCTTCGTGTATCTATCTATGAACGATGCTGCGCTATACAGCCGCGGCTCCGCTGACAATTTCTGAAAGTTCCTGGGTAATCGCTGCCTGGCGGGCCTTGTTATAGGCCAGGGTAAGGTCATCGATCAGCTCATTGGCATTATCGCTGGCAGCCTTCATCGCCACCATTCGGGCAGCGTGTTCGCTGGCCAGGTTTTCCACCACGGCCTGCAGCACCAGCACTTCGATGTAGCGCACCAGCACGTCGTCCATCACCACGTTAGCGTCGGGCTCGTAAAGGTAATCCCAACCTTCGGCGATTTCCTCGTCGTCGTCTGCCGGTAGGGGCAGCAATTGATCGACGCTGGGGGTCTGGGTCATGGTGTTAACAAAGTCGTTAAACACCAGGTACACCCGATCCACTTTGCCCTCGCGGTAGGCGTCCAACATCACTTTCACCACACCAATGATGTCGTTAAGCTGAGGTTGCTCACCCAGATGGGAGATGTGGGCCTCAATGTTGCCACCCAGGCGTTTGAAGAACTGATTGCCTTTTTGACCGATAGTCACCAGTGACACCGGCGCGCCTTTGTTCTCTTCCCAGTCGCGCATATTGACGATGGCTTTCTTGAACAGGTTGGTGTTCAGGCCGCCACACAGGCCACGGTCAGTGGACACGATAATATAGCCCACCTTCTTAACCTCTTCGCGCTCCACCATAAATGGGTGGGTGTACTCAGGGTTAGACTTCGCAATGTGTCCAGCCACCTGTTTCATCATGCGGGTGTAGGGGCGGGTGCGAGCCATCTGATCCTGTGCTTTGCGAATTTTTGAAGCGGACACCATCTCCAGCGCCTTCGTCACCTTTTTGGTGTTGTTGACGCTCTTGATTTTGGTCCGTATTTCGCGGGCTCCGGCCATGGTCTGTTCCTATGCCTGCTGAAAGTTGATGACGTTAGGCACTGATTTACCAGCTTCCGGTTTCGCGGAACGATTCGATGCAGGTTCTAAACTCAGCGGCAATGTCGTCGTTCCACGGGCCGGACTCGTCCAGCTTCTTCGCCAGCTCTGCGTGGTTGTTACGCAGGTGATCATGCATGCCAGCTTCAAAGCTCAGTATCTGACCCAGTTCCAGGTCGTCCAAATAGCCTTCGTTGGCGGCAAACAATGACAACGCCATTTCCGACACCGACAGCGGTGAATACTGCTTCTGCTTCATCAGCTCGGTCACTCGCTGACCCCGCTCCAGCTGCTTCCGTGTGGTCTCGTCAAGATCCGAGGCGAACTGGGCAAATGCCGCCAGCTCACGATACTGGGCTAATGCCAGTCGCACACCGCCACCCAGCTTCTTAATGATCTTGGTTTGGGCAGAACCACCTACCCGTGACACCGACAGGCCCGCGTTAATCGCAGGGCGGATACCGGCGTTAAACAGGTCGGTTTCAAGGAAGATCTGACCGTCAGTGATCGAGATTACGTTAGTGGGTACAAACGCAGACACGTCACCAGCCTGGGTCTCAATGATCGGCAGCGCAGTCAAAGACCCCGTTTTGCCTTTCACTTTGCCTTCGGTGAACTTTTCAACGTAAGCGACGTTAACTCGAGCCGCCCGCTCCAGCAAACGAGAGTGCAGATAGAACACGTCACCAGGATAGGCTTCGCGGCCTGGCGGACGACGCAGCAGCAACGATACCTGGCGATAAGCCCAGGCCTGCTTGGTTAAGTCGTCATAAATAATCAGGGCGTCTTCGCCGCGGTCGCGGAAGTACTCACCCATGGCGCAGCCGGAGTATGCAGACACATACTGCATGGCCGCAGATTCTGAGGCGGTGGCAGCAACGATAATGGTGTGTTCCAGGGCGCCGTGCTCAGCCAGCTTGGCGGCAACCGCAGCAACCGATGAGCGCTTCTGGCCGATGGCCACATAAATGCACTTAATGCCCGAGGCAGCCTGGTTAATGATGGTATCGATGGCCACCGCGGTTTTACCCGTCTGGCGATCGCCGATGATCAGTTCCCGCTGGCCCCGACCCACCGGCACCATGGCGTCGATGGCTTTCAGACCGGTTTGAACCGGCTGATCCACCGACTGGCGCTCAATCACGCCGGGTGCGATCTGCTCGATGGGCGCAAAGCCGTCGTTGTCGATCGGAGCGCCGCCGTCGATGGGCGCGCCCAGGGCGTTAACCACTCTTCCCAGCAGGCCCGGTCCAACCGGCACCTCCAGAATTCGACCGGTGGTGCGCACCTTGTCGCCTTCTGAGATGTGCTCGTAATCTCCCAGTACAACAACGCCGACGGAGTCGCGCTCAAGGTTCAGCGCCAGGCCGAAGGTGTTCTCCGGAAACTCGATCATCTCGCCCTGCATACAATCTGCCAGGCCGTGGATGCGGGCGATGCCGTCGGTCAGACTGACCACGGTGCCCTCGTTACGGGCTTCCGAAGCGACTTCGAATTTCTCAATTCGCTGTTTGATCAGCTCGCTGATTTCAGACGGATTCAGTTGGGTTTGCATGGGTCAATCCTCTTGGCTGACGCTCCATTGCGCCAGCGGCTTCTACTCAATTCGTTTGCGGGATTACGAATAATCCCATCCCCGCCGCTATCCTTTTAAGGATTCAGCCAGCAGATTCAATTTCCGCCGCAGCGAGCCGTCGATCACCATATCGCCGGCCTGGATGATGGCGCCGCCAATCATGCTGCTATCAACCACCGATTCCAGCGCGATCTTTCGATCATATTTCTTTGCCAGGCTGTCGCTCAGACGCTGTCGATATTCATCGGTCAGCTCCGTGGCTGATCGCACCGTCACGTTTAGGGTCCGCTCAGCCTCAGCTCGCAGCTGCTCAAAAAGTCGAGCGATTTCCGGCAGCACCGGCAAACGGTCGTTCTCTTCCAGCAATTTCAGAAAGTTGTCATAACCTTCCGGCGCGCTGCTCTGGGCCGCAAATACCGACATTAAGGTCTCGTTCTCCACGTTAGGGTCCGCTATCATCCCGAGCACAACCTCGTTGCTGGCGCCGGCGCCGGCAACCGCCAGCGCGTCAGCCCACGGCCCCAGGGCGTTTGCCGCCTTGGCTACCTCGAAAACAGCCTTAGCGTAGGGTCGTGCAAGTGTGGTGGCGTCGGCCATGACTTAAAGCTCCGTTGCCAGCTTATCCAGCAGATCCGTGTGAGCGGCGGCGTTGATCTCGCGACCCAGCAGCTGCTCAGCGCCGGCTACTGCCAGAGCGGCAACCTTACCTGCCAGTTCTTCCCGGGCACGGTTCACTTCCTGCTCAATGTCGCTTTGCGCCGCTGTAACCTGTCGCTCACGTTCACCCATGGCGTCATTGCGAGCTTCCTCAACAATTTGCACGGCGCGGCGATTGGCCTGCTCCACAATCTCACTGGCCTGTTGGCGGGCACTGCCTACCATTTCAGCAGCTTCTTTCTCTGCCTGCTCCAGCTTCTGGCCTGACTCATTGGCAGCTGCCAATCCGTCTGCGATGTTCTTACGCCGGGTTTCCAGCGCAGTAATAATCGGCGGCCATACGTACTTCATGCAGAACAGCACGAATACGATCATCGCTACGGATTGACCGATTAGTGTCATGTTCATGTTCATCGGATTTCTCCTGTCACGTTTGCCTTCCTCGAAACTCAGGTGCGATGCTGCCAGGCAGAATCAAACCCAGGAAACGGGGTGCTTCAGCCTCCGACTGCGTTCTGCAGCTGGCCGATGAACGGGTTGGCGAACGTGAAGAACAGAGCGATACCCACACCGATCATAGCCACAGCATCCAGCAGACCGATGGCCAGGAAGAACTTACCCTGCAACATCGGGCCGAGTTCCGGCTGACGTGCGTTGGCCTCCAGCAGGCGACCACCCAGGATGCCCACACCAATGCCCACACCCAGTGCGCCCAGGCCAATCAGCAGGGCCACGGCAATGGCGGTCATTCCAATAACAGTTTCCATTTTCTAACTCCCGTTCGAGGTTTTCTTGTTACGTTGTAAAAATCAAAAATTAGCGGATTACCAAGCGTGTCTCGCTAGTGAGTCTCACTAGTGAGTTTCACTGGCCTGAGCCAGATAGACCACCGTCAACATCATAAAAATAAATGCCTGCAACGTGATCACCAGCAGGTGAAACACGGCCCAGCCAAAGTGCAGTGGCAGCTGCCACACGCCCAGCAGAGCTATCAGGATGAAGATCAGCTCGCCGGCATACATATTGCCGAACAGCCGCAGGCCAAGAGATACCGGCTTAGCCAGCAGCGCCACTCCTTCAAGAATCAGGTTGATGGGGGCGACCACAATCTTCATCACTGGGTGCTTGGTGGCGAAAGGCTGTCCTGCCAGTTCACCCACAAAGCCGCCGATGCCTTTCATCTTCAGGCTGTAGCCCAAGATCAGGATAAACACCGTGATGGCCATACCCATGGTGGCGTTCACATCGGTGGTAGGCACCACTTTCTGATATTCGATACCCATCAGATGAGTAACGCCGGGGATCCAGTCGACCGGGACCAGGTCCATGGCGTTCATCAGGAACACCCAGCAGAAAATGGTCAGGGCCAGGGGCGCGATCAGCTTGCTGTCGCCGTGGTAGGCATCCCGGACGTTGTTGTCGACAAACTCGACGATCGACTCAACAAAGTTTTGCAGCTTGCCGGGCACGCCGGTTTCAACGTTTTTGGCGACTTTCCTGAATAACCAGCAAAAGATCACGCCGGTGAGGATGGACCAGAACATGGTATCCACGTGAATCGCGTTGAAGCCCATTGCAGCGGCTTCTTCTGCGCCATGGGCAAAGCCCCAGCTGCCGTCGGGGTGTTGCCCGAAAGTCAGGTTCTGGAGGTGGTGAACAATGTATTCACCGGCTGTTTGCTGTTCGCCTTCTGTAGCCATCCGTACACTCTTATATAAGGTGTCGATCGTTGCGGCTTGCTTCCTGCTCGCCGCGTTGTCTGAGCAGTGCCTGCTCAGCGTTCCAGTCAGAATCCATCCTCGCCACCATCAGGCCCAGGCCGATGAGGTTTGCTGCCAGCGTGATAATGAAACCGCCAAACAGCCAAGGGGTCCAGATTCTGTTCATATCGGCTGGCATCCAGTAAAACGCCAGGCCGAAAAGTATTCCCGTAAACACCAGCTTCATGGCTTCCGCCAGCATGAGGCCAGTTAACGTCACCGGTTTTACACCCCGGCGGGTGATACCAAACACCTTGCTCACCATCAGCAGGTGCGGCAGCCAGGCGATCAGTCCGCCGGCCAACGTCGCCCAGCCTGCGGTGGGCTGAATCCAGCCATAGATCGCGGCACTCAGCACAACCAGCAGGGCAAGTATTCTCAGGCTGACGCGGTACGCACTTGATGCCGCCCGCATGTATGACGTCGCTTCCAACCTGACTCCGGGCTCGGTCCGCAAAACACCCTCGCGACCGGGCTCAAATGGCGCGCAATTCTATCACGGGCTTTTTTCAATCGCCACCGTTTGTGCCACAAATGAAAAATGCAGGTTTTCCGCGGCTTAAACAAGCGCTGTCGGGCTGATCTATTTAGCCCTTCAGGTGAATCTGGCTCATCTATAGCCCGTCGTGCCGGCACCGTCTCGGGAAAGATTTCTGCCCCTCAGCTTAGCGGCGGCTCAGGCCTACCTGGGTGGCCGTCGGTGGCGTTTGAGCCAGATAACTCGGCGGCTAAAGTGTGGCTTGACTTCGGCCGATGGAGTAAAGACGTCCCAATCAAAGATCCGAGCAGTCCCCGTGAATCAAATTCTTGTCGCCAGACAACCCATTTATGACGCCAACCAGATCGTTGTGGCCGGTGAACTGCTATTTCGACCGGTGGACGAAAACGACCAATTTGAGGAAAACCGGGCCACCGCCCGGGTCATGATGGCAGCCCTGGTAGATATGGACTTTGAAGCCGTGAGCGCTGGCAAACCCGTGCTGATCAATATGACCCGGCCTTTTCTTACCGGCGAGTACACCTTGCCGTTAGATAAGGATCGGGTGATTTTGGAAGTACTGGAAACCGTTGACGTGGATGAGGCGGTGCTGGCCGGGGTCAAAAAGCTGTACGAGCAGGGTTTCCATATCGCCCTGGACGATTTTGAGATCGGCATTTCCACGGAACAGCTGCTGCCCTATGCCCGGTCGGTGAAGCTGGACGTGCTGAGCCTGTCGCCCCAGCGGCTGCAGGAACATGTCACCCACCTGCGCGCCCTGGGCAAACAGCTGCTGGCTGAAAAAGTGGAAACCATAGAGCAATTTGAGATGTGTCGCGCCATGGGCTTTGACTATTTCCAGGGCTATTTTCTGTCCCGCCCGGAAATGGTCTCGGGACGCAGTATTCCAGCCGGCCTGGCCTCGGGATTGCAGCTGCTCAATCAGCTCAGCAAGCCCGACGTTGAAGTCAGTGAAATTGAGCGGCTAATCCAGATGGACGTGGGGCTGTCCTACCGTCTGCTGCGCTATATCAACTCCAGTTTTTTTGCCCGCGCCAACGAAATTGGTTCGATTCGTCAGGCCCTGGTGATGATGGGGCTATTGGAGGTGCGACGTTGGGCATCCCTGCTGACTCTGGCTGGGGTGCGCTCAAACCCTCCGGAGATGCTGCGGGTGGCGCTACAGCGGGCTCGCATGTGTGAGCTGCTGGCGATGGCCGGCGGCGAACACGAGCCGGCACAGTTTTTTACCGTGGGGCTGTTTTCCAACTTAGACGTCATGCTGCAGGTGCCCATGGCTGAGGTGCTGGAAGCCCTGCCCCTGACCGAAGAGTTCCGCTCTGCGCTGAATGCTGGTGATGGGTCCTGGGGCGCGGTCCTGCGTTGCAGTGTGGCCTATGAAAATGCCGACGTGAGCAACGTTTTATTGAACAACGTGACCTTTGAAGAGGTTCGCAACGCGTATCTTGATAGCATGGTGTGGGCCGACGAAATCATCAATGAACTGGTATCGTCCAGCAAAGCCCAGCCACAGCCTGCGGCAAGATCTGCCTGAGCGGGTCGAAAAGGGCTGCCTAAGCAAACGCTGACTGCAACCCCAGGGCGGCTGCTACAATCAGCGGCCCACTGGGGAGACCCTTTGTCCATGACTGAAATCACCCGGCTGCTGGCCAACGCCCGGGACGGCGATGGCAACGCGCTTAAGCAGGTGTTCGAAGACATCTATCCGGAACTTCGACGCATAGCTGTGGCGCGGCTAGCAGCCGTAAAAATCGGTAACACCATCACGCCTACGGTGCTGGTGAATGAAACCTACCTGAAACTGACCGGCGCCAGTAGGCTGCAGCTGGTAGACCGCCGGCACTTTTTTGTCTGCGCTTCCAAAGCCATGCGCCAAATACTCATCGACTATGCCCGCAAGAGCAGCGCTCAACGGCGTGGCGGTCAACAAAGCCCCATCACCCTCACGGAAAATCTGGGCGCCGGAGACGCTGAAAGCCAGCCCCTTGATCTGTTGGATCTGGACGAGGCCCTGGCCGATTTGCTGGAGGTAGACAGCCAGCTGCACGAGTTGGTTGAACTGAAGTTTTTTGGCGGCCTCACCCTGGGCGAAATTGCGGAAATTTCCCAGCGCTCGGTACGCACCCTAAAACGTGACTGGGTGCGAGCCCGCGCATTTCTGCATGCTCAGCTGAGCTGAAAACGCGGCGGCCCAGTTAGCTGGTAGGTACCCTTCAGCCACACTAGCAAGCGAGCGGCCACACTCAGCAATGCTGTTGGCACCACGTCGTTTTGCACTCGCTGCGATCTGCTGGATCACTTTGATGAAATGTTCGGCGTAGATGCAACGAATTGAGGGTATCGACTTTAAAACGGCGTATCTGTTTTGTGCGATTTGCAGGCCCGTGGGCCTTTATGGAATGACTGACTTAATAAACCAGGATTTGTCCATGAAAGGAAAACCCCGTTCGATGCTGGGCCTGCTTGGCTGGGGCTTCACCGTGGCCCTGGCCCTGGCCCTGGTTTCCGTGACCGCGGTCTATGCCTTAAGTGAACGTGAGCTGCGTGCAGTGCCCAAGCCGCCGCCCTTCAGGGCCGAGATACCGACCGATAAGGCGGTTATTGAGCAGGGTCGCCATATCGCGCGCACCCGCGGTTGCTTTGGCTGCCACGGACAGCAGCTCCAGGGACAGGTGTTCGATGAATGGAGCTGGGTTGATCGCGCCGTAGCACCTGCCCTGGGCACGATTGCTCGCAGCGCCAGCGTGGCTGAATTGGAATGGGTTATTCGCCATGGAATCGGTGTTGATGGCCGGGCACTTTGGTCCATGCCGTCCTACAACTTTGTCAGGTTGTCCGACGAGGACCTGATCTCTCTGATTGCCTATCTTCGTACCGTGGATACGCCAGCGGCAGATCTCCCGACAGCCAGTCTGGGAATCGGTACTCGCCTGACGCTGATCATTGGCCAGGAAACCTCTATGGCGACCTGGGCGCAGGCGGTTCCTCCACTCATGCTCGACACTGCCCAGGCGCCTGAGCTGGCCCTCGGCGAATATCTGGCCATGACCAGCTGCAACGAGTGCCACGGCCTGGATTTACGCGGCCAGACCCAATACGAAATGACCCCGGACCTGGCTATCGTCACCGCCTACAGCCGGCCTGAGTTTGAGCAGCTGATGCGCAAGGGCGTGGGCCGAGGCGGGCGCCAAGCGCTGGGCCTGATGAGCATGGTGGCCAAAGACCGATTCGCCGCCTGGACGCCTGGAGAAGTCGACGCCCTGTACGCGTATCTGCAGACTCTGGCCGTCCAGCCGCAGCCAACAGGCGTGTTCTGGAGACCTTCGGGCGCTCACTAAGCTCGTTACGCCGGAGGGCTGATGAACGTTGACAAAAGCGGCCTGCGTCCCGACGCAACGAATTGTTTCCGGGATTATGTCCGATCTCTTCGCAAGTTCCATTGGCGGGACCAAGGCGTCTCGAAGCCGTTGGCGAAGATCACCGGTGAGGCTTCCATGATTTCGTTGTCCTCGTTGACGATATAGGCGATGCCCGATTCAAGTCGGTCGTACTCCGGGCCCGCGCTAACCGCGGTAAACGTCATAGCGACGGTACGATTCCCGTCCAGCACGCCGTCGTCCAGACCCGTCACCGTTACCGGCTGAGCGCGCTTGAAATTTTCCGGCGCAAAGGTGAGGCTCCCGGGCTCAAACGCGATCTCGTCCTGAGCGTCGATACTCAGTTCCACGGTGACGTCCTGGCTGGGGGTAGACCAAAGTGCGACACCAAAGGTCACGCCCTCGCCGTTCTCACTGGTGCGAACCACACCGTCATTGACAATAACTACATTGCCCGGCAGTGCGAAGGTCAGCTCGTCATCGGTGATTGTCACCTCATAGCTAAAGCTGTAGATCAGCGGACCGGAGACGCCGAACTCAATGCGAAACGTTTCATCGGGCTCATTGCGCAGGTCATCGATAGTATCGACAATCACCTGCTGCGGTTGCGTGTCGCCGTCGGCCCAGCTGAGCTGACCCATGGTCTGCACAAAGTCGGCACCGCCAATAGCGGTGTCTGAAATCAGCCAAAAGCTCACCGTAACATCCCCATTGACCGGCGGCCGCGGCACGTCAACGGAGATCGACTCAGCTTCTCGTACGCTGACGTTCCGCACCTGATCGACGTCCATGGTCAGCGCGTCGGATGTGTAAACCGCGCCGTTGTTACCGCTGAGGGCCATGCGGCGTCGACGATGCTTAACAGCTGAGAGCCCATGTTGATCCAGTTCGGCCAAATCCTTGAGACCTGTGCACCGTTCCATGCCCTGCTGGGGGCAAAGGGGTCTGCGCTTTGATAAATGGCCATTCCAGAATATCCCATCGTCGCTGGTCAGCAGGGTGTTAAACCCCGACCCAATCAGCTCGCCCCTTGCCCCCTGATCCATGGACTGAAGTGTGCCGAGTTCGAACGCCACCTGGGCCCAGCTGCTGCCCTGTTCGCGAAAAACTGCGCCACCCTAAAACAGGGCCCACGCGCCCGTGGACTGGGCCGTGGTTCCATGGGCGAGCAGTTCACCACCTGGGGTTACAAATAGATGGGGCAGAAAAACCCCGGGAATTGAAAACGCTGCCTTGTCACCTTGAAACAGGGCGTTGGGAATCGGGAAATCGGTAACGCTCCAGGTATCGTCGGTAATCACGTTATAGCGCCAGCGTTTTGTAAAGTCCCATGGGAAGACACCTTTTGACCTGTATTAAGTTTTTAAGCGCAAGAATCAGGAAAAGGGGCTCACCCGACGGGCTAGCAGCCTGTTGAAAAAATCGCATTTCTTACAGTCTGCGCTCGGCACAG
>CAYGPO010000056.1:0-28270 GCA_964351665.1 uncultured Gammaproteobacteria bacterium | reverse complement strand
GCTAGACTAATGGCCTTATTCTACCGCGCACGAAGGAATGACAGTGGGACCTCTGCAGGGATTTAAAATCGTCGAAGTCGCCGGTATTGGCCCCGGCCAATTGTGCGGCATGTTGCTTGCCGATATGGGTGCTCAGCTTATCCGAATCGATCGCCCCCTCGATGGCGATCTCGGCCTGAGCCTGCCGGTAAAATTCAACATCATGAATCGCAGTCGGCCGACGCTTGCTGTTGACCTCAAGACAACAGACGGGGTGGAACTGGTGCTGCGCCTGTGCGATGACGCTGACGCTATTTTTGAAGGCTACCGCCCTGGGGTAATGGAAAGATTGGGTCTTGGACCATCAGACTGCATGGCCAGAAACGAACGCCTGGTCTATGGTCGTATGACGGGTTGGGGCCAGGATGGCCCCCTCGCTGATTCGGTGGGTCATGATACGAATTATATTGCTCTTTCCGGCGCACTCGGCAGCATTGGTGAACAGGGCCGGCCACCGCCCATACCGCTTAATCTTATTGGTGACGCCGGCGGTGGAGCCCTGTACTTAGCCATGGGGATGCTCGCGGCAATGCTCGAAACCACCAAGTCAGGAAAAGGGCAGGTTGTCGATGCAGCAATAGTCGACGGAGTCGCATCGATGATGACGATGTATTACGGGCTGATGGCGGGCGGCATTTGGCAGGATTTCAGGCAGAGCAATCTGCTCGACGGCAATGCACCATTTGTGATGAATTATGAAACCAAGGATGGTAAATACTTTTCCGTTTGTACGATTGAGAATCGCTTTTTTAGAGCACTGCTTGCATCGATGGAAATTACCGACATTGACGCATCTGATCAGCACAAAGTCGAAAGCTGGCCGGAGCAAAAAAAGATAATGGCTGCACGTTTTCTGGAAAAGACACGGGACGAGTGGGCAGATATCTTCGAAGGGACCGATTCTTGTGCAGCGCCTATTTTGTCAATTGCTGAAGTTCCCAATCATGTTCACAGCGAAGCGCGAAATACCTATGTGACGGTCGATGGCATCAAACAACCGGGACCGGCGCCGCGGTTTTCACGAACCAATTCTGAGATCAAACATGGTCCGACAGTGCCAGGCGATCGAGATTACGAGGCGCTCTCTGATTGGGGGCTTGATGACAAAGAAATCCGTCGGCTGATGGAGGAGGGAATACTGCGGTCGAAGTCAGTCGTATAGTTAGCCTTCTAGCCCGCATTATTCATGAAGGGCCTGAAAGCGCTGGGATTTGCCAGGTTATCAGCGACCTTCATGAATAATGCGGGCCAGGAGTCTGAGTTGAACAGCCAGCCAACCACGCTGATCGGCTGGAGTCTTGGCGGAGTGATTGCTCGCGAAGTGGCCCGGCTGTATGAGCCGCTGGTGTGCGAGGTAATTACCTTGGGGACGCCGATAATTGGCGGGCCGAAGTACACGGCGGTTGGCAAGAGATTCGCCGACACGTCGAACCTGGATCTGGACACCTTCGAACACGAGGCGCACGACCGCAACTCCATGGGCATCAAGCAGCCGGTAACCTCGATTTACAGCAAGCTCGATGGCGTTGTTGGCTGGCAGGCGAGCGTGGACGTATACAATGAACAGACACGAAACATCCCTGTGCTGAGTTCCCACTTTGGCATTGGTGTTAACGGTCGGGTGTGGCGTCTGATTGCTGACACCCTGGCGGGTTAGCGAGAAGGAGACCCGGACACACATCAGATGCCAGGGTATTACCAGAGGAGACTCCCGGTATCAGGCTTTTCAACGTCATCAGCTAATCGGCGTAAAAATGGAGTTGGACGTTATCCTGCAGATAATGAAAGCTCGTTTCTAGGAGTGTCTAAGGCGATGACTAGTCAGTGTCTTGCGGTGTCGCTAACTGCGCTGCTGTTTGGTAGTGCCGTTCAGGCTAAGGTGCGAGATGAATGCGTCATTTTATTACATGGCCTGGCCCGCACATCGAGCTCGATGAAGCCGATTGAAAAAGCACTGGAGGCAATGGGTTACCAAGTTGTCAACGTTGGCTACCGGTCAACAAAAAAAAGCATCGAGCAGCTCGCCCCGGAAGCGATCGATCGCGGACTTGAGCACTGCAAATTAGCTAATCCATCGCGAGTGCATTTTGTCACCCATTCTTTGGGCGGAATATTGGTTCGTTATTATTTTGAACACAGAACCGAGCCCCTGCTGGGGCGCGTAGTGATGTTGGGCCCGCCAAATCAAGGGAGCCATGTAGTAGATAACTGGCGCCACATGCCCGGTTATCGGGCAATTAACGGTCCCGCGGGCATGCAGCTTGGAACTGACCCGAAAAGCATCCCCAGTCAGCTTGGCCCTGTCTCTTTCCCAGTTGGAATTGTGGCAGGGACAAAAACCGTCAACCCAATTTTGTCACAAAGCCTGCCAAATCCCGACGATGGAAAAGTTCACGTTGAAAACACTAAGGTCGCTGGCATGACCGACCATATTGAAGTGCCTCACTCTCATACTTTCATGATGAAATCGAAGTATGTCATTCAGCAGGTTATACATTTTCTGATGAACGAAAGTTTCCACCACAATTAGTCCAAGAGTCGCTACCTTCAACGTCGACGGGCGACGTCTCAGTGGTGGTGATTCTGCATTTAGTTAATCAAATTCAGGGAGCGCTGCTGGGAAGGGCAAACTCGCTGCAGAAGCTGTCCGGGGACAGGCGGATAACATCCACCGTATCGTCAGCAACAGCCGGGTCGTCAAAATCAAAGCTCAGGGTGGCGCTGGTGCAACCGGTAAATTGAATTGTCATGCTGCCCACCGCTTCCACGGTGGTGGTGGTGGGGTCGTTAAACAGGCCGCCGGAATTTCGTGAAATGGTTAAGCTGGCGGTGTCGCCGCTAAAGCTGCCGCTGGCGGTAAACCAGCGATGCTGGGTGCTGCCAAAGCCCGCGGTTTCATCGTCTGCCGGGGCGTTCACATCATAGGTGAACCAGGCAACAAACACTTCCTGTCGGTCGCCGCTGTTGATCACATCGATCAGCCAGCCCTGGCCGGGGGTCAGTTCGTTGAACCAGGTGCCGGAAAGGCCGCTGTTGATTTCAAAGCCGGTGACTTCTGAAATGCGCGTCATCACCAGGATTTGATCAGTGATCTGTGAGGCCGCCGTCAACCTGCCGCTGCGCAGCAAAGGCACTTCCGCCAGCGCGCCGCCGCTGATGTTGAACGGATCCAGGGAATTGATCAGGTCGACAACCTTCATGCCGTCACCCAGCACCCGACCGAAAACCGTGAAGCCTCCGTTATTGGTATCCAGACTGACGTTTTCATCGTCCACATTGATGAACCACTGGCTGGTTGCGCTGTTCTCATCGTTGGCCAGTTTCGCCATGGCAATGGTGCCGCGGAGATTGGACAGATTGAATTCATTGTCGATGGGGTCGTCGGTGGGCACCTCGCCAAAGATACCGTCCACAAAGGTGAATCCACCGCCCTGGATAACAAAGCCGGGAACGTTTCTGTGTATGTAGCTGTTGTCGAAATCTCCGTCCCGCAGGTAGTTGAGGAAGTTAGCCACAGTGCGGGGCGCGTCCTCTTCCAGCAGGTCGATGTAGAAGCTGCCTACCAGGGTGTCCACCCGGATGATACTGGCCTTTGCCAGTGGCGCTAAGAGCAGGGCGGCGATGGTGATGATGAGTTTGATCATGAGGTCTCCGATGTTGGAACAGTGTCTGACTGACAGTCAGGACACCAGTAAGTGCTGCGATGATGCCGTCCAAGCCGGGCATATGCAATGGACCGGTCACAGTGATGACAGGGTAGGCCGGCCCGCCGGTAAACCCACAGCCGGCCGGCGCCGTCCCGGTTGCGCCGAGTTACTCGCCGGCCGCCGCCAAGGTTGGAGGCCAACAGCTCGCTGGCAGAGCGATAAACCTCCTGCAAAAGCCGATTATCCAGCTGCCCCAGCAGCAGCCCGGGCCCTAGCCGGTGAATAAACAGCAGTTCCGATTTATAAACGTTGCCAATACCGCTGGCAATGCGTTGGTCCAGCAAAAGGTCGATCAGTGGCGTGTCCTGCTCGGCTATATCCCGGACACGTCCCACAATCGCATCAATGGACACGTTGCCAGTAGTCAGGTCCGGCCCGGTGCGCTGGGACAGCAGCTCGGAGCGAATGCCTACCGTGGCCACCAGCTCCACCTGTTTGGCGTTGAAACAGACAAAGTCCTGACCGGCAACCCGCAGCACCAGGCTGGCCCGCTGGCGGGGTTTTTGCCAGCTTTGGCCCTCGGGGTAGCGATGCCAGCTGCCGTGCATTCCCAGGTGAGAGCGCACGCTGAAGCCGGTGTCCAGATCCAGGTACAGGTGTTTGCCATCAGCCCGCACCGCCCTGATCGCCCCAGCCGTTATCCGAGTGCTGGCGCTGCGGTCGGCAATTACCAGGGACTCCAGCGGCTGACCATCCAGTAGCGGCCCAAGGTAATTGGCGATTTTGTGCACGGTGTCGCCCTCAGGCATGGCTGCTGGGGCCGTGGCTGTTCATGTCAATCAGACCGCCGTAGTCCAGGGAAAACCCCAGCTGCCGGAAACGGTCCAGCAGGGGTGAGTCCTTGGGCTTTTTTCCATCAATTTTTTCAATCACCACCATAGCGCTGCGCCGGCCGGTCTTAGGCAGGTGTCTGAGAGCGCTGATGGCCGCGTCCAGGGCCGCCGGGTTTTCCTCAAGGCAGCTGGGGAAGGTAACAAGATGGCGGTTGCGGGAGGTGACATAAAGCAGCGGCTGGCCCCTTGCCAGCAGCAGCCAGGCACCCGCCACCCGGCGGGGTTTGGCCGCGGCCTGGTCCGCGCAGGCAGGCCAGGGCACCAGGGCGCCAAAGGGGTTGGCTGGATCAATAGCGCACAGCACCTGCACTTCCTTTGCGTTGATCGGGGTGTCCCGGTCTTCGGCCTCGCTGCGAGCAGCGCGGAGTCGGTCCACCGCGCCGGCCAGGGCAAACTGGGCCCCGCTGAGGCCGTCGACAAAGTGACCACGACGACAGCGGCCCTGTTCAGCCAGCTCCCGCAAAACCTTATAAATGGCAGAAAAACCGCCGGGTAGATCTTCCGCCTGGGCACATTGGCGGCTGATCACCCCATAGCGATCCAGCAGCAGACGGGCCCGAGCCAGGGCCCGTTCGGTATCGGTGGCCGGGCTGCTCAGTAGGCTGGATACCAGAGACCAGCGCCCGCCAGCAGCTGAGGGGCCCTGCTGGCGTCCACCGGAGCGTCGCCTGGGACTGGTCAGTGAACGAAAGGGGCTAAAGGTGTCATTGGTCACCTGGCCTGCCCAGACCAGGTCCCAGAGGGTTTGGGTGAACTCTGTGGCGCTGGGTTTGGGTTCCAGGTTCAGACCTTCCACCGCCGCCTGGATTTCAAATGAAAACGACGCGCCGTGGTTTTTCAGGTGATCGATGATGGACTGATGCACCTGGCTGACCGCCGCATAGGGTTCGGGCAGGGGCAAAAGCTCCCTGACCTGTTCGCGCAGATACAGCGCGACCCGCCCGTCTTTAGGGCCGCTGGCCCCCCGGCCCACCCAAACCACGGCGCCGGCGGCGGCCAGCATGTCCAGCATCTCCGGCCGGAACCCCGCTACCCTGCGGGGCAGAATGACGCCGCTGAGGGTGGACCAGGGCAAGGATAGATCCTGCAGCTGGCCAATCACTTCCCGCAGCCGCTGTTCACCGCCGCGCTCCTCGTCCATGCCCTGCCAGGCGGGCAGATACAGGGCCAGGCTGGGCGTGTCCACCGCCGCCACCTCGTCCCGCAGGCTGGCCAGGTTACGCCGCTTCAGACGCCGCAGAACTTCGGCGTCACACCAGTCCAGTTCAACCCCAGCGGGCCGGATTTCGCCGCGAACCAACACCCCGCGCTGTTCCAGCAGTTTCAATGCAGGCTCCAGCTGAGCCGGCCTCAGACCCCAGCGCTGGGCGGGCTGTCGGGTAAGGAATGGCCCCCGATGACGGGCATAGCGCCGCAGCAAACGTTCCAGGGGGTTGTCGACGGATTCCATAAAGGCATCGGGCACACCGCCGGGTATCACCACCCCCAGGGCGTCACGGTAAAGGCCGCCATCTTCAGCGGCGATCCAGCATGGCTGGCCGCCCACGGCCACCGGCAGGGCGCGGCGCTGCTTTTTCAGGCTTTCAAGCCAGTGGGCGGCGGGGCCTGCTGCGCGCTGCTCAAGTTCCTCCAGGGACAGCTCACCCAGGCGTCGCAGCAGATCATGGAGATCGTCCTGGTCCCGAGCCTGATAGTCGTCGGTGAGGCGCTGCAGCTCCTGCTCCAGCTGCTCTAACACGTCCCGGTCAATCAGTTCTCTCAGCTCAGCCTGGCCCAGCAGTTCGCCCAGCAGAGCGCGATCCAAAGTCAGCGCCTGGGCTCGACGTTCAGCCAGGGGCGCGTCCTGCTCGTAGAGGTAGGCGGCCACGTAGGCGAACACCAGGGAGCGGGCAAAGGGTGAGGCGGACGGCGTTTCCACTTCATCCACGGTGATGGCGCGACTGTCGATCTGGCGCAACAGATTTTTCAGCCCGGGCAGGTCGAACACGTCACCCAGGGCCTGGCGATAGGTCTCCATGACGATGGGAAAGCTGGGGTACTGACGCACCGCCGCCATCAGGTTCTGGGACTTCAGCCGCTGGGCCCACAGGGGTGAACGCTGGCCGGGACGGTTGCGTCTGAGGAGTAACGAGCGAACCGCATTTTCTCGAAACAAGCCGGCGAACAGGGCGGTGCCTGAGAGCTGGTGGGTGATCAGTTCGTCCACCTCATCAGCGTTGGGAATCAGGGCGTCCAGGGTTGGCAGATCGTCGGTGTCCGCCAGCCGCAGCACGATGCCATCATCGGTGTACATCACCTGCATCTCAAAACCCGCCAGCTCACCCAGGGTGCGCTGCAGGGCCATGGCCCAGGGCGCATGAATGCGGGCGCCAAAGGGTGTCAGGATGCACACCCGCCAATCCCCCAGTTCGTCGCGAAACTTTTCCACCACGATGTTGCGGTCCGTGGGTAGGGTGCCGCTGTGGCTTTTTTGTTCGTGCAGATAGGCCGCCAGGTTCTGGCTGGCCATCTCGTCCAAAGGCGAGTTTTCTGCTATCCAGGAATGCATCTTAGCCAGCCCAAAGCGGCCCGCCTTGCGCACATATTCACCGATGGCCTGGCCCAGCTCGATAGGTCGTCCGGGCCCGTCTCCACGCCAAAATGGCAGCCGGCCCGGTTCACCCGGCGCTGGCACCACGATTACCCGGTCTCGGGTTATGCCCTCAACCCGCCAGGTGCTGGCGCCCAGCATGATGTTGTCGCCGGTGCGGGTTTCAAACACCATTTCTTCGTCCAGCTCACCCACCCGGGGGCCGTCTTCCCCCAGATGCACGGCGTAGGCACCCCGATCGGGAATGGTGCCCGCATTCATCCGGGTTACCATCGCCGAGCCTCGCCGGGGAAACAGGGTGTCGTTGCTGCGATCCCAGGACAGCAGGGGTTTTAAGTCGGCAAAATCGTTGGAGGGGTAACGGCCGGTGAGCATGTCCAGCACGCTCTCCAGGGCCGGCCGCGACAGCTCTCGATAGGACCAGGCCTGGGCCACCAGGCTGGCAATTTCTTCTACGGTTTGAGGCGCACTGCAGCATTGGGCGACAATTTGCTGGGCCAGCACATCCAGAGGATTAACCGGCACCTCAATGGACTCAAGTTCAGCGGCCAGCATGCGACTGGCCACCACCGCGCTTTCCAGCAGGTCGCCGCGAAATTTGGGGAAAATCCGCCCATGGCTGACTTCTCCAACGCCATGACCGGCCCGGCCGACCCGCTGCAGACCGCGGGCGGCGGACCCCGGCGATTCCACTAAGATGACCAAATCCACCGAACCCATGTCGATGCCCAGCTCCAGGGAGCTGGTGGCGACAATGCCGGCAATGGCCCCGCTTTTCAGACCCTCTTCGATTTCAGAACGCTTGGCATGGGAGATGCTGCCGTGGTGGGCTCTGACCAGGTCCTGTTCTGCCAATTCGTTGAGTTTTTGCGCCAACCGCTCACACAGTCCCCGGCTGTTGACAAAAATAATGGTGGAGCGGTTTTGCTTAATGGCTGCGAGCAGCTGGGGATAAATCGCCGGCCAGATGCCTCGTTCAGCCTGGGGTGTGCCCACCTCCCGGCTGTACAGCTCGCCCAAAATGGAACCTCCGATATCGGGTTTGGGCTGTACCGGAGGGTTTTGCATATCTGGCACCGGGACGCTGACCAGCACTTCTATATTTGGCTTGGCGGAGCAGTCGATGATGTTCACCGGTCGCTGGCCGCCCAGGAAGCGCGCCACCGCATCAAGGGGTCGCACCGTTGCTGAAAGGCCAATGCGCTGGGGCTCGCAGGGGGTCAGGGATGACAGGCGTTCCAGGGAAAGCGCCAGGTGAGCCCCGCGCTTGGTGGGAGCCAGGGCGTGAATCTCATCAATGATCACCGTGTCCACGGTCTTTAGGTTTTCGGCGGCTTTGGAGCCCAGGATCAAAAACAGTGATTCCGGCGTGGTGACCAGAATCTGCGAAGGGTTTTTCGACTGCTGCTGGCGTTCCCGCTGGGGGGTGTCGCCGGTGCGTACCGCAACGCTGGCGGAACAAAAACGCTGCTCCATGCGTTCTGCCACTCGGGAGATTCCCACCAGCGGTGCCCGCAGATTGCGCTCGATGTCGTAGACCAGTGCCTTTAGCGGGGAGATGTACAGAACCCGAACTCCCGCCGGAGCCCCGTCATCTTCCTGACCTAAGCGGTCGATGCCAGCGAGGAAAGCAGCCAGGGTCTTGCCGCTGCCGGTGGGCGCTACCAGCAGGCAATGATCACCCTCGCCGATGGCCTTCCAGCCCTGTTGCTGGATCTGGGTGGGCCGGTCAAAATTCTCGGAAAACCACTGGGCGGTGGCGGGGTGAAAGTGTTTCATTGGATCGTTCGCATCACACTGGTGATGGTATCAAGCTCGGCCCACTAGTGGGCCGTTTGATGGATCGCCCGAACGGTTTGGACGGTGTCTGCCTCGGACGGGCCTTTGTCGCTGCGGTAAGCCTTAACCCGGGCGAACCGCAGGGCCATTTGCGCCGGGTACTGGCGGCTGGTTTGAACATCGCTGAAGGCGATTTCAACCACCAACTCCGGCGCAACATAAACCACCTGGCCGGTCCGATGGGTTTCCAGTGCGAGTAATTTTTCGGTTTGCCATTGCAGCATCCGGTCGCTCAGGCCTTTGAAGGTTTTACCCAGCATCACCAGTTCTCCGCTGGCATCGTCCCGTGCTCCCAGGTGTAAATTCGATAGCTTGCCCTGGCGCCGGCCGCTGCCCCATTCGGCTGCCAACACCACCAGGTCCAGGGTGTGGGCCTGTTTGATCTTCAGCCAGTCGGCACCCCGGCTGCCGGCCATATAGGGCGCGCTCAAGGATTTTGCCATTACCCCTTCGTGGCCCTGGTCCAGCACCCGGGTCAAGAACTGGCTTGCCTGAGCGGTCTGCTCGCTGATCAACCGCTCCACCCGCATGCCGGGGGGCAGGGTCTGCTCCATCTCCAAGATTCTGGCGGACAGGGGCAGATCGATCAGGCTGGCGCCATTGAGCATCAGGCAGTCAAACACAAACAGCTGCAGGGGAATCTTTTGCAGCAGTTCATCAACACCCTTGCGCCGTCCAAAACGGCGCATGGTGACCTGGAAAGGCAGCGGTCGGCCGTTGTCTCCCAGGGCCAGCACCTCACCATCAAGGATGGCTGAGCTGAGCTCTAAGCCCCTGACTGACTCAACAATATCCGGCAGGGACAAGGTCACGTCGTTAAGCTGGCGAGTGTAAATTTCTACCCGCTGGCCCTCTAGGTGAATTTGTACCCGGGCCCCGTCCAGCTTCTTTTCCAGCGCCGCTGTGCCCAGAGTTTCAATGGCTTCAGCCATGGTTTCCGCCGGCTGGGCTAACATGGGTTTGACCGGTTTAAATAACGTCAGTTGAAACTCTTCAAGTCCCTTGGCTCCTTTGGCCAATGCGGCCTCTGCCACCCTCGCCGGATTGCTGGACAGCATCACCGCCCGCCTTACGTCGGCAACGGGCAGATCACTGGCATCAGCCAAGGCTTCAATCAGCAGCGCTTCCAGGGCGCCCTGCCTCAGCTCACCCAGTACCAGTGCACTGACAAAGGTTGCGGCGTTTTGGTCAAGCTGTTGGTACAGCGCGGTAAGGGTGTCAGAGCGTCGTTTGGCAGATCCGGCGCCGCTGGTGGCGGCGATTTCATTGAAGGATTGGTTTAGCTCAGCAAGGTTTAGGCTCGTTGGCCCGGTATCGCTGCCGGCGGACATGGCGTTGATCAGCGACGGCCCCAGACCAATTTTCCCCTGGGGCAGGGTGCCGCTGAGATAGTTCACCACCAGGCCGATTTCGGCAGCGTCTGCCTGCTTGAGACAGGCCGCCAGAAACTCGCGTTTTTTCAGCCGGCTGCGGGTGCCGGCAACCGCAGCCGACACGCTCACCAGCTCAGCCAAGGCCATTGGCAAGGGTTTTATACCGTTACCGCATTGCCGCGGAAAATTCGCGCCAGGTAGCGGCTGTCTTTGGGGCCCGGCGCCGGCACCGAGCACTGCAGCACGGCGAACACCATTCGCTGCATCTCCTCCGTCAGCTCCTTATCGTTGCCCGGCTCTTCAGCTCGGGCTCGCCGGGTGAGTTGGACCTGGTTAATGGCCGGTGCGGTGGGCAGGCGTTCACCTTCCACACCCAGGGTGACGGTCAACGCATGTAAGGAGTTTTTGGCAAACAGCGCCAGCGCGAATTCTTCCCGGGTGGAGGCCCGGGAGGTGGCAGAAGTGACCAGCACGATCTGGCAGCGGGGAATTAATGCCGCCTTGCTGGCGACCCGGAAGTGGTGGGTCAGGTGGTTATTGACCACACCACGAAACTCCTCGGTGGTAAGCACCCGATCCCAGCTGCGTCCCGCGTCCGCCGCCAACGGCTTCAGAGGCATGCGCATAAAGGGTGTGCTGACCACCACGTCGATTTGGCCCATCTCCTGACGGGCCTGATCAATGGCATTTTCGATGCCGTCGGCCACCTCAATCACGTTGACCAATACGCCCTGGACTTTGGTCATTCGGGCGGTCAGGTATTTGGCCGCATCGTCGGAATTAACGATCACCACCAGGGACTTGATGCCGTGTTCAAAAAATCCATTGGCGATGGCCAGCAGTTCCTCGCGCATGCTGTCGCCAATCAAAACCACGCACTTGCCGGCCAGGTTTTGCAGGTCTTCCTTTCCCGGTGGCAGCATCATTTCGCCTTCCGTCACCGAACGGTCGAACTTCAGTCCCCCAGATGGGTGGAAGGTCTCGCCGCTGACAATCTGATCTGCCAGGCTGAACACGGTGGAAACGCCCACCTGCTCATCGGTGGGCATTTGGTGCAGGTGGAGTCGATTGATGATGCCCGCTTCAATTTTCTGGGCGGCTTTTTCGATCTCGTCGGCGGCAAAAAAGTCGCCTTCTGGAGCCTTAAAGTTGGCCAGAAAATGATCACCGACCTGCTGGCTGATCTGGCCTCCGGCCTGCAGCCGATGGCAGAGTTTGTGCGCCAGTGGCTGGCTTAGTAAATAGCTGGAAGCGTTGGCGCTGGCAGGACCTTCAGCCACCTGTGCCAGCAGCTTGGCCAGACCCCGGGGCGCCTGCGGCCAGTCCGACAGCTGATCCACGCGGTTGACTGCCAGTTTATCCAGCAGGGCCTGCATTGAACCAGGGTCAGCGCTGAGGAGGGCACCAAAAACCCGGTTCAGCCGTATGTTTTCCAATATCAAACGGCCGCGCCGGGAGAACAGGCCGGGAGCGCCACCCAGGCCCCGCAGCCTGGCGCCGTCTACCGGCCCCGGAGCCATGGCGTTGATTTGAATCTCTGGCCCCAGGTGGCGGGAAAGGATTTCTGCCAGCACCCGTTGACCGGCCTTGGAGACGGAGTAATCGGCCCGGTTCGGGTAGGCCACCGCCAGGTATTTCTCGCCGCCAAAATAGCTGGATACGTTCAAGATGCTGCCACTGCCATGGTTTTTCATGGTGGGGGCAAACATCCGGATCAGCGCGTAGTTGCTGATCAGGTTAGCTTCCATGGTGCGGTTCCAGTCGTCCAGAGACATATCAACGACCATTTCTTCCGCGCCGGAAATTCCGGCGTTGTTGATCAGGAAATCCACGTTGCCGAACAGGGCAATGGAATGATTGAACAATTTTTCCAGCGCGGCTTCGCTGCCCACATCAATGTCCGGCAGGATAAACACCCGGTTTTCCGGGTCCCCGTAGCCGGAATTTCTCAGTTCCTCAACAATGGCGTCTCTGGCTTCCGCCAGTTTGGGTTCGCTACGGGCGCTGAGCAATACCCTGGCTCCAGCCAGGGCAAGAAACCGCCCCAGCTGCAGTCCGATGCCAAGACTGCCGCCGGTGATCACGGCGCTTTTGCCCCGATGCAGGCCCGGCAGCACGCGCTGGATGGACATGGGCATGGAGGTTTTGCCCGTTGCTCTCTGGACCGACTTGGGCAGCCACAAATTGATCGCGTCCATTTTCCGCACCCGGTTATTGAGGGTGACGCACCAGTCGGCGGCAAAGGCCACGTTATCTGGCTCGCTGTTATCAAACCTCACCAGCTGGTTGGCGCTAATGGCGAAGGGCCGCTGGCCCGACTGGCGCAGATGCTCCGATTCCAGCCGCCAAACCCGAATCAGCGCTTCAATCCCAGCCCGGTTCAGATCGTTGAGACGATTGCCACGGCCGTCATCGGGGTTGCTGACAAAGGTCACCGCAGGAGCCGCCTCTTGCTTCGGCCAGCCAGCCAGCCGCCGGCACAGGCTGGCGGAAAACGCCACCGGCGCCACCATCTCAGTATTGATGAAGGTTTCGATATCGCCGTCATCGGCGGTGCTCAGGGAATGACCGTGTTCATGGTTGGCAGTGGCGGGAAGATAGATCACACCGTCTAACTGGCCGTACTGATCGCCAATGAGCTCAAACACCCGATCCATGGACTCCGGGCGCAGCGGGTTGAAATGCTGCAGCTGGATCTGTCGATCCTCGCCGTTTGCCAACTGGGCCCTGGCTTGACCTACCGCCTCCAGGGTGCGGAAGCCCAACACCACCTGGGCGCCATGATTGACGTTGCGGCGGGCAAATACCATGGCGTCGTCGGTGTCTGAGCCGCCAACGATCAGGATTACGCGTTGGCTTAAGTCCACCAGGCGACTGTCCGGCCAGGACACCAGCTTGAAGCGGCTCTGGGCCGGCACCTGCATGCCGTGGGTGACCTCCAGGGAATGGCCCGATAATCCCGCAGACTCTTTGCTGGCGAGCCAGGTAATGGTGTCAGCGACGTTCTCCGGGGTTGGATAGCGAAATTCCAGCTGACCCTTTTGATCCTGGGTTTTGGTGGTCATCAGGCCACGAAAATGTTCTGAGGTACTGCCCGGTTCCAGGTCCTGCAGTCCGTCCATGGCGGCAAATACCGTGTCTATGCGTTCTGATTTGATCGGGCCAGGAAAGACGGTATTGACCCGCACTCCCAGACGGCCAGGACCCAGTTCCCGGGCCAGCCCCAGGGACAGGGCGTTGAGCCCAGACTTGGGCACCACGTAGGGAATGCGGCCAAAGTAGGGGGTGCGGGAAAAGATGGTGGAGACGTTGACCACCGAAGCGCCAAGGCTGAGATGGGGCAGGGCAGCCCGGGTCATATTCCAGGGTCCGCCCAGCAGGTTCATGGCCGCCTCAAACAGGGTTTCAGCTTCTCCCAGGGCGGTTTTTTGATCCTCGCTGAAGGGGATGTTTTCCAGGGTCTGCTTCGGGCCTGCGCCGCCGGCATTGTTGATCAATACGTCTATCGTGCCGAATTTCTCCACCGCCGCGCCGACCACCCGATCGCAGTCTGCTGGCACGGCGCAGTCGCCGGCGGCGCACAGAAGATGGTCTTCGCTGAAGCCTTCTGCCACCAGTTCCTTGGCTAAAGCCTGCAGCTTCTCAGCGGTGCGCCCGTTGAGCACAACCCTGGCGCCTTCGCGCAGAAGATGGCGGCTGATATGAGATCCAATATTGCCAGCGGCGCCGGTCAGAATGATGCTGCGGCCCATCAGTCGGCCGCCGGAGGTGGTTTGGGTGGAATGAGTCATCGAAGGGTCCCTGCTGATCCGGTGTCTACCTGTTTAAAGTCTTCACCCTGGGCCAGGGCATCCTTGATCGCCCAGGCGCGGTAAAGCTCGTCCCGGGTTTTCAGGCCCATTCTGGGCAGTGCGTGCAGGGCCACATAGGTGGCGCCGGCGTGGCGGTTTTCCCACATGGCCTGGTGAGCCTGGGCAACCTGGTCAAAGTTCACCGGCACCGGCTCAACCACGTCAATCATGCCGGCGGCGATGCGCTCCTGCACCTCGGAAAATTCTCGCGCAGTGTTTAAGTGGGTGCCGCGAATTTCCGCGCTGGGCATCAAAATCCGGCGCTGGCGCATCCATACCTGGGGCGCGTAAAAACTCAGCCTGCGGCCGCTCAAATCCTCGGCGTAGACCACCTTGCCGGTGTTGGGTTTTACCAGAGCGGTGGCAAGGGCCAGCGAATCTCTACCGCTGCGTTCAAACACCACGTCGGGCAGTCCGCGCCGGTCCATGGTGTTGCGCAGCAATGGGCCAATGGCCGAGCCCACCGGTTTTAAGGTGCGATCAGAGAAGGCCCTGACCGATTCCTTAAAAGCAGCGGATTCGGTGAAGGGATCGGGCATCGGTGCCAGCGGCCCGGGTGGGTCGAAGTCATCTCCGAAGCGTCGCTGGATCTGTTCCACACTCACCACGCCGGTGAGCTGGGCACCAAAGCCCAGAGAACTGACAAACTCCCGTTGCTCAATGGTGTCGGTGAGCACCGCGACCCGGGCGCCGGCACTGCAGCCAGCTTCAATGGCCTCCACCCCCACCGGATCCACCACCCCGTCTTCCGCGCCAGCTCCGTACATCACCAGCAGGGATTGTCCGGCCCGCAGCCGGGCGCGGCGCAGCATGGCGGCCACCGGCTCGCTGCCGGGCTTGCCCATGAAGGAAAAGCGGTAGCCGCTGGAGGCGCCAAAGAAGGTCAACACGCCGCCGTCGCCCAGCAGCTGGAACGATCGTCCGAAGGCTTTTTCGCCGGCGTGGGACACCACAAAATCCAGTGCGCCGCCAACTTTGCCGTGGGATTCGGCGATGAAAGCCTGGCCGGCTTGCTGCCAGTCCTGCCATAGCTTCGGGTCGTCCGGCACCGGGGTGAAGATATCAGCCCAGCGTGGGTCCCTGCGGTTTATTGCCTCGCCGCCAAAGTCCTGCACCCTGTCAGCGCGCTCCTGGGACGACACCATGCCCAGCACCGACAGGCCGCTGCTGCGGGCGCTGCGCAGGCATTCAAGGCCAGTGCCGGTGGAGGCGCCTTCGACAAACAGTCGGGCTCCCGGGTGGATATCCAGAGTGTGATAGAGGGCGCGATGGATGGTGCCCTGGGTCAGGCCGTAGGCGCCGGCCTGCTCGATGGTCAGCCCGGGCAGTTTGGCGTGCAGCTGGGGGCCCTGTACGGTCAGGAACTGGGCGTGGCTGCCGTCGTTGCGTTCGTAGCCCTGGATGCGGAAATCCGCCGCCATCGGGTCCAGTCCCTGGTCCGGCGACAGCAGCTCGCTCTGGCCTGAGTAAATGGTCACCAGCTGGCCCACCTGCAAACGTCCTTCTCTGGCCAGCTCGCTGCCCAGCTGGGCAACAATGGCCACGCCGCCGGAGCCGGTGACCTGCAGGTCCACGTCCCGGGCATCAAAGGGCGACACCGGAATGCCGGTGATGGCCCAGATATCATTGAAGTTGAGTTCCGATGCCAGCACGTAAACCAGCGCATCGTTGGGTCCAGGTTCCGGGGTATCAAACACCAGCAATCGCTCGGCACGAATCGGGTCATCATGGGCCGGCGAGCCGTCTTCGGTGTTTTTGATCACCCCCAGGCCGTACTGATAGGGGGGTACCTGGGTCACCCCGGGGAAAAAACTGGCCCCCAGTGGCAGCAGTTGGCCGTCGACCTCCAGGGCCCGACAGGTTGCCTCATCGGCATCCGGTGGCACGGCCACGGCGCGCAGGGGCAGCGGTTTGCTGCGCCGTTCAAGAAACGCGGTGATGCCCGGTGGGCCGGCCTTGGGATCACATACCGCGTCAGCAAACAGCCCCGCCTCAATTTTCAGCCCGGCGCTTTGGCCCTGCGTTGCGCCAACGCTGACGGCCTGGATGATGCGTTCCACGGCGCTGGCCCGGTCGCCGGCTTTGGCCTGGCTGATGGTGGTGCTCAGGTGGCCGCTTTGCAGCCATTGGCTGTCCATGGGGATGGGGGTTTCCCGGGCCTTAAGCTGCTCGGCCCTGGCCTGTTGGATTGCGACCAGTGGGCCACTGCCGGCCAGGTATTGGCGAACCCGGTCTACGGCTGTTTGAACCACACCCAGTGAGCCGGATTTCTCATCGGCCAGACCCAGTTCAAGGGCTTCATCCACGTCGATGGAGCGACCGCTGATCATCAGGGTCAGGGCGGTCTTGATACCGTCCTCGCCGGCCCGCTCATAGAGCTTACGAGTCAGTCGCTGGGTGCCGCCGTAGCCGGGCAGCAGATTCAGATTGATTTCCGGTTGACCAAATTTAGCCCGGGGGTCAGCAATCACGTAGCTGGCCGCCAGCACCAGCTCGTTGCCGCCGCCAAGGGCTGGCCCGTTGACCGCAGCGATCACCGGCACCTTTAGGTTTTCCAGCGCAGAAAACGCCGTATGAGCCGCGTTGGCCGGCGTCTGGGCGCTCTCCCGGTCACCGGCTTCACCCACTTCCAGCAGTTCCTTCACATCGGCGCCGGCGACAAAGGCATTGCCGGATCCGGTGACCACCACCGCGGCAATTTCCGGCTGTTCCCGCAGGTGCTGCAGCACGGTATTGAGCTCATCCAGGGCCCGTTCGTTGAGGGAGTTAACCGGCGGGTGGTTGATGGTCAGCAGGGCCAGGTTTTTATCCGCAGCCAGTCGGTGGGTTTCCAGTCGCAGGTAGCGGTAGGTCTGAACAATCTGACGGGCGTCGGCAAGACGGCCAAAGGCCCGCCATTGGGCCACCTGTTGACGAATTTCCTCCACCACCTCTGGGTTTCGCAGAGTCGACAGATCCCCCAGGGGTTCGTCCAGCAAAATGGCCCGCAGGGTGCGTCGCATGTATTTGCCTGAACGGGTTTCGGGAAACGCCGACACCACCAGAAAGTCTGACGGTACCGCGGTCACGCCTTTTTCTGAGCGCACCAGACCCTTCAGTCGATCCAGGTCGTCGTCGGACAAGCGGCTTCCCGGCGCGGCGATCAAAAACGCCACCGGCGTTTCACCTTTCTCCGGGTGAGGCGCCCCCACCACCACCGCATTACCCAGGGATGAGTCGGCTCTTAGCACCTTGTCCCGCAGGATTGCGCCTTCGATTTCTTCGGTACCAATACGGTGGCCAGAGACGTTAATGACGTCGTCAGAGCGCCCGTGCAGGGTCACGCTGCCGTCGTCATGCTGGCGGGCAAAGTCGCCCTGGGTGTAGCTCAGATCGCCGACCCAGCGACTGAAGTAGACCTGGCTAAAGCGCTGGATATCGCCACACCAGGAATCGTCTTCCAGGTGCTCCGCATCGCCCCAGATGGTGCGCGCCAGATAGGGGTAGGGCTGGGTGATAACCAGCTCACCTTTTTCCCCCTGTTCGGCGGGTCGCCAGTTGGGCTGGCCGTCGGGTGCGTCAGTCACCGCCACCCGCACCTCCGCTTGAATCCAGGGCAAAGGCCAGCTTTTGGCGTCAGCCGCCAGAGTTTTTTCTTCACCCCAGGGGCAGCTGAGCACCATCCCGCCGTGCTCCGTGGCCCAGTAGGAATTGATGTAGCGACTGCAGACATGATCCATGGCAAATTGCTGCACCGACGGTGACACCGGCTCGGCGCAGAAGGTGGCGACCTTCAGGCCGGACATGTCAAAGGCCGCCATGTCACGGGTGCTGGCCGGATCGGTCATTACCGCTTTCAGGAAGGTGGAGCCGGCTTTAAAAATGGTTGCCCCATGGCGCTCGATAATGGATGAGAACCGCCCTGCATGGGGAAACAGCGGCGAGCCTTCCACCACAATGGACGTAATGCCCAAAGAGAACGGCGCCGCCATCAGGTAAGACTGGCCGGTGATCCAGCCCGGATCGGCAATCACATAGATTCGGTCATCGGGTTGGGCGTTAAACACCGTCCGCATGGAATGGGTGATGCCAGCCAGCCAGCCGCCGTGGGTGTGCACCACGCCCTTGGGTTTGCCGGTGGAGCCGGAGGTATAAATAATAAACAGCGGCCAGTCTGCTGGCACCGGGACCGCGGGCTGGCAGGCGTTCAGGCCTTGCCACAGAGCGCGATCGTCCAGCGCCGAAAGGTCCTGAAGATTGCTGATCTCCGATTGGCGGTTCAGGGCCGCTGCAGCCTGCTCAACGATCTGCGCCGTGGCCTCAGTCACCAGATCAGCGGACCACAGGTCTCGGGACTGACGCACAATGTCCTGGCCGGTGTGGCGAACCACCACCACCTGTTTGACCACATGACCTACGCCGGACAGCCGGCGCGCAACGTCGGTGCGGATCTGTGCGGTTTGGCTGGGGTCCAGGTGAGCATCGGAGACGCCGGCCAGGGCCTTGCCCAGTTCCCGCATCACGTCGCTGCGTTCGATGGTGATCTCGCCCCTGAGCGCGTTGGCCACCTGCTGTTCCATGGTCTCGGCCAGGGTGCCCAGGGAATGTTCTGCCAGCACCGCGCTCAGCGCGCCCAGTGCCGCTGGCAGCGGCACATAGTTATCCAGCGCCGGGTCGGTATAAATTTCCTTGAAAGGCACAACCTCAGCGTTGCGATAGCCACCGTCAGCAGTTACCACTACCGACGCCCCGGCGTCGCAGATTCGGTCGGAAAGCGTCTTGGCAGAGAAGCCGCCAAATACCGGCGTATAGATAATGCCCAGGCGTTTAGCCGCCTCGGTGTAAAAAATTTGCTCCGGGATGCTGGGCAGATTGAAGGCAACTCGACTGCCTTTACTCAAACCCAGATTGCTCAGCACCTGGGCGCGAATAGCCGTTTGCAGCAGAAACTCACGATAGCTGTAGGTTTGTTCCTGGACCGGGCCGCCGCGGCCATCGTTTAACGATGGGTCCCAGCGGTCGCCTTCAAAGACAAAAGCCGCATGCTGACCTGAACCTGACAGCACATGACGGTCTATTTCATTGAAGCAAGCGTTGGTTTCAGCGCCGCTGAACCAGCGGAAAAAAGGCGCGCGAGTGTCGTCAAAGGCGGTGGTCCAGGGGGTCCAGGAATCCGGCCGCTGGGCCGCCGCCGGGCTGCCGTCGGGGTGGTCAAAACCAGACCATTGGCCCGTCTGGGGATTCGCGCTCAGCCAGCAGGCGTTATCGGCGTCATACCAATGCAGTTCAGCGGCGGCGATGGCGCCGTGATAAGCCCCTTTGTCCTGGCAGGCTTTTGTGCGCTGAATCTGCTCACTTTCAGATAAAAGGGTTCCCCAATCAACAACGCCTGACGACATATAGCTGTTCTCCTTAACGTGATAACGATGCCAACAGATGATGCTGGCGAACGCAAGTAAATCTGCCTCACCGGTGGCCCGGTTACGTCAGGCCACCTGACTTGAGGTTCAGCCGGCCGCGGCTTCCCGTGCCTTGCGCCGACGTTTGCCGGCAACAAAGGCCAGCCCCTGGGCGTTCAGATCCAGGTCCATGGCCATCAGATCCCAGTAGGGCTGGGTGTCTTCAATCTCTGCCTGTTCCAGAACCTGCCTGAAGTAGTCGTCGCTGCGGGAGCGGATAAATTCCTCCAGCTCCGCGTCCGGCGTGTCGGAAGCGCAGGCTTCCAACATTAGATTTTGTGCAAATTGCAGATGTTTGATCAGCAGCGCGCCGCGGATTTCCAGATCCCCCAGGGGGCCAAAATGGGTGGGATAAATACAGTCGGGCTTTAAGTCCAGCAGTCGTTGAACGGACTCCATGGCCAGCGGCCCATCAAAGTCCGTGGGGCTGGTTGAGGGAAACCCAAAGGGCCCGGCCTGCTGCAAAGCAGGATAGTGAACGCCAAAGGCATCACCGGTAAAAATCCCGTTGCTGGCGCTGTCGACGATACAAAAGTGGTGGTTGGCGTGGCCACGGGTATGGATAAACGTGAGGGTCCGGCTGCCCAGCTCCAGGGTCTCACCATCGCCCATCTCCCGCACTCGCTCAGCGGGCACAGGCTCAATCACGCCGTACAGCGCCTCAAAGGCCTCTTTGCCATAGACCGATTGTGCACTGCTCACCAGCCGCGTCGGGTCGATCACGTGGCGGGCAGCACGCGGGTGGGCCAGCACCACGGCATTGGGGCAGGCTTTGAGCAGCGCCGAGGTGCCGCCGGCATGATCCAGATGGACATGGGTGATGATCAGGTAGCTGACCTTCTCAGGCTTTAGGCCCTCAGCCTCAAGGGCTGCCAGGAGTGTCGGCACGGCAAGGGTTGTGTTGTTGTCGATAAACGCTGCCTGATCATCTTCAATCATCAGATAGGCGGCGGCCATCAGCGGGGTGTCAGCGTAGTGACAGTCGATGGTGATGATTTTTTGCATAGTTGCTACTGTTACTGTCAGGCCGAAAAAATGCAACGGCTGGGCGGTTTGGCTGGATGCGATGCGGCCAATCCTTTACCATCTGCGCATAATGATCTGCGCAGAACCTAAACCCATGAAAACTTCCACCACTCGAAACCTTCTTTGGATGGCAGGCCTTGCGCTGCTGATGCTGATGACCCGGGGGGAGCTGCTGTCTGCTTTGGTGCCCGTCCAGCTGCATGACGCATCATGGGCCGCTTTTGTGCTGGCCGGGGCGGTACTTCGTCGGCCGATCTATCTGGCAGGCCTGGCCTTGCTGGCTTTGGGCCTGGACTACAGCGCCCTGTGCGCGGGCTCATTGAACCTGACAGCCTGTCTTAAGCCCTCTTATCCTGCTCTGATCGCATCCTGGGCCCTGTTGTTTACCATGGGTCGTCTGCTGATCACCGGCTCCTGGAGCGGCGCTGGAATTTCTCGAAACCTGACCCTGGTGCTGTCGTCGGTCGTCGCTGCCTACCTGCTTACCAGCGGCGGTTTCTTTCTGTTTTCCGGCTTCTACCAGGGTTGGACGGTTGCCGAATACTGGAATATGTCCTCGGGTTTCTTCCTGATGGCCATGGGCACCACCCTGGGCTACACCGCCGCGGGGCTGATCATCGATACCCTGACTACAACGGATCGGGGTGTGGTTTCCGGCGGCCGTCAAACCGCCTGATCTGATTTTCCCTTGCTGGCTAGCCTCTGCCTAGTTTCAGTGGCTTCGGTCTCGGCCAGCGCTGCCAGCCGGCGGTTTTCCGGCGTCGCTGTGAACACGTCCGTGTGCGCTCGACGTCGCCATCCATGGCTCCGACGCGCCGGTAAACCGCCGACTGGCATCGCTGTCCTGCTTGTTCCTGTTGTTTGGTGTAGGGGGGCTGTTCGGCGGATCATTTCTCTGTTTGATCGATATCGAGTTGAACTCGCATGGCGCCGGTTACCTTATCCTTTTCTCGATTAGTGGGTTGAGGCAGCCGGATTTGGCTGTATGGCTTCGAGCTCGGCCAGCGCTGCCAGCCGGCGGTTTTCCGGCGTCGCTGTGAACACGTCCGTGTGCGCTCGACGTCGCCATCCATGGCTCCGACGCGCCGGTAAACCGCCGACTGGCATCGCTGTCCTGCTTGTTCCTGTTGTTTGGTGTAGGGGGGCTGTTCGGCGGATCATTTCTCTGTTTGATCGATATCGAGTTGAACTCGCATGGCGCCGGTTACCTTATCCTTTTCTCGATTAGTGGGTTGAGGCAGCCGGATTTGGCTGTATGGCTTCGAGCTCGGCCAGCGCTGTCCCAGTCGTCCCTGTTGTTCTCGGTTGGGGGCGTTTTTTAGGGCAAGATCTTGCAGCTTGTTCTGACCTTGTCGGTGGCGATGGGGTAAATGTCCGGTCAGGCTGGCTGTAGAGCTAGCGCTGGCAAATTCTCGCGGTATGATCGGGGTTCAACTAAGCAGCCAGACCCCGAAATCATGGAAACCAGCAATAAAACCGCCCGCGAGATTTATCAGCAAGTCAAAGCCAATCCGGCCCGTAAGAAGTTTGGCTTTGGCCGCAAGGCCGCGTTGGTGAACGTCGACCCTCAGAAGGCATACACCCGCACTGATCTGTTTAAGACCGCCTATGAAACCGACCCCAGGCAGCTGGAGTACGTCAACACCTTGGCAAAACAGTTCCGCGCCCTGGGTTGGCCGGTGGTATGGACCCATGTGGCCTATATGGATTCGGGGGAAGATGCCGGTGTTTGGGGTACCCGCACCGACACCGAAGACAGCCTGCAAAATATTAAGTATGACTCCCAGCGTTCAGAGTTTGACGATCGACTGGAGATCGACCATAAGGCTGACGCCATCTATACCAAGCGCATGCCCTCAGCGTTTTTTGAAACGCCGCTGCAGAGTCATCTGGTCTGGCATCAGGTTGACACGCTGGTGATCACCGGTGGCTCAACCTCTGGCTGTATCCGGGCTACGGCGGTGGATTCCCTGTCCCGGGGTTATCGGACCATCGTGCCGGAGGAAACCACGGCGGATAAGCATGAGAGCTATCACTTCGCCAACCTGACGGATTTGCTGCTCAAATATGCCGACGTGGTGGACGTGCAGGAGGTGTTTGACTGGCTGGAGGGTCAGGGCTGATGAAGGAAGATCCAGGGTTTTACGACTACTGGCCTTATCAGGATCGGCCGAAAATCCGCTGGCCTGGTGGCGCCAAGCTGGCCTTTTGGGTGGCGCCCAATATTGAATTCTATGAGCTCAATCCCCCCGCCAACCCGCACCGGGCGCCCTGGCCCCAGGCCAACCCGGCGGTCACCGGCTACAGCATCAGAGACTACGGTAACCGGGTCGGTCATGTGCGGCAGATGGAGCTGCTGGATAAGTACAACATCCGAGGATCCATCTCACTGTCGACGGCTCTGTGTGAGCACCATCCTGAAATAATAGAGATGTGCAAAGAGCGCAGCTGGGAGTTTTTCAGCCACGGCATCTACAACACCCGCTACACCTACGGCCTGTCCAGCGAGCAGGAAAAAGCCATGATCCGGGACGCCATGGAGACCATTCATCAGCATACCGGTCAGAAGTGTGCGGGCTACCTGGCGCCGGCGCTATCTCACAGCGAGGAGACCATCGATCTGTTTGCTGAGGTGGGCACGGAGCTGTTTGGGGATGAGGGCGGCATTTACACCTGCGACCTGTTCCATGACGATCAGCCAACCCCCATTCACACCCGCTCCGGCAAGCGCTTTGTGTCGGTGCCCTATTCCCTGGAAATGAACGACACCATTGCCTACGTGGTGCAGAAGATTGAACCCCGGCGCTATGGGCAGCAGCTGAAGGATTGCTTCGACAGGCTTTACCTGGAGGGTGAGCAAAGCGGCACCGTGATGTGTATTCCTACCCACAACTATCAGGTCAGCTGCCCACACCGGCTAAAGGCCTTTGAAGAGGCGCTGGAGTACATCACCGGCCACCCGGATGTGTGGGTGACTACCGGTCGGGAGATTGCCCAATACTATCGCGACAACTACTTTGACCAAGCGCTGGCTGATATCAATCAGCGGGGAGCAGCCTGATGAGCATGGACCCAAGTTATCTGGAGTATCCGAAGCGCCGTTATGGAATGGATCATGACCGCTACGATTGGTCGATGCTCAGCCAACGCAAGCCGGTCAGCTGGCCCGAGGGTAAGTCGCTGGCCCTTTGGGTCAACGTTAACCTGCAGTTCTATCCCCTAAACCAGCAGGGTAAACCGTTTAAGGTGCCCGGCGGCATGACCATGCCTTATCCAGATCTGCGCCATTTTAGCCTGCGTGACTACGGCAACCGGGTCGGGCTGTTTCGGGTACTGGCGGCGCTGGACCGATTCGGCGTTAAGCCCACCCTGACGGTTAACTCGCGGTTGCTTGAGCGAGTGCCTTATCTTACCCGCCTGATCAAAGACCGTGGTGATGAAGTGTTGGGCCATGGCGAACACATGGACGCCTTGCACTATGGCGGCCAGGATCCGCTTGAGGAAGCCGGCCAGATTAGCCGCAGCCTTTCGCTGCTGCGTGAGGCCACCGGCCAGAAGGTCCGCGGATGGATGTCGCCGGTACGATCGGAATCAGAAAATACCCCGGACCTGCTGGCCAGCAATGCCATCGAGTATTTCTGCGATTGGGTGAACGATGACATGCCCTATCAGTTTCGCACTAGCGGCCGGCCCCTGACCGCAATGCCGCTGCCTCTGGAAATTGAAGATCGCTTTGTGATCATGAACAACCTGCATTCCGAAGCTTCCTGGGCTGAGCAGGTGCTGGACTCAGCAGATCTACTGGAGGCTGAAGCGGCAACCCAGGGCGGGCGGATTGTGTCCCTGAACCTACATCCCTGGTTGATGGGGCAGCCCCATCGAATCAAACATCTGGAGGGGGTTTTGGAAAACCTCAGCTCGCGCACCTCGGTTTGGAGCGCCGGTGCGGGTGAGATTTGCGCCGCCTGGAAACGTCAGCAGGCGTAAAAAAAGGCCGGATTCGCGTTGGCGAACCCGGCCTTGGGTCGGTCATCAGGTTGGCAGATTAGCCGACCAGATTAGCCGACCAGAAGGCCGCCGTACTGAACAAAAAACGGCACAAATACCAGGGACAAAATCGCTGACAGCTTGATCAGGATATTCAGAGAAGGGCCTGAAGTGTCCTTTAGCGGGTCGCCCACGGTGTCGCCAACAACGGCGGCCTTGTGGTTTTCTGTACCCTTGCCGCCCAGGTTGCCCGCTTCGATGTATTTCTTCGCGTTGTCCCAGGCGCCGCCGCTGTTAGAGGCGGAGATTGCCAGTACGCCGCCGCAAACCAGGGAGCCCGCCAGCAGGCCGGCCAGGGCCTGAATACCAAACAGAAAGCCGCAGACCAGGGGCGCGCCCATAATCAGAATGCCCGGGGCGACCATTTCTTTAATCGCGGCCTGGGTGGAGATGGCAACACACTGCTCGTAGTCTGGGTCGCCGGTGCCTTCCATGATGCCCGGGATGGTCTTGAACTGCCGACGCACCTCTTCAATCATCTTATAGGCCGCAGCCCCCACCGACTTCATGGTCATCGCTGTGAACAGAGCTGGCAGAACTGCGCCAATGAACAGGCCGGTGAAGACCATCGGGTCCAGCAGGTTAATGCTGCCCAGCAGGTCAAAATCTGGCCCGTTTTCCTCTTTGAGTAGCAGGTCCGCCCGGGTCAGGAAGGCGGCAAACAGCGCCAGAGAGGTCAAGATGGCAGCGCCAATGGCAAAGCCCTTGCCCATGGCCGCCGTGGTGTTGCCGGCGGCGTCCAACACGTCGGTACGCTGGCGCACGTGCTCTTCCATGCCCGCCATCTCCGCGATACCGCCGGCGTTGTCCGCCACCGGGCCATAGGCGTCGATGGTCAGGGCAATAACCAGGGTGCCCAGCATTCCCAGGGAGGCAATGGCAACGCCGTACATGCCTGCCAGTATCCAGGGGATGTAGATGGCGGCACCGATGGCCAGGTAGGGGCCTACCGAGCTTTTATAACCCAGGGCCAGGCCAAAGATGATGTTGGTGGCGGTGCCGGTTTGACAGGATTCAGCGACTTCCTGCACCGGGCGGAATTTATCGGAGGTGTAGTACTCGGTCAGCAGTCCGACCACCAAACCGGACACCAGTCCGGTAAGGAAACAAAAATACACGCCCATGGCCGTGTAAGTGGCGCCCGCAATGATAAATTCTTGTGGAATCAGCTGCATGGTCACGAAATACATCACCACCGCCATCAATACGCTGGAAATGATCAGCATTCGCTTCAGCGCAGGTCCAACCTGTTCTTCGGTGGTAACCCTCACCATCAGAATGGTCAGCAGGCTGACTGGGATGCCGATGGCTGAAATCACGATGGGAAACAGCAGGGCATCCACGTTGCCGGCAAAGGCAATCGCGCTAATCACCATGGCCGCGCAGGTACTCTCGGCGCAGGAGCCGAACAGGTCGGCACCCATGCCGGCCACGTCGCCTACGTTGTCACCCACGTTGTCGGCAATCACCGCCGGGTTGCGAGGGTCGTCCTCGGGAATTCCGGCCTCGACCTTACCCACCAGGTCAGCGCCCACGTCGGCGGCTTTGGTGAAGATACCGCCACCTACCCGGGCAAACAGGGCGATGGAGGAACCGCCAAGACCAAATCCGGCGATCACTTCCATCAGGATGTGGGCCGGCAGTTGTTCGGGCATTACATATTTCAGGCCCAGATAAATCAGCAGCATGCCCAGGGAAGCAAGGCTTACCAGGGCAAAACCCATCACTGCGCCAGAGCGCAGGGCCATATTAAAGGCGTCAGACAGGGACTGGTTGGCGGACACCGTGGTGCGAACGTTGCCGGCGGTGGCAATCTTCATACCGATATAGCCTGATACGATGGAGATAATGCCGCCAAAGATAAAGGCTACGGCTGTGTACAGGCCTTCGTTGACGTAGTCGGTGTGGTGATCGTCAATTAACAGGCCTATGACGATGGCAAACAGCACCATGAAGATCGCCATGAACTTATATTCCTGTTTCAGGAAGGCCATGGCGCCAGCGGCAATCGCCGCATGGATTTTTTTCAGTCGGCCTTTGGTGCCCTCATCGGTAACACCCATGTCGATGGCAACCTTGCTCACCGATGCTGAATAGAAAAAAGCCACCGCCAGACCAAAAACTGACAGTGCTAAAATTATTGCTACAGACATGCCCTGTAATACTCCCTCTGAAACCCAAAATTACTGTCTTGCAACGCCCGAGTGAGCAGCCGCAGACACCCTGTGGGCTCCGCGGCACGAGTCTTTCGAGGCTGTTGCTCCCTAAACTGCTTGTTATTTTTCTTGCCGTCCACCGTGCACCAGCCCCGCCGAACGGAGCAAACGGTATCACATTGGACTCAATTCGGCAGTTGTCAGAGCTCTGGTAGGACTGATTGTGGTTCTCAGGCGTCCTGAAATCCGCCGTGTCAGGCACAATAGGGCCCTACGCAACACCTTTTGAGTGACCTATATGGATCAGCCTGCAGTGGCTGCTACAAAGCCGGTATTGGTGAGTCTTGAAGCGGATAAAGGCTATTTTTGGTGTAGCTGTGGTCGCAGTGGGACCCAGCCTTTCTGCGATGGGGCCCATCAGGGTACAGCCTATACACCGCTGGCTTTCCGGCTGAGCGCCAGCGGCGATCGGCTGCTGTGCACCTGCAAAAAGACCCGTAATCCACCCTATTGTGACGGTAGTCATAACAATCTGGATGACGCTTATGACCTGGCCAGCATGGAGGAAATTGCCGCCACTTCCGAGTTCCCGATTACCCCAAGAGCCTGGGGCGATACCGGCAAAGCGCAGCTTGAGTGCGGCTGTTTTGTGGTGACTCCCGATCCCACCCGGCTCACCGGCAAAGGCAATCTATCGGTATCGCGGTTGATCGGCGCCGCTGATGATGCCAGCGGCATGTCGTTGTTTTATCTTCAGGCCGGTCAGGGGCCGGCCCAGGCGATGTCGTTTCCGAACACCTGCGCAGCGTTGTTTGTGCTTTCGGGCCAGGGCCAGATTGTGATTGGCGGACGGACCTTCGCCATTGCTGCCGACCAAGCAGCCCTGGTTTGTCCCAATGAGCCGTTTACCCTGCTACCCGATCACGCTCAGGGGACCTTCAGAGTAACGGCCACCGTGTGTCCGCAAAATGACCAACCCCAGTGGCCAGGAAATCTTGATCATCCCTTCGACGGGCAATGGACTCAGCGAATTTTTTCCCTGGACCCTTCCCTTCGGCAACCCATGGCTGACCGCTTTTATCAGGTGCTGGTTGATCAGAGCAGCTGTCCGTCGGACATGACCCAGTTTCTCGGTGAGGCGCCCAAATCAAGGGCTGCCTTTCATCGCCATCTTTATGAAGAGACCATTACCATTGTCTCTGGCCAGGGGTTCCTATGGACCCCAGAAGGCCGAGCCGCGGTGCAGCCAGGTGATGTGATTTTCCTGCCCCGCCGGCAACCCCATTCGTTGGAATGCACCAGCGCTGAAGGAATGAAGCTGGTGGGGGTTTTTTATCCGGCGGGCAGCCCGGCGATTAACTACTAGCAGGC
>CAYGPO010000055.1:0-28545 GCA_964351665.1 uncultured Gammaproteobacteria bacterium | reverse complement strand
TTAATCGATGTCAAATGGCATGAAAGCCTTACTACGGGAAGCCATGCTAGGCCTTCAAACCGATACACAATCCAGCCTGCCGAAACCTGTACAAACCCTACTTCAGGCCCCTCGATTCGGGCCACAGGTCGACCGATGCGGAAAATCGGGCAGGTTTGGAGGGTCTTCAGAGCGGAAAGACTCACGCTAAAGAGTTACACCCGGATCTCGCTGTCAGTCTTCGTCACCCCAGGATCCCTTCGGCGTCTCATCCGGCAGAATGACGTTGTTTGCCTGGACATATTCCGCCCATTTTTCTTTCATGTTGCTCATGACAAGGGGTTCGGCGGCAGATAAGTCCAGGGTTTCGCCTGGGTCATTGTGCAGATCGTAAAGCTGCCATCGGTTCTCGCCATTGGGTCCGGCCACCCACAGCAGTTTCCACTTGCCGCTTCGCAATGCCCGTCCGCCAAATATCTCCCAGCCGAAAGTTTCTGCGCTGGTGTGTACGATCTCAGCAGCGCCTCGCAGGAGCGGACTCTGGGAGCGACCGGTGATCGGCAAAATCCTGCGGTTTTGGAACACTGACTTGGGTGTCTCGACCTTGGCAGCTTCTAAAATGGTGGGCATGATGTCTTTCACAGTGGAAATAGCGGGGGTTATAGCGCCGCGATGGTTGACGCCAACGCCTGACGCAATCAGAGGGGCCCGGATCCCACCTTCTGCTGTGTGCGCTTTCCACAATCGAAAGGGGGCGCTGCTCGCCTGTGCCCAGCCTGGGCCGAAATCCACATAGGATCCCCGCGCACCCATTGCTTCATAGCTTTGGTCAAAGGTGTTTGCTACCCAATCGTCGCCGCCCATTCGTTCCCGTCGATTTCCCTCGGCGCCGTTGTCGGACATAACCAGGATGAGCGTATTGTCCAGTTCACCCACTTGCCGTAAATGGTCCAGCAGGCGGCCAACGTTACGGTCAACAAGTTCGAGCATGGCGGCGTAAATTTCCATTTTCCTCGACTGCCGGGCCTGTTCTGGTTCAGAGAGGCTTTCCCAGGACGGCACGGCAGCCGCGCCGGGATGAAGGCGTGTACCAGCCTGCACAACGCCTGCTTGCAGCCCACTACGAAAACGGTTTTGGCGAAGTTCGTCATAACCATCGGCGTAATGTCCCTGGTAAAGGTCCATTGCCTCTGGTGGAACCTGTAACGGCCAATGCACGGCAGTGTATGCAAGGTAGGCAAAAAACGGCGATGGAGCGGCGTCAGCTTCGCGGGCAGAGTCTATGTACTGCATTATTGTGTCGGTATAAAAACGCGTTGAGTAAAAGTCATCGGGCAGTGCGTCAACCAACTTGCCGTTTTGGCGATACAGCGCCACCGGCTTTGGGCTCACCAGTCCTGCTTTATCGGAGAAATGACTGCCTCCGCCCAACAGGAGCGCAAACGACTCATCAAATCCTCGTGCGGCCGGGCTGGTTTCTTCTTCGATTCCAAGGTGCCACTTGCCTGCCATGTAGGTGTGATAGCCGGCCTGCTTCAGAACCTGTGGCAGCGTTGCCACACGTTCATTGAGATATCCCTCGTAGCCTGGAGCGCCGCGCTGGTTATCAACAATGTGCTCCAGCATGGTCCCGTTACCCGCCATATGGTGATCCATGCCCGACAACAACATGGACCGAGTGGGTGCACAGTTTGGTGACACATAGAAGTTTGAAAAACGAAGGCCGTCCTCCGCCAGCTTGTCCAGATTAGGGGTCCGAATTTCACTGCCGTAGCTTCCCAGGTCAGTAAACCCCAGGTCGTCGATCACGATCAACAGCACATTGGGTCGACCATCAGAAACTGAGCTACCGGATTCCATGATTGATTTCGATGGCGGGTTTGATTGGCATCCTGCAATCAGCAAAAGAAAGAGGCCTGACAAGAAACCGTAGTGTAACCCGGGGAATTGATTGTTCATTTTTTGACTCGACCTGTTCTACGTTGCCAGTTCTGCTCGATCGCTAAACTCTGAGAGGCATTGCGGGTTTGCCAAGGCGCCAGTGTTTTTTACAATTCGACCGTGAATAAGGTCTCTTACGGCCAATTCTGCGATCTTGCCAGTTAGGGTTCTTGGTACGTCGGTAACGGCAACGATTTTGTTGGGTACGTGGCGCGGAGTCGCTTGATCTCGGATGATCTGGCGGATTTTCTGCTGCAGTTCTTCAGTCAAGGTATCGGTGGGCTTAAGGACAACAAACAACACAACACGCACATCATTGTCCCAATTTTGGCCAACACAAACGGCGTCCACAATCGCCGGTATCTTCTCTACCTGGCGATAAATCTCGGCCGTGCCAATTCGCACTCCACCAGGATTGAGCACAGCGTCGGATCGTCCATGAATGATCAGCCCTCCACGGCTGGTCAGCTCCGCAAAATCGCCGTGGCACCAAACATTATCGAAGTGGGAAAAATAGGCCTCATCATACCGGCGATTATCGACGTCCCCCCAGAATTTGAGTGGCATTGAGGGAAACGGTTTTGTGCATACCAGTTCGCCGCAACGGGACTGAATAGGGTGAGCATCGTCGTCGAAGATATTGACGGCCATTCCCAGAGCTCGGCACTGGATTTCTCCTCGATACAAAGGAAGGGTTGGTACTCCCAAGGCGAACGCACACAAGATATCTGTGCCGCCAGTGACCGATGCCAGCAGTGCATCAGACTTGATCGCGGCGTAGATATAGTCGTAACTTTCGGGCGCAAGAATCGAGCCCGTTGACATGATAAGTTTGAGGTCCCGGAGTGGGAATTTTTTGCCGGGCTCAAGGTTCAGGTTTTGCAGTTCTCCGTAATATCGAGCGCCTGCGCCAAAGGCCGTTACTCCCTCATCCTCACACACTTCCCAAAGAATCTCTGGGTTTGAAGACAGCAGGGGGGCACCGTCGTAGAGCACAATCGCGCAACGACTGGCCAACGCGGTAACCAGCCAGTTCCACATCATCCAGCCACAGGTGCTGTAAAACAGTAGCCGATCATTTTTTCCCAGATTGCAGTGCAACTGATGATCCTTCATCAGTTGGATCAATGCTCCTCCAGCGCAGTGCACAATGCATTTCGGTACACCGGTAGTACCGGAGGTGAATAACACAAACAGCGGATGACTGAATGGAAGTTGAGCAAAGTTGAGTTCAGCATCGTCTTCCTGGAAGTCTTCCAGCAACACAGCCTTTGGAAAACCTGACAGGTTTGGACAGGTGCCAAGGTTCGGGAATACCACAACTGTTTTGATACTGGTCACCGCCTGGGCGATGTCGCTGGCTCGTGCCAGTGAGTCAATCGCCTTACCGTTGTATAGATACCCATCCGCGGCAATGAGTATTTTGGGCTCGATCTGCGCCAGCCGGTCAACCACTGCGCTTACACCAAACTCTGGTGAGCAGGAGGCCCAGACCGCCCCGATACTGGCGGCCGCCAGCATGGCGACCAGCGTGCTGGGGTGATTGGGAACAAACCCAGCTACCCGGTCTCCGGGGCAAACGCCGGCGCTTCGCAGGCCTGCCGCTGTTGCAGCGACCTGTCGACGGAGCTCTCTTCCCGAGAGTTCAATTCGGATATTGGATTCGTCGCGAAAAATGACGGCGGCACGATCGGTATCCCAATCTGCCAGCAAGTTTTCCGCAAAATTGAGGCGTGCATCTTGAAAAAAAAGGGTTTCTCGCATGCGTTCGCCAGGGGTCACCGTTTTGCAGCCGTGTTCGGAAGCCCGGATACCCAAAAACTCCCAAAGCAAGCGCCAGAACGATTCCGGTTGCTCTATGGACCACTGATAAAGGTCGTTGTACTCGTTTAGTCCCACTCCAGAGCATATACGCGCTGCATGCAGGAAATGGCTGATACGGGTGTCGCCTACGTCGCCTGGATTGGGGCGCCAGAGTATCTCCGGTTGACTCACGGTTTTCTGGTGATCTTGATCAGGTGATCATTCAAGGTCTTACGTGTGGCCTCGGCCTGATTGACGGTCCAACGGTAAAAACCCTGACCTGAAGCCATTCCGGTGTTGCCGGCATCCAGCATGTTTTGGAGCATGCCGTGGGCGGCCTGGCTATTGTTGAGCTGGGGAAACACCACGTTGTGCACGTCCTGGGTTAGTTCAATTCCAACTAAGTCAGCGTTTTCCATGGGACCAAGTACCGGAAGTCGGAGGCCAAAACTGTTTTTCACAATGGCATCAATGTCGGGCCCGTCAACCACCCCATCAGCAACCAGTGATATTGCCTCCCGCCAAAGTGCATGCTGGAGTCGATTGCCGACCACAATATCCTTACGGATGTGTACTGGTGTTCGTCCAACGCTTGCGAGCATGGCCATCGCTCGATCCACAGATTCCTGCGAGGTCCGTTGACCTTGGACAACCTCAACCAGTGGCACCAGATACGGCGGGTTCCAGAAATGCATGCCTACTACGCGACTGGCATCGGTGTCGGAGAGTTTTGACGCAACCGTGGTGACTGGAATGACCGAAGAGTTTGTGCCAAGCAGAGTATCGGCCCTGGCATGCCTGACCAACTGTTCAAACAGGTCCTGTTTTAGCCGCGGCTTTTCAGGGATTGCTTCGATCACGACCTGGGCGTTTCCCACTGCTGCTGTCAGATCGCCTGTGACAAATACCGCGTCTGCTATGGCTGTTGGTTCGCTGATCGATTCGCAGATGGATCGGATGGTTTGTTCAGCCTTAGCTCGAGGTTTCTCGAAGGGTTCAAACAATGAAACCTTATAACCCTTCGCTGCTAGCAACTGGGCTATGCCACAGCCCATCAAGCCAGCCCCAATGACCGCTGCACGCTGAGTCAAACCAGCACCATTCCACCGGATATGGTCATAGCTTGGCCGGTCATACCGATACTCTCGCGTGAGGCAAGGTATATCGCCAGGGGGCTAATTTCTTCAGGCTGTAGAAAACGTCCCATGGGAACGCGAGACAGCCAGGTCTGCCGTGCGCTGTCAGTGCTCTGCCCAGAGGCTTCAGCAACTTCCATCACGCCCTGCTCAAACATGGGGGTTTCCACAAAGCCCGGGCAGATCGCGTTGATACAGACCCCCGTCTTGGCAAACTCCAGCGCCAGAGACCGGGTGATACCCAGAACAGCATGTTTGGATCCGTTGTAGTGTGCCTGATACATGGAGCCATACTTGCCAGCGGTAGAGGCAATATTGACGACCTTGCCGTATCCACCATCAATCATTGCTGGAAGAAAGGTCTGGATCATTCGAACAGCACCCAGGTAGTTCAGGTCTATGGCCTTTTTGTAAGTGTCTAGGGGCGTGTCCAGAAACCGTGAAATCTGATAGATGCCAGCGCTATTAACCACAATGTTCGCGGGGCCAACGGTGGCATTCACCTGTTGGTGCAGCTCAGCAACGCTGCTATCGCTAGTGACGTCACAGCTGATGGCCAGGGCGTTGCCGCCACCGGCGCTGATGGAGTCGGCGACTGTCCGAGCTTTATCCAGACCTCTACCGCAAATAACCACCGTTGCCCCTTCTGCGGCAAAGGAGCGAGCAATACACTCTCCTATCCCGCTGCTTGAACCGGTGATTACCGCAACTCCGTCTGCTAACCGAGCCACCTAGCGATTCCTGGATTTGTGCAGAAGATAGCCCACGATTGCAATCACACCAAAAGCCACCATCATCAGCACAACGCCGCCCATCCACAATTGCGTCACCTGCAGTTCGTCCATGGGGTCAATTTCCTCTAAATAGTTTGCCTAACACGTAGGCAAGGGCGCTTCCGGCTAACAAGATGACGCCAATCATGGCGGCGGTTTGAATGAAGATGCTCCAGAACATGTGTTTACGCCTCCCGCTGGGCGGCGATAGGATACTCAGAGTTCTTACGCAACAATCCTGGCCTTCCATTAACAATCAGGTTGCCGGGAATCATCACCAGGAGAGTCGCGCCAAGCGTTACGTAAGCGTTGGGGCTGCCGGCCATGCCCAGCACAGCAGGCAGTTCGGTAAACGACCATAAGCAGTTCAGCACCCAGCTGACGACCAGCGCGGTGATGGCGACCCCCTGATGACGCTGCCAGAACAGGCCAAATACCACCAACCAGAAGACCGGCACGAGCCAGGCGAACAGCCAGTTCATGGCGGCCAGGATGGGCGGCAGAAACGCCGCGACGCCAATGGCTATGCTGGCCACGACAATAATCGTCAGACGCAGCACGCGGGTCTGTTCTTTTTCTGACGACTGTGGCCTAAATAGCGGCTGATAGATATCGTTGGCAAAAATGGTGGCGATGGCCAGCGCGAGAATTGCAAACGTTGACAAAATCGCAGCAAGAAAAGAAGCCAGCAGAACGGCTGCAAGCCAGGGGGGCAAATAGGCTACCAGCATACTGGTGGCCGCCACTTTCTGGCCCACGGCCTCAAATTCCGGAATGGATTTAGCCGTCAGGCCGAGAACCACAGCAAAAACACCAAAAAGACCGTTCACCGGCGCGGCAATCCACAGTGCGCGGCGAATGGTTTTTTCACTGTCAGCCGCCATCGCAACCTGCAGCAACATCTGGTTGGTGCCCTGACTGAAAACGACCGCAACAATAGTGCCGAGCACAAATGTCTGGATGATCTGTGGGTTGCCAAATACGGAGATCATGTGGGGCTCATCAGCACTTTGGTAGAAGTTGGCGACCGTATCAAAGTTGCCGCCAGGCAGTTTCAGGGCGACGAAAATTGTTGCAAGGATCAGACCGGCGTACATCACAATGGCGTTCACCACGTTGACCCAGCCAATCTCTTTCATCCCTGCCAAAATGACATAAAGGATTCCCACAACGCCGCCAACGGTAGCGCCAGTAGCGATGTCCCAATTGGTTAGCGAGGCAAAAATGATGCCGATGCCCTGTGCCTCAACGGTTAATATGCCAAACATCACGCCGGCCATAACGCAGGAGACGCAAAGACGGGTTTCCAGACCGTAGGACCTGTCCAGAAGCTCGGGTACTGTGGTGACGCCCATGCGCCTGACCCACAACCCCGTGCCCAGGCAAACAATCACCAGCAGGATGACATGGGCAATGCTGAACCAGACCGCCGCCGCGCCCAACAGCCAGGCCATCTCAAATACGCCAAGAATGTGTGCGGTGCCCAGCACAGTCAGTGCCATGGTGACCGCCACTACCGGCATTGGCAGCGAACGTCCGGCCAGGGCAAATTCGTCGTTGGCATGGCTGCCGCGCTGGCGCCGTTGGATCCACAGCCCGATGCCAACAATCAGCAGCACCTCATAGGCGAGAACGGCAATCAGCATAGGGTAATTCATTGCTTCAACCTGCCGTATACCCGCCGTCGGGTCGAATGACCTGTCCCGTCATGAAGTTTGAGGCACTTGAGGCCAGAAATAACAGCGCGCCGACCAGATCCTCTGGCTCGCCCAGACGTCCGATAGGTATTCGCGTCAGAAAATTCGCCCTGGCGGTGTTGGCTTTTTCGTTGTCTTCAAACATCCACGCTGTAAGGGGCGATCGAAATACCGTAGGGGCAATGGCATTCACAGTCACGCCTATAGACCCCCACTCACAGCCCAGTGCTCGCACCAATCCATCCACCGCTGATTTTGATGGGCAGTAAGCGGAATAGCCCGCCGGATGTCCCAGAATGCTGCGAGCCGATGATACCAGTACCACCTTTCCGCTCCGCTGCTTTTTGAACTGCGGTGCTGCCGCTCGGCACAGCAGCCATGGATCTCGCACGTTAGCATCCATCACCCGCTGCCAGCGTTCAGGTGTCAGCGCATCGATATTGTCCACGTCGTTCATGCCAGAGCCCACGACAATGATGTTCAGCTGGCCAAATTCGGCGACCGCAACTTCCACCAGTTCTGCACACTGACTCTCCGAACTGGGTCGAAGGGCGCGAGTGGCAACGTTGGCGCCTTCACTGCGCAAACGAGTAGCCACAGCCTCGAGCTTTTCTGCGCCGCCCGCAGCAAGCACCAGGTTGCACCCAGCGCGGGAAAGCGTTGTTGCGGCGATTTCTCCAAACGCACCAGTAGCGCCCGTAATGAGGGCTGTTTGACCCTCGATATTAAACAGATTTGAGGGGACCTTGGGGACGCCCGCCATGCTCACTTAGCCGGATTTTCGATGATGACCAACATTGTGGTCACATCGTTGGTCTGGTTAATCACCGATCGAGATTCATTGGCTGGGATAACGCAGCTGTCTCTTGGCCCCAGCGTGACCTTACTCTCAGGGGTTTCCACCGTAATCTGGCCGCTGAGCACCACGTAGATTTTTTCGCTAGGGGTGGCGTCCATTTCAGCACCGCCGCCAGGTAAGAAATGAGATAGGCCGACCCAACTGCTCTGGGTGGTGCTGGCTCCCATTCCCTGAAGCCTGAAACAGCTGACATCAAAGTGCTTGGGGGCCTGATAGGATTCCGCCGCAGCGTATCGCACAACCTCCATCAGTCGGCCCTTCCGGTTTCGATGCGATAGTTGCCGCTGGGGTCCAGCATCGCTACCAGCCTGACGATGCAGCCGTCACCTTTTTTCCAGCGCCAAGGAAACGCGGCGAAGGTCACACGCTTGCCGGTGACTTTGTCGATGTCGCCGCCAACGTTCTCAAAACCGCATATCCCGTTGGACAGCAGCGCCTTGTGACAGGGCTCCCATTCCGGAAAGTCTTCAATCACTTTGCGCCCGGTCAGGGCCTCGTACTCCAAATTGAGTTGGGGCAGCAGTCCATGGGGTGCGCCAGGCCCGTGAGGGCCGATGGCGGTACCTAGCGGGTGATCCAGGGCCTGGGTATCGCTGCCGGCCATTTTCACTTTGCGTTCAACAAACCATTCGCCTGCTTCTTTGTAGAAGCCGGGTGAATAGCCGTAGTAGTGCTGGTTGTCGCCGTAATATTTGTGCCATCCCGTGTTTACAATAACGATGTCGCCCTCGCGAATCTGGGGTCGAGCTTTCTCCAGATCGTCCGCCGTGATCAGTTCCCATTTTCCTTTGGGTATATCCACTACAACGCCGGTGCCAAAGAAATAGGGCAGGGGTACTTCATCCATGAATGCAGTGCCGGGCACCACATGGGCCGGGGCGTCAATGTGAGTGCCGGAATGCATCACAGTCGTAATTTTCTGGGTTAGAACCCCCGACTTGGACATGCCGTGCAGGCGTTCGATCTTAACGTCTTCAAAATAGGGCCAGCAGGGTTGTCCCAGTCCCCAGGGATGGCTCAGGTCATAAAACTGAAGACCCATGTTGTTTGTTTGATTTGATTCAGAAAACTTACAAAGCGCCTCATCGCGCCAATCCCCTTCTTCCCAGCCTGCCATAACTTTTCCTGTTTTGCGGTGATCAATAGTTCCTCAATGACCGTATTGTGGGTCATCTGTATTGCATATTGGAACTTTCAGGGCGGGCTTGTCAACTGATGACCGCCCTTGTAATGGATCGTAAATCCATCATTATTTTTCAGTACAGGCTGTACCACGATGTAAAACAATAGAGAATCAGGTAATCTTCACTGCGGCTAAGCCGCGCCTCAAGCGCGTCAATAAAAGGTTCCATGAAAAATAATAAATTAAGCCAACAGGCCGTCAGCGCACCGGCTGATGTGCCGCGTTCGGGAATTCAGGTGATTGCCAGGGCAGCCAAAGTGCTCCGCTCGTTAGAAAATGAGCCCGACGGTTTGAGCCTTGCGGAGATCGCCGTCAGGGTGGATCTGGCCCGTTCAACGGTACAACGGATCGTTGCGGCGCTGGCGGATGAACAGTTTCTGATTGCGGCGTCGCCCAAGTCCCGAGTAAAACTGGGTCCAGCACTGATCAGACTGGCTAACGCTACCAAGTTTGAAGTCAATCAGCTGGTCAGGCCGTATATGGAAAGCCTGTCCCGCAAGCTGCATGAGACCATCGATCTATCCGTAATTCAGGGAAAAAGCGCAACGTTTGTGGACCAGATTCCCGGCAGCCATCGACTTCGCGCCGTTTCTGCCATTGGTGAACGATTTCCACTGCACTGCACGGCTTGCGGAAAGTCCCTGCTTTCCACGCTGCCACTGGCCAAACAGAATGCGATTTTAGACAATGGTCTTGAGGTCTTCACACCCAAAACTATCACCTCAATGAAAGCGCTTCGAAAAGAGTTGGACCTGGCCAGACAGAGTTTTCTCGCCTACGACCGGGAAGAGTACACCGAAGGCATTTGCGCCATCAGCACGTCATTTGAAGGCCCACTCGGGCGCGGATTTGCTCTCTCTATACCTACGCCATCAGCGCGTTTTGCCCGCAATGAAAAGGTTTTTGAAGCGGCTTTGCTGGAAAGCAGGAGCCAGATCCTGGAGGTGCTTGGGGCGGTCACTGCACAGTGACCGGTCATTCTCAACATTGGCTCTGAGGCGTCAATTAGTCCCTGCTATTACCTCTCAACCCCGGCGTGAGTTGACACCGCTTTCTGCGCACTCCCAGCAGCATCCCTACCCTTGGCCTTGTCGTTGTTCCACTGATCGCTTCCAAGGCTGGAGATTGTCCAGCCGATCTCACCACAGGCGTTCAAAGATCCGGTAGCTTCGGTTGCGCTCGTCATGGTGGTGCCTTGACACGGGTATTCAACCCTCTAATATATCGCAATGCACTACAGCGCAACCGCATTGTGGTACAAGAAACTTTGATGGTTCGACTGAATATCAGCTTTCGCTGAGGGAGAAAGGGGATCGAGGTGACTAAAGCTACTCAACTAATGCAGGCGATTGCTGCTTGTTTACTGGCCATTTGCAGTCTCACAGTTGTTGCTCAAAATGGCTCCAACGACAACCAGAGCGGTGTTATTGAAGAAATTACCGTCACCGCAACCAAACGCGATGAAGGACTGCAGGATGTTCCCATTTCTGTCACCGCGTTTTCTCAGTCTGAGCTGGACCTTCGTGGTTTCACTGGACTTGCCGGCATCCAGGAATCCACCCCAAACCTGAATTTCTCTGTTCAATCCGCTGGACAAAACGTTGCCCGCGTCACCTTAAGAGGCATCGGCACCGAGACCCTGGTTGGCGGTGGTGATCCCGGAGTAGCGCTGCATATCGATGGCATCTATGTCGGTAGGAACTCGGTTGCCGCAGGGGATATTTTTGATGTTGAGCGGGTCGAGGTATTGCGGGGCCCGCAGGGAACCCTCTACGGCCGAAATGCAACAGGCGGATCGATCAACATTGTGACCAAACGCCCGGGATCAGAGCTGGAAGGTTTTGCCGACATCACCCTGGGTAACTACGATAACGCGCGACTTCGCGCCGCTGTTAATGTGCCGCTGTCAGATAACGTCAGCTCGCGGATTACACTATTTTCTGACCAGCGAGATGGGTTTCTTGAGAATCTGTTCAACACTGGTCGAGATTCGTTCGACAAAGACTCCAAGGGTGGGCGGGTTCAGGTGCTGTGGAACACCGATTCCGGCAATGAAATCCTGGTTCGTGGCTATCACTCCAATTTTGGCGGAGTCGGTCCGGGATCGCGATTCTTGGGGGCCGATATCAATACGCCAAACGGCTATCCGGCGGGCTACCTCGTCGGCGTATCCGCCGGCCCGGCGCCGCCAGCCGGAGGCCCTGTAGTGGCCGATCTTTACAACGGCGCCACGACCACAACGGGTCAGTCGCTCCTGCCGTTGCCGGGTGGCTTTTTCGATATTCGCAAAGACGCGCCAGAGTTTCTCGACCAGACCATTCAGGGCTTTGACGTTGATGGCACCTTTGATCTCACAGACACGATTGTGCTCAAGTCTCTAACGTCTTATCAGACCAATGACAACGAAATTTTGGTGGACGCCGATGGATCCGAGCTACCTTTGGAGACTCGCCAGCGTGCAACCGACGCTTCCCAGTACAGCCAGGAATTCAATCTGATTTCCCAGAATGATTCCGCGTTTCAATGGATTTTAGGCGCGTATTTTTATCACGAAGAACTCACTGAAGAGTTTGAGACGTTGACCCCGGCAGGACTGCTGGCGCTGGATGCGCCGCTACCCCCTGGCGCGGTGCCCGGCGGAGGCGGGACCCGACAGTTCCGAGTAACCAATCACGAGGTTGACTCCTACGCACTGTTTGCTCAACTGACCTATGACGTGAGCGACCGACTGTCGTTGACAGCGGGTTTGCGTCAGACCTGGGACGACAAGGATCAGAACCGGGAGACCGGCGGCCTGCAGGACCTGACCAACAACATTCGTTTCATGTCACCGGGAATTGCCGCGCCCCTGCCGCCTGACAGCGGCAGCGAATCATTTTCCGAACTGACATACCGTTTAAGCGCAGATTATGCGGTAACAGACGACAGCTTGCTGTATGCCAGTATTGCTCGCGGCTACAAATCCGGCGGATTTGATTTCAACGGTGGTCAGTTGCTCAATGGTACCGATCAGGTTCCCTATCAGCCGGAGTTTGTTGACGCACTGGAAATCGGCTCCAAGAACAAGTTCTTCGACAATCGCCTACTGGTCAACCTGACGGCGTTCTACTACGACTACTCAGATCTGCAGGTGTTCCGGTTAACTGCGTTTGGCCCCTTGACTGACAACGCTGCTGAATCGACGATTAAAGGTCTGGAAGGAGAGTTTGAATGGGCTGCCAGCGACGCCCTTCGATTTGACGTCTCCTTTGGTTACCTTGATGCGACCTACGATCAGTACACGATCGACAGACCGCCCACCGATTTTTCCGGCAAGCGATTGAATTACGCGCCCGAGTGGACTGGCCATGCCGGAGCCGAATACAGCATGCCGATGGCGGGGAATAACGAGCTGTTGTTCAGGCTGGACTGGTCCTATCGGTCAGAGATATTTTTCGACCGTGCCAACTCGCCGTTGGATACCCAGGATTCCTACAGCCTGTTTAACGCACGGGTCCGGTATGACACTGAAACATGGTTTGCCGACCTGTTTGTGCAGAACCTCACCGATGAAGAATACGTTACTGGCCAGCTGATCAATCCACCGTTCGCCTGTGGCTGCCGGACCGTCAACGTAGGCGCGCCCATGACCTATGGCGTAACCTTTGGCGCAAGGTTTTAGATCGATAAGATGACGATAGGGATGAGAGCGGTTATGTTGCCAGATAAGACTAAGTGGCCAGCATGAATGATTGAAACGACAGGCGTTTGTTAAAATGTTAGGTATCCGGGCGGGTTTTAGACTGCTGACAATGGCTGCCAGCATCGGTTTGCTGGCAGCCTGTGATATCGCGCCCGATGAGCCCGTGCTCGACGGCAATCAGAAGATCTCAACAGCCGATAATCAATCCTCAGGGCCGAAAGCTGAGAAAACCGTTTCATCCACGGCCACGCCGGACAGGCCCAACATATTGCTGATCGTCGCTGACGATCTGGGATATTTTGATATCGCACCTTACGGCGGTGAGATCAGGACGCCCAATCTGGAGAAACTGGCCAATCAAGGCGTTCGCTTTCGCCAGTTTCGATCCGGACCGGTTTGTGCGCCCGCGCGAGCGATGCTACTGACCGGACTGGACAGCCACGCCGCAGGTTTGGGTGATCAATTTCCCCGAGGACCTCAGGTGGGTAAGCCAGGCTATGAAGGGTACCTGGTACCCGAAGCCACAACCATTGCCGAGATGCTGAAGGAGCAGGGCTACCACACCTTCATGGCGGGTAAATGGCATCTGGGCAAAAGCGATGCCCAAAGTCCACGGGCGCGGGGCTTTGACTCGTCTTTTTCCATGTTGCTGGGCGCCGGCAGCCATCTGGACATGACCGGCCCGGGGCCGGACGAAGCCGAAATTGGGATATACCGGGAAGACGGTGAACGGGTTGACCAATTGCCGAAGGATTTTTTCTCTACGCGGTTCTATACCGACCGTATTCTGGCGGACGTTCGAGCCCATCGTGGCGACGGCCAGCCTTTTTTTGCTTATGTCGCGTACACCGCCCCCCACTGGCCACTGCAGGCTCCGGATGACTACATTGACAGATATCAGGGCGACTACGACATGGGTTATGAAGAGCTATGTCGCAGTCGGCTGGAGCGCGCGTCACAAATGGGCGTGTTGCCAGCTCAGCCCGACGTCTCAGGTTGTCGAGATATTGGCCAACCCTGGGATAACCTAAACCAACATCAGCGAGCTCTTGAGAGCCGCCGGATGGAAGTTTACGCGGCGATGGTAGAGAATTTGGATGCCAACGTGGGGCGTCTTCTGGCTGACCTTGAAAGCGCCGGCGAGCTTGCGAACACCGTGGTTATTTTCATGTCCGACAACGGTGCAGACGCCGGGCGGCGGGAAATGGGGCCAGATATCAAATCCTGGATCGAGGAAACCGCTGACAACTCACTGGACAATATTGGGCGAGCCGGGTCTTTTGTCAGCTATGGGCCGGGCTGGGCCAGCGCAGGAACCTCACCCTTTAGAGGCAGCAAGGGCAGCTTAGGTGACGGCGGTATCAGAGTGCCTGTCATTGTCTCTCATCCTGAACTTTCCGAGCCGGGGCGTTGGAGTAGTGCAGCGGTAACGGTTCAAGATGTAGTGCCGACGTTGCTGAATATCGCCGGTATCGAGGTCGCTACTGCTGGAGGACAATCAACAAAGCGAATCACCGGCCGTTCTTTTCTGCCGCTGCTGTTGAGCGACCAGGAATCTTCCCACAGCCCGGATGCTGTTTTTGCCTGGGAGTTCAGTGGGTCCAGATCGGTCATTCAGTCGGGCTGGAAACTGCTGAATAACCGAAGTCGGGAAGGTGCATATACCGGCTGGATGTTATTTGATCTCAGCAACGATCCATTCGAGATGCGGGATATTTCGCAGACAGAGCCTGAGCGATTGAAGACGATGCTCAGCCGATATGATGAGTATGCTGAGCAGAACGGCGTCGTTGAGCTCAGCAATGAGCCCCTCGCTCCATAAACACATATGCGGTGCTATGTTCAAAAGCAGTGGCGCCATACGGTGAAATTCTATGACTAATAAAAAAGACTCATCTGACGACCAGGGCAACGGGCTGACCCGCAGGGACCTAGCCAAGCTTGGCGTGGTGGCAGCAGCCACCGCCGCCGTGCCTACTCTGCTAAAAAATGTTGGCGCGCGCACTATGGCCGACTCGCCAAAAAATCGCTACGAAACAGATATTCTCATTATAGGCACGGGCTTTGCCGGCGTTTTTGCCGCCATGGAGGCCCGTAAAAGCGGTCAACGGGTAGTCATGCTGGACAAGGGAGCTGTCGGCTGGTCGGGCCTGTCGCCTTGGGCATCAGACAGTCGACCCTTTGACCCAAGTATCTACAGTCGGGAAGAGTGGCACCACAACGTGGCAACCAACACTGAGTGGATTAATGATCGAAAATGGTTGGACATTTTCATGGACGAGTCTCTGGGCATTTTTGACACGCTGCGCGGATGGGGTACTCACAAGTGTCGCCCCTTTGAGCGATCTAAGGTTTTTCGAGAGTTGCTACTAGATGAAGAGGTTACCCTGGTGGAGCGAACCATGGTCACCAGTTTTCTGAAAGACACCGCAGGCCGGGTAGCCGGCGCCGTGGGGTTCACTTTTGACGACTCAAAAGAGCCTTGCAAGGCGGTTGTGGTGTCCGCCAAGGCGGTGATCATGTGTACAGGTGCCGGCGCTTACAAGAGCCCCGGGTTTCCAAACTGGGGGCTTACGTTTGACGGCGACGCTATGGCGTATGAGGCAGGCGCCGCCATCACCGGTAAAGAGTTTCACGACACCCATCTGACGTTCTCAGAAGCCCCCGCCGCCTCCTACGAAGCCTGGGTCTGGGCACAGACGGTAACGGGTGCCTACATTATGGTTGGCGCACCCGATCCGGTAGTGGGTGGGCTGACTGTGGACGCCGCCATTCGCGCGTCCCAGGGCAATATTTTTCGCGAAGCTGGCGGTGGACCCGGCGGTGAGCGACCCGCGCCGTCCGGGCCTAACCCGGAGCGCGTTCGAAACGAGAAGTATCGGGGCAAAGGATTTCTTACCCGTCCGGATCTGCATCTGGATTTTGGCGGCCCGCCAGCGGGGTCCAGTCGTGAAGAGTTTGGGTATAGGGTTGGCGGCTCAACTGCCGGCATGGGTGTACACAAGGGCGAAGGCGTATTCAACTCCGACTACACCTGTCGCGCTGACGGCGTAGAAGGGCTGTTTGCCGCCGGTGATGCGCTGGGCTCCATGATGTGTGGATCGTCGTACCCCGGTCGGGGTTTTTCGTCCTATGGTTCAGCGATACAGGGCCGGCGGGCAGCCAAATTTGCGGTTGAGTATGTGGCAGAGAGGCCTGAGCCAAAAATTGCCGAAAGCGAGGTTGAGGCGAAAGTCGCAGCAATGTGGGGCCCGCGGGAAAATACCCAGGGCTTCAGTCCGGATTGGGTCACCAAAACGCTGCAGAATACAATGACGCCGTTTCACATTTTGTATGTGAAACAGGAGCGCCGCCTCGATGGCGCGCTAGCCTCCATTGAATACATGCGCCAGTCACTAGTGCCGAAGCTGATCGCCCGAGACGGTCATGAACTTCGACTGGCTCATGAAACTGCCAACATGCTGCTCAACGCCGAAATGAAGCTGCGAGCGGGCCAGTTTCGGAAAGAAAGTCGAGGTACCCATTATCGGGAGGACTTCCCCGCTCGAAACGACAAGGACTGGTTGTGCTGGGTACTACTTAAAAAAGGTGACAACGGCAGCATGAATCTGAGCAAATACATGCTGCCGGAATCATGGCGCCCCGATCCGGCGGTACCCTACCGAGAAAGGTACCCTCGACCCTATCCAGGCGAAGAAGCCTTTGTCGCTGCCCAACCAGATTTCGCTTAGCGGGAGGCCCCACATGCCTATTGAAAAAATTCACGGCTGCATCGGTTGCGAAAATTGCGTCAATGCGTGTCCCACGGACGTAATTCGAATGGATCCGCGGTCGGGCCAGGCCTACATCGCCTACCAGGATGACTGTCAGATATGCCATTTGTGCCGCCTGAGTTGCCCGGTAGATGCCATTACGCTGACGCCGGATAAATCTTTAAAGCCCACGGTCTCCTGGGGTTGATAAATTCTGGTACACACCATGAACGCTGACACTGGGCGAGCACCGCGACCACTAGGGTTTTGACAGTCATGAATTTGGAAACTACGTTGCTGGCGCCCTCGCGCCAGCCGCCACTGACCTTTGGTCGGCTGTTGTTCATCTATCTGGTGATTGCCGCGGTGCCTTATATCTGGTCTATCACCCAGCAACTGGAATATCGGGGTATTTATGAGGAGTTGCTGACAGCGCTGAACATTTCCATGTTGGCAGCTTTGCTGGCTCAATATCCGCTGTCGGGCAGACTCAACACGGTGATGCAGTATTCCGGAGTGGACAACGGAATGTTGCTGCACCGTAAAGCCGGAGAAATTGTTGCTCTGTATTTTCTGTTGCATCCCTTCCTCATCGTGCTGCCTCGCTTTTTTATTGCGCCCCAGAAGGCGCTGGGAGATATCTGGTCGACCTTTATTGCCGGCGAGGCATCAACGGGCGTGTACGCCTGGATGATCATGACCGTTTGGGTGCTAATGGCGATGTACAAAGACAAGTTGAAAATTAGCTACGAGGCGTGGCGTATCAGCCATGGTGTAGGCCTGGTGACCGTGGCAATACTCGGCACTCACCATGCCATCTCCGTTGGTCGCCACGGACGTTACGACCCCTGGTTTGACGTCATGTGGGTGGTGCTGTGCACCATCGCCGTGCTTATCGTTGCGTACACCTACTTTGTACGACCCTTACTGCAGAAAAAGCAGCCGTTTAAACTGGTTGAAGCAAGGAAGGTGGGGTCCACTGACTGGTGCTTGACCATTGAAAAAGACGGCGATTTCGATTTTTCTTTTGATGCTGGCCAATTTCTCTGGATCAATACCAGCGGCAATCCGTTTAACAGGGTAGAGCATCCGTTTTCGATTGCTTCAAGCCCAACCAGCCTGCCACGCATCTCCTTCATTATTCGTGAGTTAGGAGACTTCACTTCCCGCTTAGGAAACCTGAAGCCCGGCAGTCGGGTGTTTGTCGATGGTCCGCATGGGGTCTTTACGTTGAATGGGCGCACTGCAACTGGGATCGCGCTGATTGCAGGAGGCGCTGGCATTGGCCCAAATCTGGGAATTCTCAGGCAACTGCGAGACCTGGGTGAAGCAAGACCCATACGCCTGGTCTACGGCAACCGACGCTATGACCAAATGGTCTTCCAAGATGAGATCGAAGCGGTCTGCAACGAGATGGCCAACTGCTCACAAACACTAGTTCTCGAGCAGCCAGAAGAGGGGGTCAGCAGTCGATCTGGATTTATCAGCAAAGATCTTCTTATGCAGGAATTTTCCGAAGCGCAGCGGCAAGACTGGATCTTCTACGTCTGTGGCCCGCCGGTGATGGTTGATGCCGTAGTCGATCACCTGCGGGCAATTGGGGTCCCGGAAAAACAGATCCTTTTTGAGCAGTTGGCGTTTTAGCCCACTAGGTGTTGAGCCAAACCGACTTAGAAGTGTGGTTTCAAATTCTTTCGTCTTGATCACCAATATACAGAACCAGGCAGGTGGGTGAAAATACGGAACAAGTTCTCACCTTACGTGCAGTTCGAAGTGCTATCTGTTGAATTGCACATAAGTTTGCCCCAGTTATTGCAGACCGCAAATGATCCGTCCAAGCAATTCCCATCTATGCCACTTCAATCAATTAGATGACTGCAGTCGGGTCAATTGGCGATGAAAAAAAGCCGCATTTTTTGGCATCAGATCCTGATGCAAAGTAAACCCCGCTATGGTGGCGTTAATTGTATCCCTCGCTGAATCCCGGGGCTGGGGGAATTAGACCTCGTCCATTTGCACCACCCAGGGTTCTTTGACGCCGGCCTCAGCCCAGGCCTGCCATTGGGGCAGGGCGCTAAGGGCCTCGGAGTAGGCTGTGACTGCCGGGTGATCGCTGAGTTGGTAGACCGATAGCCGGTTGACCACCGGCGCATACATGCCGTCTGCAATGCAGAACTCACCCATCAGAAACGGTCCGCCGGAGGCCTGCAGCCGCTCAGCCCAAAGGGTCTCTATGCGTCGGACATCCTTGCGCACGCCCTCGGACACCTGGTGGAGGGAGGGGGTCCTGGCGAAGTTCATCGGGCATTCATTGCGCAGGGCGCCAAAACCGCCGTGCATTTCATGGGAGATGCAGCGGGCTATGGCGCGCTGGGCCTGGTCCGCTGGCCATAAGCCCCGATCGGGATACAGCTCAGCCAGATACTCCAGGATAGCCAGGGATTCGTAAATTTTCAGGCCATTGTGGTGCAGGGTTGGCACCTTGCCGGAGGGGGAGAACTCAAAATAGTCAGCAAAGTTTATGGCTTCATTCAGAGGCCGCAGCTGCTCTTCAAAGTCGATGTCTTTGACCCGCATGGTGAGCCAGGCTCGGAAAGACCAGCTGGAGTATTTCTTGTTGGCGATAAACAGCTGCATGGACTCACCTCTAAATGGTCTGAAAGGGCTTCTACATTAAGCCATGCTAGGCATTCAACAGATACACAATCCAGCCTGCCGGAACCTGTACAACCCCTCACCGGGTCGGGGAGCTTAATCCAGCTTGGTGACCACGTCGCTGCTGGCTTTCAGGGTTTTGTGTACCGGGCATTTGTTGGCGATCACCAGCATTCGCTGGCGTTGTTCATCGCTGAGCTTGCCTGCAATGGTGAGATGGCGTTCAAACACGTCCCTGATCTGCCCATCAATTTCCTGCTTGCTGTGGCTGACCGTGGCGGATAGTTCATCCACCTGCCAGCCTTTGCGGTCTGCATACATGCGCAGGGTGATGGTGGTGCAGGCTCCCAGTGCTGCGCACAGGTATTCAAAGGGAGCGGGGCCCAGGTCAGCGCCGCCCAGGCTGGCGGGCTCGTCGGCGATCAGCTGGTGACGGCCGTTGCTGACGGTATTGGTGTAGGTTTGTCCCGGCTGCTCGGTGACGGTGACTGAATCGGCCATGGCTTACTTCCTGAAAACGATGTCGCTGCACTGGTGGTTGTGGTCAAAGCTCACCTGCACGTCAGCGATGGCCGGCAGGGTGCGAAGATTATGACCGGTCAGGCGCTGGTAGTGTTGCATGAAACTCTGCAGCTGCCCTGGGCCCATGAGTCCGGGTGAATCCGCTGATACGCCTTCGGCCAATTTCAGCTCCTGTTCGCCGCGCCATTGGCAAACGGTGTCGAAGCTGGGCGCGGCCAGAAATACCAGCCGGTCCAGGCGGTTGAAAACCTCTGCGTAGGTGTAGCTGAGTTGTCGGTTTACGTAGCGCCGCCACAGTCCGTCGGGATCCTGCTCCGCCTCCAGTGGATTAATCGGGTCCATCAGCTCCTGTTCGCTCTGGGGCTGGCTGGCTACGCACCAACCCTCGACAATGATCAGCTGTACCGGCCCATTAACGGTGGGCCAGCGCTCATGGGGCGCCTGGCTATCCAGGGCTTTATCAAAGCGCGGTAGGTCCATGGACTCGCCGCTGCGGAGGGTGATCAGTTGGTCCAGGCAGCGGCTTAGCTGGGCTAAATCATGAGTACCCGGCACCCCGCGAGTGGCCAGCAGCGGGTGTATATCCCTGGCCAGATCCTGGCGGTCCTCGGGGCTAAGGTAAAAATCATCGATGGATAGCACCGCCACGTTTAGATCAGGGGCTGCCAGAGCCGTTGCCAGAAAATCTGCCAAGGTGGATTTTCCCGTGCCCTGGGCGCCGTTTATTCCAACAATCAAGGGCGATTCGGCCATCAGCTCGTTGCTGAGCCAGCTCACTAGGGGCAGGTAGCAGGCCTCGATGACCGTGTTGAAGGTCGGTGTCAGCCTGTGTTTAGCCAGGAATGCATCGGTCCTGGCCTTGCTCAGCTTATTCGAAGGAGTCGGCAAAAACCGTCCCGGAGGCCACGGTGGAAAAGCGCAGGTCTACGCGCTTTATGTTGCCCTGATTGTCTGCAACTTCTGCCAATACGTGGGCGCCTTCAAGGGGCGTTACGAAGGCGTTGCTGCCAATGGCAATCTCAAAGATGTCAGGCTGCACCTCTACGGCCAGGTCTGCCAGCTCGCTGCGCGGCCGCCGCCCCTGTACCGTAAATGAGGCGATGACTGACAGGGAGCCAGGATTGATGCCGGTGTAGGCATCCGCCATACCAAAGCGAATCACCGACGGCGGGCTGGGGTTGAAATTGGGCCGGGGTGAGCTGATGGTCAGGGTGGGGCGCAGGTCATCAAGGAACCAGCCCATGCCGGGATTACCCCGGGTTTGGGCAACGTCAATGGGCGCACCGAGATCGATCCAGCGAGCAAAGGTGATGCGCTGGGCGCGGCTGAGGGACGGCATGCCCCCCGCCGGGTGGGCGGTGCTGGGGACGTAGTCCAGGTCAGCATCATTGGGGTCGGCCCCGTTGGGCAAAGTGGAGGCATCGCCGGGGGTAGATTCTGTAGGGTGATCGTCGTTGGACCAGCCGTCCAGCCGTTGGCCGAATACTTTCCAGGTCAGCAGGCTGCGCCGGCTTTGGAATCTGCGCACATAGCGGCTGGCATTGGTCTGGCGCCAGCGACCATTACTGATTACCGGCGGGTAGCCAAAGTCTGCCCGGTCGTCTTCAGCCAGCCGTCGGTAGTCACCGGGCAGGTTGTCATCCATGGACAGGTCGCTCAGATTTAGATTGCCCGCATTTTGGGCCTCGCTGTGACAGGACACGCAGTGCTGCTGAAGCATTGGCCGAATGTCGGCGTAGAACTCCACGTTAACCGCTGGTTGATTCAGTTCCGACAGCGTGGGTTGGCCGCTATCGTCCTGGCCCAGCATGGGCGTTACCCGGCTCAGGTCGTATACCTGATAGTCCGCCTTGCTGGCCGCGGTGCCCTCAAAGGCCAGGGGAAGCTGGCTGTGAGCATGGCAGCCGCCGCAATCGGTGCGGACCTCACCGGGGCGCACCTGATGCCAGGTTTGGGTCATGTTCAAGGAAACGCCATTACGGTCCAGGGTCTGGAAGGTAAAGGGCGTGTCGGCGGGAATCTTAAACAGCACGCTGGTGTCGGGCTGGCCTTCAGCGTCCCTAACCCCGGCCGCTTTGCGCAGGGGTATTTCGCCTAAAATTCGAAGTCGCTCGTTGGCATGGGAATGGAAGTCTGTGCCGTCCAGTTCGCTGGCATTGGGACCGTACAGTCGGGCGGTGTTGCCTTCCATGGACAGCACCCGCACCGCCCAGATTTCTGAATCTTCATACAGTCCGGCATCAGCACCCTGATAGGACCAGTTGCTGCTGGCCTCATTTTGCGAGGTGTTAAAGGGGTCCAGTCCGTCGAAGGCGTTGTCGCCCCGCCCCGGGAAGCTCTCACGCTTGTAAAAGCTGCTGCTGCCAACCAGGCCATGGGGGGTGCCGGCGGGCAGCAGTGGGTGCTCGGCGCCGTTGTTGGGCAGCCATTCCAAGGTGGCAGGCTCAGGGACTCCATGCACCGCGTTGTAAGGCACTACCGCCCTGGGCCAGGCCTCGTTGTAAGCCGGATCATTTTTGATGATCTGAAGTTCGTCGGGGCTCCAGGCTGGGCTGGAGTTGGCGATGACATAAAGGCCGGCGTCATAGCGCGGGGTTTGGGTAGGGCGGTTGAGATCGTTGGCCGGCCCCGGGGTCCAGACCACCAGCAGGTCGTTGTTGGTTGTTGCGGAGGGGTGGGTGAACTTGCCAACCCGGGTGGTGCCGTCATCGCCCAGGGGTGCTGCGTCGTCTTCCATATGGGTCATGGGGGTAAGGGCGTGATAGCCGTAGGGGGTGAAGCCGATCTGAAAGGTAGTGGCGCCGAAACTGCGGGTTTCATCCACCGGTGGGTTTTCAGACGGGAAGGCGCTGCCGAATCGGGCTACCCCCGGGGGCGGATTAACCGGAAAGCCAAACAGTGCGCCAAAGCCGTTGTTGTTCAGGTTGTAATAGGCCTCAACCACGATGTTTCCATTGCTGGTTTGAGTCATGAAATGGTAAGCCTCGGGTGAACTCAGGCTGCTGACCACCGGATCCCAGTGGCGGCCGTCGGGATAGATAGACCAGATACCCCAGACCCGCCGATCCCTGATGCCCTGGGATTCGTAGCTGGAGAACATCAGTCGGCCGTCTTTCAAAATGGTGGGGTGCAGCGCGCTGCCGATATTCATAGGCGCAATCTGTTCCACGTTTTCACCGTCCACGTCCATTACAAACAGCTGCATGGTGGGGTTGGTGAACCCTTTGGTGGGAATCTGTCCATTGCGGTTAGAGGTGAAGGCCAGACGGTTGCCAGGTAGCGGCATGGGGCCGAGATTCAAAATGCCGTAGCCCAAACGGTTGAACTGGTTGGGTGGATCCACCGGATTGGATTCATCCCAGGTTCCCGCGCCAAGGTTAGGGGTGAATTTTCCAAAGGTCAGTTTTTCGATGGTCCTGGTTTGAAGATTCATTCGATAAATATCAGCACCTTCATAGGGCAGGTCTCCCCGCTGGTAGTTCAGAGACTCCTCTCGCAGATCGGGAAACAGACTGTAATAAACCCACTGAGCGTCAAAGGAAATCACCGGGTCGGTGACGCTACAGTTGTCGCAGTCGATCAGGATTTCCTCGCTGCCGTCCGGGTGCAGCAGCATCAGGTCGGCGCCGGCATCCAGCCTGCCCGGATGGAATACTTCGGGCCAAATGGTATTAACCTGATCACCAAAGCGGGGCTGTCTGACATACACGATGTCGTAGTTGCGGGCAAAGGCTTGCTGAGTGCCGGCAACGGCGGCGGGGCCGGCGGTCGCCAATAGGGCGGCCGCCAACAGGCAGGTGATTTTTGTCATCGGATCAGTATATGACGGCCTTTTCATTGAAGGGTGACGGCGGTCACATCTTTTCTATCGCTTATGCCCCTGCCGCCGCAAACTGCCCGCTTTAGGGGTCGGTGGCGAGGGTTTCCCGGCCGCGGAAGATCTTTGCTTTGACCCTGCCAGCCAGCGAGCTGATATCCAGCCCAATGGCGTACATGGCGGGAATCAGCAGCAAGGTCACAAAAAAGGCCATGAACACGCCGGAAGCCAAGGCCAGCACAATGGGCTGAAGGAAGGCTGCTTGGATTGAGCGCTCCAGCATCATGGGTATCAGGCCAATAATGGTGGTAACCGTGGTGAGAAGAATTGGGCGGAATCGGGACACGCCGGCTTCAACAATGGCCGTGCGCCGGGACATGCCCTGGTCTCTAAGCCGATTGCATTGGTCCATCAACACCAGGTTGTCATTGACCACCACACCCGCCGCAGCGGCGATGCCAAAGTAGCTGAAGATAGCGATGGTCATATCCAACAGGTAATGCCCCATCACCGCGCCGATAAACGCAAAGGGCATGGCCACCATGATTAAGGCCGGTTGGGAATAGCTGCGAAAGGCAACCGCCAAAATCGCGTACATGGCAAACAGGGCGATGGCATACAGACCAACCAGCTCCCGGATGAAACGGGCTTCACCTTCAGCTTGACCGATGGATCCGCGAATGATGCCGGGATAGCGCTTGTCCCATTCGGGGAAAAAGTTTTCGTTCAGGTCTTCCATGATGTCACCGCGTACATCGGTTTTCAGATCCGCGCTGACCCGGGCAGCTCGGTTGCCGTTCCAGCGTTGAATGCGCTTAATGCCTGGGGCGTATTCCAAATCCGCCACTGACAGCAGCGGTACTTCCCGGCCGTCGGCGGTGCGGACTCGGAAGTCCTTTAAGCTTTCGATGGAACGTCGGGATTCGGTGGGATACTGAACCATAACCTTGACGTCCTGGCCATTGCGCGGCAGTCGCTGTACCTCTTCGCCGTAGTAAGCCTGTCGAACCTGACGGTTTACCTCAGCCAGGGTCAGGCCCAGCTTGGTAGTGCCCGGCTTTAACGACAGTCGGATCTCCTCTGAGGCGCCTTCCAGATTATTGCGTACGTCATACAAGGCCTCAAAGGACCGCAGGTGTTGTTCCAGGTCATCGGTGGCTGCCCTCAGCACCTCCAGATCGGGATGGCGAATGGACATTTCAAAGGCTGGGTCGTTGTTGCCCTGGGTGTATTGCACTGACACCTGCTTGGCGTCGGGCACGTCCCCCATCAGTTCACGCAGCCTGATGGAGGCTGCTTTGGCGGTCATGTCCCGCACCTCCGGCGGCGCCAGCTTAACGATAGCAATCACGCTGTCCCGGCGAGACCGGGTGTACCAATTCTCGATCAGTTCTCCCTTGCCGTCGTTCTTCTCTTTAACCTCTTCCACCAGGGCCTTTTCTGCCCGCTGCAACTGGGCCAGTATTTCCAGCGCTCGGCTGTAGGGTGCGCCTTCGGGCAGATTGACGTTGACGATGATTTCGTCGGATTCAAATTCCGGCATTAGGCTCTTTTTCACCAGCCCGGCGCTGAATACGCCCAACCCAAGCACCAGTATGGTGGCAAAAATGCTGGCGGTCAGATAGCGATTCCTGACGCACCAGTTGCCGATGGCCCGATAGTGATGGGTGGCGAAGTAAACGATGCCGCTGGCCACCGCTTTCTGAATTCGGCCAAACCTGCCCACGGATTTGCGGGTTTTGAAGGTCGACAGGTGAGCCGGCAGAATGAGCAGCGACTCAATCAGTGAGAAGGTTAAGGCCAGCACCACCACCCAGGTAATGTGGCGGGTGAATTCGCTGGTGGAGCCGTTGATAAACAGCCAGGGTAAAAACGCGATGATGGTGGTGAGCACCCCGAAGATAACCGGCTTAGATACTAGCTGGGCGCCGGTGTAGGCCGCCTTCAGGGGGTCGTCCATCTTGCTGGAGTGGGTGTGGATGCTTTCACCCACGATGATGGCGTCGTCCACCACGATTCCCAGTACCAGCAGAAAGGCAAAGGTCGACAGCATATTGAGGGAGACATCTACCGAGGGCAGAAACACAAAGGTGCCAGCATAGGCGGTGGCAATGCCCACTGAAACCCAGAACGCGACGATGGGTCGAAGGGTAAACAGCAATACCAACATCACCAGCAACAGACCCTGCAGGGCAGCGCTTGAAATTGTTGTCATGCGGCCTTTGAAGGCTTCAGCGTTATCGGTCCAAAGGGTTAAGGTGACGTTAGCCGGCAGGGTCTCGACGCGCTCTTCCAGCCACTGCTTTACGCTTTGTGAGGCGGTCACAATGTCCATGATTTCCGTGGTCATGACCTGAATCAATACCGCCGGCTCGCCGTTCAGGGTGGCAAGGATTTCGTTGTCCTCAAAACCGTCGATGACGGTGGCAACATCACCTACGCGGATGGTGCCGCCTCGTTCGTTTTGACGCACGATGATGTCGGAGAAATCAGCCCGGGTATCTGCCTGGTTGCGCACCTTCAGCTGATAGGTGCCTACGTCGGTGCGCACCGAACCCGCTGACTGGTTCAAGGAGCTGCCGCGGATCGCGTCCGCCACGTCGGCGAAACTCAGTCCATAGCGGCGCAGAGCATTTTCGCTGACCTGGATCGATACTTCTTCTCGACGGGTGCCAAATAGCTGGACCACCGAGATGGCCGGCAGCGCTGCCACTTCCCGTCGAAGCTGCTCTGCCAAGCGCTTGAGCTCGCGTTCCTCCACCTGGCCGTGCACGGCGACTCGGATGTACTCGTTTCGGTTCAGCCACTGCTGCACCCGGGGCGGTTCGATATCTCTGGGGAACGATGAAATACCGTCTACACGAATTTTGATGTCGTTCATGAACTGGGCAAAGTCGACACTCTGCTCAGCCAGGATATACACCTCGCCGTTACCCTCGCCGGAACTTGAGCGCACCCACTCGATGTTGTCCATGTCGCGCACGGCTTCTTCTATCCGGCTGACGATTTGCTCCTCCACTTCCTGAGGAGCTGCGCCGGGCCAGGCTACCTGGATTTCCAGACCGGGAAATCGCACCTGGGGTTCCATTTCACGTTCCAGCTGGCCAAAACCAATGATGCCGGCCATAAAAATACCGATCATCAGCAGATTGGCGGCGACCGGATTTTTAGCCCACCATTTAATCAATGCGTGCATGGCAGACCTTCTCAGTTAAGGGCAAGTTCGTTGATGGGCTCCACCAGCATGCCATCGACGGCGCTGGCGATGGTTGAGGTGACCACCCGCTCACCGGTGCTCACGCCGCTGCCAATCATCACCTCATCGGCGTTGCTGGACAGAACTTCCACGGTGCGAATTTCAAGCCGGTCTTCATCATTGACTACATAAACCTTATCGGCGTTGCGCAGGGCAGTGCGTGGCACCATGGCTGCGGTGGTGGCCTCATTGCGCCTGATGCTGGCGGTGACAAACATACCTACGGCCAGCGGCGCGCCGTTGTCGGTAGCCGCGGCGTAGGGACCGACCACCTCAACCACGGCGTTGATTAACCGGGTGGCGGGATCAACCGCCGCGTGAACCCGGGTGACCTGGCCCTGCCAGCTACGCTTCCGATTGCCGATTTGAGAGCTCAGTTCTACCTCGGGTCCCATTCCCACGTCAGCGACAAAACCCATGGGCAGATCCAGTTCTGCCAGCTGTGAATCTGTCAGCGGTAGGGTTACTTCCACCACGTCAGTGGCGAAGATTCGTCCCAGCTGGGTGCCGCTGGTGACAAAACCACCCAGTCCTACCCGGCGCTCTTTAACTCGACCACTGAAGGGGGCCACAACCCGGGTACGGGCCAGATTTAATTGTGCTTCTTCAAGGTCTGCATTGGCCGATCGCAGCTTAGCTTGCGCTTCAAGCACCTGGGGCTTGTTCACCTGCAGCGGGCTGGGTTCGTGGGTGCGTCCGGTGGACTCCCACTGCCGACGTTTGATATCGGCGGTGGCTTGTTCGGTCATTATTGCGACGTTGGCTTCCGCCACCCGGGCTTCAGCGCGAGTTACTGCCAGCTTGTAATCCTGGTCATCAATCTGCACCAACAGGTCACCTTTGCTGAACGCAGCACCGTCGGCAAATTGGGGCGCAATGAAGGCGATTTTCCCCGCTACCCTAGGGCTGAGCTCAATTTCCGTGCGGGCACGGACTTCACCCTGGCTTTGCACTGACAGGCGGACCGTCTTCTCTCTAACCTCATCAACAAACAGTGACAGCAGTCGCTGGGTTTCTTCGGTTTTCTCTGGCTCCGGCTTGCTGGCGATCATTGCTTGAACGCCGACTATGCCTGCGGCAAGTACCACTATAGGCGCTACAACTTTAACTATTTTTTTCACGGAATTTGGCCTGTGTTTGATATCGCCCAATGGTGATAAAACGAGCCGCCTTCGCGATTGTTACAGTGGGGAGGTTTTAGCCCCAGGCAACCCGTCTCATGATGGCCGGTATACCACCACAGTCGCGCCGTCTGGGCATGGGCCAAGAGTCAGCGCTTGTACCCTGCCAATGGTCATGGCGATTAGCTGCCGGCTATAAGCCGGCTGTGGGCCAGCTATGGGCCACGGCTTAGGTCAAACAGCACACTAGCCCGCATTATTCATGAAGGCCGCTGATGACCTGGCAAATCCTAGCGCTTTCAGGCCCTTGCGTAATCAGCCTAAATGGCGGTGGCTGACAGTGTGTCGCTGTCGGTGTCTCGCCTCATC
>CAYGPO010000054.1:25555-28830 GCA_964351665.1 uncultured Gammaproteobacteria bacterium | reverse complement strand
GCGAGTCCAGATTGGACCATCGGGTGAAAACCCATAGCGAAAGCTATGGTTTGAGCCCGATGGTTCAAGATAGGCCGCCCGATGAGGCGAGACACCGACAGCGACACGCTGTCAGCCACCGCCATTTAGGTTTATCACTCAAGGGCCTGAATGCGCTGGGATTTGCCAGGTCGTCAGCGACCTTCATGAATAATGCAGACTCCTAGGCCGCGTTAAAATCCAGCTGCCTCCAACAGTCATGATAAAATCCCCGGCTGGACTGTCGGCACCACAGCCTGATCCGGGCCGGCTGTGGGCCCACAGCAATGCAAGTCACTCATTACCAGAAGGGGACAACCCATGGGCCTTTTTAGTTTTGTCAAAGACGCAGGCGCTTCAATTTTTGGCGCTGACGATAAGCCGGAGAAAGATCAGGAAGCGCCGGTAAACCCGCTGCAGGATCACCTGCGCAATCACGAGATCAGCCCAGACGGTCTGACCATGAAGCGCTGGGGCAACCTGGTGCAGGTGGAAGGCGAAGTACCGGACCAGGAAACCAAGGAAAAAATTGTCATCGCGCTGGGTAATGTGAGTGGCGTGGAAACCGTAGAAGATAACCTGGTGGTTGCCAGCGCTGCAGGTGTCGCCACCAGTGCCCAGGCTCCAGCCACCGCCGGAGCTGAACCCACTCCCGAAGACTGGCAGGCCGACACCTACACGGTGCAGTCCGGCGATACCCTTGGCGGCATCGCCAAAAAGCTCTACGGCAACGCCGGAAAATACACGGTTATTTTTGAGGCCAACAAGCCGATGCTGAAAGATCCCAACAAGATCTTTCCAGGCCAGGTACTGAGAATACCCAGCCAGGCCTGAAGCAACCGCAAGACGGGCGGACCTATGGATCCGCCCGTCCCTACGATCTACCTAACCTCTGTGGCCCGCTGTGGCAGAGGGCCGGCCTCAAACCGGTAACGGCTGAACGCCAGACTAATCGTGGTTGTGACCACCCACACCGTGGGCGTGGCCGTGCTCCAGCTCCTCCGAGGTCGCCTTTCGAACCTCCTCGATACTCACCTCAAAGGTCAACGTCATGCCTGCCATGGGGTGATTGGCATCCAGATTAACCATGAACCTGCCCGCCTTGATCACTCTCATCATCTGCGGGCCGCGGCGGGTCTGGACTCGCAGCACCATGCCCGGTTTCAGCTTACGCGCGTCCACCCCCAGCTGTTTGGCCGCTACCCGAGTCAGCATATTGGGGTTGCGCTCGCCGTAGGCTTGTTCCGGTGGCACGGTGACCGTAAAGCTGTCACCGGTATTTCGCCCTATCATCGCCTCTTCAAGGCCAGGGATAATGTTGCCCCCGCCAATCAGGCATGCCATAGGATCGGCGTTTTTCGAGTCTTCCAGCGGGTTGCCGTTTTCGCTTAGCGCGTAGTGAAACGACACGACGCAATCTTTTTCAATTTCCAATGGACAGTTCCGAGTACAAAGCCTAAACAAGCCTTCGATGGTACCCGAATTGCGCGCAGCACTGCAGCCAACAAATCGGTCATCAATGAATAATGCAGATAAAAGGGGGAAAGTGATCGGCGCCCGGCGGGTCAGAAGGAACAGGGGGTACTCCATGGACCGGGGGTATCCAGGCGCCGATCTATCACCAGTTGATGCGTGATACGGCCAATCTACTCCGCCATGCCCAGCTAGACCGTGAACTGGTTCAAAAAACCGCCCGGACAGGAATAATCGTCATATTTTTTTATGGTTATCAGCTATTTACTGGCGTTTTCAGGGGGGTTGCAGGTGGATTTCTGGGGCTTCGCAAACCAAATGGACGGGGCTGCGTCCAAATACCATTGGATAGGGGAAGCGGGTGTCGAAATCGATTGATCCCAGGTTGCTGGAGCGGGCTCGCAGCGGCGACCGCGCAGCCCAGCAAACCCTAGTAGCCCAGCACCAGGACGCGGTGTTTTATCTGGCCCTTGGCCTGACTGGCCAACGCAGTGATGCAGAGGATGTGATGCAGGAAGTGATGATTAAGGCCCTTCGCGGCTTGAACAAATTCCGCGGTGAGTCAGGTTTTGCGACCTGGCTGTATCGCATTACTCATAACGCCTGCCTGGACTGGCGCCGACGCCAGCGTTGGAGCCAGTCCACTGACTCAGTGGATGACAAACCCGAACTATTGCAGGCGGCCGCCGACGATCAGCCCACCCAACAGCCGGAACGCGCGCTGGGAAACAGTGAGCTGGGCCGGGACCTGCTGCTGGCGCTGAACGTGCTGACCCCCGCCGAACGGGGGGTGTTTGTGATGCGGCACTTCCAGCAGCTGTCCACTCGGGATACCGCCGAGGTGCTGGGCAAAGCTGAGGGCTCGGTGAAGAACCTGCTGTTTCGCGCCGTGCACAAACTACGCCAGCAGCTCGCCAACCACGACCCATCGGCGACCAGCCCATGAGTGCCTGTAAAAAATGGCAGGCGATATTGTCCGATGCGGTGCACGGCGATGGCAACAATGCGGAAGAGCAATCCGCCTTTCAGGCCCACCTGAGCCAGTGTTCGGGCTGTCGCCAGGAGCTGGCGGCACAAACCGCCTTTATTTCAACCATGGTATTGCCGGCGCCGCCGGCGGCGGGACAGCTTAACGCCTGGCGGACGGTAGGGCCGGCGGTTTATACCCCCCCGCCAGCCCGGTTTGTACTCGGCCTGCCGCTGGCCGCGGCCATGGCTTTTGCCATGCTGCTGACCGGAATTGGCATCGGCCGACTGCTGGACAGCAGCGGCCCGGCGACGGCGGTTCCAGGCCTGGCGCCGGGCCTGGCATCGGTCCAGGCCGATACTGACAGCGACGAAGTGGCCGGCGAAGATGAATACCTGAGGTTTTTGGAAAACGCCGCGCCGCTGCTGCTGGCCATCACCAATCGGCGCAGCGGCACCCTGGTCAGTGCCCGCTATCCGGGCCAACCCCAATCCAGCAGCGAAAAGGTCGCGGCAGCAGAGTTGGCGGCCGACGCCGAAAGCCTGGCCAGGCGGCTCAGTGAACAGCAGAAAAGTCAGGAAGCGGCGCTGGTACGAGAGCTGGAGCTGGTATTTCTACAGATCGCCAACTTATCCCATCCCACCGATGACGCCGGTCTGAAGCTGCTGCAAGCGGCAATCAGCGATCGGGCACTGCTTTTTCAATTGACGGTGGAGGAGCTGCGGCACCTCCCACAATCGCGTCCAGGAGGCGCATAAAACCTATGAACAAAGGCAATCGAACAACGAGACGTACCAGCACCGAGGCCAGTAAAATG
>CAYGPO010000054.1:0-25455 GCA_964351665.1 uncultured Gammaproteobacteria bacterium | reverse complement strand
CTGGCACTGCCCCTGGCCGGCACCCATTTGGACACCTTCGCCCAGGACGGCACAGACGAAGCCGCCGCCAGGGCCTACCAGGCAGGCTATAACCAGGTGCTGGATCGAAACTGGCAGGGCGCTCTGTCAACTTTTTCGGACCTGGTCAAAAACCACCCAAGCTCTGATTGGGCTGATGACGCAGATTTCTGGCGCTGCTACTCCAATGACCAACTCAAACAAGCACCGGCAAAGGTCTTCAGCTGTTATGAAAATCACCTGGCGACCTACCGGCGCAGTGAGTGGAGCGATGATGCCAAGCGCGCCCTGGTAAGACTGTCCAGGCAGCTGGAAGGCCAGGGTGACTACGCCAATCGGGTGCGCCGCTATGGCCGCGAAGACGATAACCGGATGCTGCAGGTGCTGGTTGCCCTGGGAGAAATTGGTGACGAACGCTCCCTGGCGGTCATCATCGAAAATCTGGACGCTACTAAAGATGAGCACCTGCGAGCGCGGATCGTAGATGTGCTGGAAGATATTGAGCTGCCGGCAGCCACTGCCAAACTGGAAGATCTGGTGGCTTCCGACCCCTCAGAAAAAGTACAGCGCCAGGCCCTGCACGCCATCAGCCACCATGAATCGGTGGCCAGCCCTATATTGATGCGGGTGCTCAAAGACACCAGCGCAGTGCCTCGGCTGCGGGCCGATGCATTGGAGTATCTGTCAGAACTTGAAGCACCGGGCATGATGGACCTGCTGAGCAGCCTGGTCGGCGGCGACGATAATGTGCTGGCCATGCAGGCCATCGATGAGCTGTCAGACCGTGAAGACCGACAGTCCTTCAATATTCTGCGCACGATGCTGAACAAGGTTCCCCACCAGGAACGGCGCCTGGCCATCGTCTATGATCTGGAAGATTTTGAGTTTGCCGAGGTCCCCGGCACCTTGCTGGAAATCGCCAAAAATGATCCGGACCCGCGGGTTCGTGAAGCCGCCACCGATTCCCTGGCGGACATGGATACCCCGGATGCCCGGGAGGCGCTGATCGAGCTGTTGCAGAGCCTGAACGCGGAACGCTGAGATGAAGTGGCTGATGATGCTAGCGGGCCTGCTCTGTGCCAACGCGCCGGCGGCTCAACAATCCCTTGAGATCGTGACCGAAGGCAGCCTGAAACAACGCTTGGACCAGGCAGTCCAGGGTGATGGCAAATTCTGGATCGGCTGGACCGTGAGTCGTTGGGCTGACCCCCAGAGTTTCACCCAATTCGGTCAGTGGCGTTACCAGGGTGGCTGGGGTTCGGGCCAAAGTGATTTTCAGGGCCGGCCCCTCAACCTGCTGCTCCCAAGGGAACAGCTAGTGCTCAGCGGCGCGGGTTCCGACCAATCACATGACCAGGCCCCTAGCCTGGGATGGGAACAACGCCAACTGGCCATTTTAGTCGCTTATGACGGACCCTGGGTGGAACAGATTATCGCCAGCGATTTGCAGCTGCCGGTGGATCTGGACGGCCATCCCTTGCGCTGGCTGGGGCAGGCCTCCGCTGACCTCAGCGTTGCAGCGCTGATCGATCTGGAAGGGAAGCAAAGCCATCACCCCCTGCGTCTGAGTATCACTCAGGCCGTCGGCCAGCATCACGGCGACGCGGCCGTGGCGGTGTTAACCCAACGGGTGAAAAACAACGAGCCGCCGGATATTCGCCGAGCCGCCGCCCTGGGCCTGGGGCTGAGCCAGTCGCCCACAGTGCTGGCGCTGCTAAGACAGTTGATCCTTAGCGACGACAGCCAGCAGGTTCGACGCGCTGCGCTGGTCGGGCTGGGCCGGCAGCGAACTACTCAAGCCAGTGCTCTGCTCAGCTCCCTGGCCGATGGAAGCCTGGACAGCCGAGTCCAGGCATCGGCCCTGGGACTGCTGGCAGACACCGGCACTGCGGCGGCGGCGGCGCTGCTGAACCAGGTCCTCTGGGGTGACCAAAGCATTGGCATCAGGGCAGCCGCGGCCAAGGCCTGCGCCCGACTTCCGGCAGCATTGGGAGGCCCGTTGGCCCAACGTACGGCCGAACAGCACCCGGAGGGCCGGGTCAGAGAAAAGGCGGTGGCGGCCATCGCTGAGCTGAAGATCCCTGATGTTCTGCCGCTGCTGCGCCGCATCCTGAATAGCGATGACGACCTGAAAGTTCTGCAGACCGCGCTATCGGCGGTGGCTGATCAGCCCAACGCCCAGGGGCTGGCCATCATCGCCAAAGTGGCCCACACCCACCAGAATCCGCGCCTCCAACGCCAGGCTATAGAAATCCTGGGGGAACTGGGGCAACGCTACCCACGAGCCAGGCAGGCTCTGCTGACCCTGATCAGCGTGTAAGCCAGAAAACGGTGTTGTTACCCGGCCCCCTGTCAGGGGGCCGCGATTGGGCTAAAATCCAATCCATCAGGGGCCTTACTGGCAGGAACTAACCTCACCATGAAGATCGAAATGTACAGCAAGGGCTGGTGCCCGTTTTGTCAGCGGGCCAAGGCGCTGCTGGAACAACTGGGTATGGAATATACCGAATACAACGTGGAATCTGAGGCTGGACGGCTGGACGAAATGCTGGCCCGGTCCGATGGCCGGCGGACCGTGCCGCAGATATTCCTGGACGACCGGGGTATTGGCGGCTACACCGAGCTGCATCAGCTGCACCGGGACGGCGCGCTGGCCGACTGACGTCCTTGAACTTCGTGGTGGCCTGCTAGCCCGCATTATTCATGAAGGCCGCTGGTAAAATGGTAGATACTCGCGGCTTCAGGCACCTGGGTGATGAGCCAGAGTGGATCTGGCGGACAGGGTGTCGCTGTCGGTTTCTCGCCAGCTCAGACCAGCCATTCGACCTTCATGAATAATGCGGGCTAGGAGTCTGCGCAGCGAAATTTCCTACAGTAACTGCGGTCAGCTGACCGTCGTGGCGTCGGCGGCGTGGCGCTATGGTTTTGGGCTTTCGCCGAACCTTAATGGCCTGATCCGTGCAACACGCCCCCAGCGAGCTGATCGTGCTGAGCAGCGAGCCCAACTATCCCGCCCTAACCCCGGCGGAAATCGTAGCGGTGGAGCGCATTCGTCGTCGCGCAATCCGGCGCCGTAATCCAGAGCCGCCTTTACCCCCCAGGCTGGCCCTGATCTGGACCATTGCGCTGCTGAGCTGCATGGCGGCCCGCGGGTTAACGGCATGGTTTGATCCTGAACTGCCGTGCTTTGTTGCTCTCAATGCGCAACTACCTTGCAACATGACCATCGACCCAGATACAGCAACAGGCGCAACTCCGTAGGGTGTTAGCGTTTGCTCAAACGCTGGGAATCACTTTGGAATCTACCGACTATCTGGCCTCCATCCGCTCTCAGGCGGAGGACGCTCTGGCCCGCCACGATGTGGCCAGGGCAGAAAAAATCTATGGCGAACTGCAAAACGAACGGGATGAACCCTGGCGCCTGCGGCTACTCCAGGCTCGCATACTGACCGCCAAGGGTCGGGTGTATCAGGCCATTCGCAGCTTGCGCTCCCTGCCCGTAGGTCAGCGCCAGGAGCCAGAGGTGCAGCTGGAACTGGGTCGGCTGAGTTTTGCCCAGGGACAAATGTCTGAAGCCCGCACCTCGCTGCAGTCATTCCTGAAGCAGCGATCTGACCAGGCGGAGGCCTGGCTGCTGCTGGCTGAAGTGCATCGACGCAGCGCGTCCTGGGGCGCCGCCTCCAACGCCTGCTCCCGGGTCATTGCCCTGGACCCAGAAAATATCGACGGGTACCTCAAGCTTGGTCAGGTGCTGCAGGAAGGCCGGCAGTTTGAGCGAGCCATTCAAGTCTATTCCAGCGGGATTAAAGTGGTGCCCAACTCCGCTGAGCTATTTTGCGATATGGGAGCCGCTCAGCTGGCACTGGGGGACGCACCCACCGCGATCAAATCCCTGCGCCAGGCGCTGAGGCTGCGGCCACTGAATATCGCCGCTGTCTATAACCTGGGCGCCGCGTTTGTGGAAATTGGCCAGTTTGAAGAAGCTGAACGGCGCTTTAGCCAGGTCTTGCGGCTGCGCCCGGGGCACGCTGACGCCTGGTTTAAATTAATGCACTGCCGACGCCAGAGCGCTGATGACCGAGCCCGCATCAGCAAGCTACAGTCGCTAACCCGAAAAGCCTCGGACCAGGCCAACCCCAGACTTTGGTTCGCGCTGGGTAAAGCGCTGGACGACGATGCCAGATACAGCGAGGCGTTTTCTGCCTACTCCAAAGCCAATGAACTGCGTGGGGCTCAGTTTCAGCATGACCCCAGCGAGCTGGAACGATCCATTGAACTCACCACCCAGACCTTTTCCGACGAACTGATTGACCGCCTCAGCGCCGGCGGCAACAACTCCCCACCAATGATTTTTATTGTTGGCCTGCCGCGATCAGGCAGCACCTTACTGAATCAGGTCCTGGGTGGTCACCCCAATATGATCTGTGTGGGTGAACATCAGCGCCTGAACTGGGTCAAGATGGCCATTGCGCAGCCCTTTGGAGGCCGGGTTCGATATCCGGACATGGTGCCTTTGCTCAGCCCCCTGGACCTGTCGCGAATGGCCGCCGATTATCTGCAGGAAATACCCCAGGTAGATGGTTGGTTGGTGGACAAGACCCTCAATCACTACCAGGACATCGGCCTGCTGCATCTGCTGTTCCCCAATGCATGGTTCATCGACATGCAGCGCGACCCCCGGGACTGCGGACTGTCGATGTATTTCGCGGATTTTTCCGACGGCCATAATTACAGCTACCGCTTCAATACCCTGGCCCGGCGTATCCGCTCCCACGAGGCGCTGATGAATCATTGGCATAACGCTCTGCCACAGCGCCTGCTGCGGGTGCGCTATGAGCACCTGGTGTCAGACCTTGAGCGTGAAATTAACGCCATCACTCGGCTGGTGGGAGCACCCGCCCACCCAGATCCAGCGGGCTTTCATAAACGTCGAAACGTGGTGGCAACCGCCAGCGCCTGGCAGGTCAGGCAGCCGCTGTATGCCGGGGCAGTAGGGCGCTGGAGAAATTACGCCAACCATCTGGACCCGTTTCTATCCCTGCTGGATCGCTGATATCCGTCACACAAAAGGGTTTTACGGGACCTCGTTAGCAACAAATCTCGTTGTATTCTGCTAATCTTCGCTGGTTTTATGACTGTTGACACAGGTCAAAGGTGTATTAGTGAGGTATAACACTAACACACCCGAAGGTTCCCGCGGACTGCGCCTATAACCTCGAAATATGACCCGTACTACTGATAACTGGGGATTTACTCATGACAACCAATATTTTCCGGTCACTGATCGGCGTTTCTTTGACCGTGGTCTTACTCAGCGGGTGTGGCGATGACGACGCGCCTGGCGCTGAAGGCTCGACGGCCGCTGCAAGTTCCAGCAGCACCTCGTCGGGCTCTGGGGGCGTCTCACCGCTGTTGAGCTATGTCCCTGCCGACACGCCGTATTTTGTTGGCAACCGGGACCAGATGGACGAACAGACCGTCGACCTGATGTGGAATATGGCTGCACCGGGCCTTGAATATGCGGACAACGCTATTTCTCAGGCCCTGGCTGACGACAAGATCAGCGAAGACCCGTTGGCCAAGGCCATCATGGAAGAACTCAGCGGCAAGATGAACCGTCAGGGCCTCACCGACCTGGGTTTTGATCCGGCCGGTAACGCCGCCATTTATGGCCTGGGTGTTCTGCCAGTGGTGCGGGCTGACCTGTCCGATGGCAGTCGTTTGCGCGACACCATTACGCGAATCGAAGCCAAGGCCGGCCAGGAGTTCACCGTAGGTGAATATGAAGGCCGCCAGTACTATGAAAACGGCGACGATAAGGCCAAGGTCATCGTTTCAATCAGCGATAACCAGCTGTTGCTGGGTGTGATTCCCAGCGCAGCCCGAGAAGCGGGTCTTAAGCAGCTGTTTGCCAGCGACAAGCCGTCTAAAAACATCACCAGCCGACTGGACCAGGTGAACAAAGAATATGGCCTGCTACCCATGTTCACCATGATGATGGATTCGGTGGGTTTTGTTGACGCACTGATGACCGACGACTCGGAGGTGGCCACCGCTATCTTCAGCGAAGGTCGCAACCAGCTGGGACCAGAGTGTGCCGCGGAATTTCGCGAAATCGCCGGCATCATGCCCTTAATCGCCACCGGCTACACCGCCTTCAACGACAAAACCGTTGAGTCTATTGCGGTGCTAAAGCTGCGCGACGATATTGCTACAGCAACCAGCGCCCTGGCGGCCCCCATGGGCGGCATGGGCAACATTGATGACGTCCTGTTTCACGTGGGATTAGCCATTGACGTGCTGAAAACCAAGCAATTTCTGTCTGACCAGGCTAACGCCGTGGCGGCGGACCCCTACCAGTGCTCAGAACTCACTGAGCTCAACGACGGCATGATGCAGATGGCCACCCAGCTGGCCCAGCCCCTGCCGCCCATGGTCGGTAACTTCCAGGGCTTCCGGCTGAGCCTGAAAGAGATGGATCTGAGCAACGGTTCTCCGGAGAATCTGCGAGCGCTGCTGATGGTGGGTATCACCAACCCTCAGCTGGTGGTGGGCATGGCAAGCGCCATGATGCCTCAGCTTGCTGATCTGCAGATGACCACCGACGGCACCCCCAGCCCATTACCTGCCGGGTTGATTCCATTTCCTCTGGACACCCCGCATCTGGCGATGACCGAACAGGGTATTGGTCTGTCCGCCGGCATCAATGAAGAAAACGAGCTGAAGGGCTATCTGAGCGGCGACGCCGCCACGGGTAATCTGCCGTTTATGGTGGTGGGTTATGACGAAGCCGGCATGGCGATGTATCAGGAACAGATTCAGCAGGCCATGTCCGCGATGTCCCCGGACGAGGACATGCCGGAGATTCCCATGTCGGATATGTTTTCACGTCAGACCTTCTCAGCCGCCTTCACCCAGCGGGGCATGGAAATGACTTCCAAAGCCTACCTGGAAAAGTAGGTCAAGCGGCCCAATAGCCGGTAGCCCCGCCGACTCTTCGGCGGCGGGGCACCATTGAGTCAGGATCAAGCCATGGCAAAAACAGGAAAGTATCGCCGCCGCCGCGGCTTGGTGGGCAATCTGCTGATTTGGGCTCGAAACGCGGCTATTTTGGCCGTGATCGCCGGCATCGGCGGCAAGTTTTACGCCGACTATAAGCTCACCAATTACCTGGACCAGGCAGCCGGAATGATTTCCCCGGTGGGAACCCTGACCGTGGGTGACAGCAACGCGGGCTTCAACGGCGAGCTCAGCGCCAGCAATATTTCCTTCATCCCGGACCCGGGCGTTGACGCGCCGCCGGTGGTGGTGCGCGAAGCAGCACTGCAAACCCCAGGTTTACTGTGGCTATTGGGAATAGGCAGAAGCGATTTCCCAAAAACTATGGGGATGACTCTGGACGGCTTGAAAGTTGAGTTCGGGGATTTGCTGGGTCAGGGCCAACGCTCATCCATCAGTGGCCTGACCACAGAAACCCTGGGCTGTGGCGACATCACCCGGTTTGAAACCATTGACCTTAACAACATGGGCTTTGACGACATGGAAAGTCGCGTCGAAGGGCGCTACACCCTGGCGCCACCGGAAGTCATTGACCTTCGACTGGTGGTAGAAAACGCCAATGCATCGGAGATGCTGGTAGAGATGAAACTGGCGTCAGAAGACCTCAACAGCACCCGCCGCGGTCGGGCTCCACCAACAGCAGTGTTGAACAGTGTGTCTGTGACCCTTCGGGCCAGCGAATTTAATCGTCGACGAAACAGCTACTGCGCAAGCCAGGCAGAACTCACCGTTGAACAGTTTCTCGACCAGCACATGGATGAAGTTCATCAACAGGCCGCCGCCGCCGGCTTTGAACTCAGTGATGAACTCAGCTACCAGTACCGCCGATTTGCCGAGGGCGAAGGGGTCTGGACATTTCTCAGCCAACCCTACAAGCCCATTGCCATGGCAGACCTGCAAGGTCTGACACCGCCCCGGGCCCTGGAGTTGCTCAACGTCAAATCAGCCATCGCGTCCGGCGTGCCGCAACGGGTAGTCCTCCATCCAATCACGGTGCCCGAACAGTTGGTGGACGACGCTGCCAGCAGCGGCGACGGCTCTGCGCCCCGGCCAGCGCGGGCCATGGGCTGGAAGCAGATTTCACTGGCCAGCATCGGCGGTCACACCGGAAAAAATGTCCGCATTGATTCGAAATCCGGAAAGCAATATACCGGCAAGCTGATCAGCGTCAGCAGCGACAGCCTGGTCATTGATACCCTGATGACCGGCGGCTCTGCACAAATCCCCATTCCCCTGGAGCAGGTTTTCCGCGCCCGCGTGCTTACGCGCGGCTGATCACCCAAATCTGCACGCTGGCTGCGCCGCCGCGCAGCAGGCTGCGAGCGCAGGCGTTAGCCGTGCTGCCGGTGGTCAGCACATCATCAATCAGCGCAATTCGTTTGCCCGCTACCGGGCCAACGGCTTCAAACATACCCGCCATCCCCCGCCGTCGATCTACCGCCAGCAGCGTTGACTGGGGCAGACCGTTGCGGGTTCGCAGCAGCCAGCGGCTGCCAACCGGCAGGTTCAGATCCCGGGCCAGAAACCGGGCCAGTTCCGTAGCCTGATTGAAACCCCGCTGGCGCAGCCGTTCCCGATGCAGCGGCACCGGCACCAGCGCGTCCACCGGCGGCGGCGCGCAGCGATACAGAAACAGCTGGCTGAGCAATCTGCCAACAGGTAGCGCCCCGTCAAATTTCAGGCGCCGAATCAAGTGATCAATGGGTTCACCGTAGTTCAGCGCCGCCAGCACCCGTTCAAAGGCCGGTGGTCGGCGCAGACACCGCCCACAGATCAGCGCTGGGCGATGGGCCCAGCTGCCGCCAGCTCCGGCCAAAGCGCCGCTGTTGGCTCTGATTGAGGATCGGACCCCGGCTCCCTGATCGGCGCAGATCCGGCAGCCGGGTTGGTGCCAGGGCAAATCCTGCAGGCAGCTCTCACAGATAGCCATGGCATTGCTGCCCGGTCCCAGGCAGATCATACAGGTGGGCGGAAATAGGCTGCCCCAGCAGCTGTCCAGCCAGTGGTAAACCTTCATGAGCGACTTTGGTTGACAGACGCCAGAGGGGATTTAATACTGCGTCCCACTTTCCATCGACAGCAGGCTAACCATGACCACCGTGCGACACGACTGGACCAACGAACAGGCTCTGGCACTGTTTAACCAACCTTTTAATGACCTGTTGTTTGACGCGCAAACCGCTCACAGAACCCATTTCCCGCCCAACACGGTTCAAATCAGCACCCTGCTGTCGATTAAGACCGGCGCCTGCCCGGAGGACTGTAAGTACTGTCCCCAAAGCGCCCACTACAAAACCGGACTGGAAGTGGAACGACTGCTGCCCGTAGCCCAGGTAGTGGCCGCCGCCAGCGCCGCTAAAGAACGCGGAGCCACTCGATTTTGCATGGGCGGCGCCTGGCGCAGCCCCAAGGCCCGGGATCTGCAACCCCTGGCCCAGATGATTTCCGAGGTAAAAGCTCTGGGGCTGGAAACCTGCCTGACGGTGGGCATGCTTGAGGCCGATCACGCCGCGGAGCTGAAACGCGCCGGGCTTGATTACTACAACCACAACATCGATACCTCGCCGGAGTACTACGACCAGGTCATTACGACCCGGGATTTCTCCGAACGCCTGGACACCCTTACCAACGTTCGCGATGCGGGCCTTAAGGTGTGCTCCGGCGGGATTGTCGGGATGGGCGAGTCCCGGGCCGACCGGGGTAGTATGCTGGCGGTGCTGGCGAATCTGCCGGAACATCCGGAAAGCGTGCCCATTAATCGACTGGTGCAGGTACCCGGCACGCCGATGCATGGCCAGGACGAAGTGGACCCACTGGAATTTGTCCGCACCATAGCCGTGGCCCGGGTCATGCTGCCGCGCTCGGTGGTTCGACTGTCCGCCGGCAGGACCGAGATGTCCGACGAGCTGCAGGCCCTGTGTTTTCTGGCCGGCGCCAATTCGATTTTCTACGGCGACAAGCTGCTGACCACGGATAACCCAGAACAGCAGGCAGACCTTGAGTTATTGGGTCGGCTGGGCTTATCCACCGGCATGCCCGAACCGGTTGAACTAAGCTGACACAGCCCACCAAGTCCCGCTAGAGCCCACCACCCCAGAGCCCCCCGATGAACCGGCCGCCATCAACGCTTTCTAGCCTGGAGCAGCAGTCGCCCAGCGGTCTGCCGGAGGTCTGGCAACGGCAGTTGCTGGCCCGTCAGCAGGCCACTCAGGAGGCACAGCTGTGGCGACAGCGACGGCCCAGAGACGGCGCCGCGCTGGATTTTGCCAGCAATGACTACCTGGGCCTGGCCGGCGACCCGGCCATTGCTCCGGTGCTGGCCAAAGCTGCCGCCAGCTGGGGCTGCGGAGCCGGTAGCGCTCAGCTACTTGGCGGCTATCACCCGCTGCATGAGGAACTGGAGGCGGCCCTGGCGAGCTGGCTAAACAGGCCGGCAGCGGTGCTGTTTTCCACCGGCTACATGGCGAATTTGGGCCTCATCGGCGCCCTGGTGGGTAAAGGCGATATGGTGGTTGAGGACAAACTCAATCACGCCTCGCTGATTGATGCAGCAAGGCTTTCCGGCGCTGGTTTGCGGCGCTTCCAGCACAACGATGCCGCCGGCGCGACCCGCCAGCTGGCGCTGCCGGCCCGCTGCCGATTGCTGGTGGTGGAGAGCCTGTTTTCCATGGATGGCGACCTGGCACCCCTGGACCAATTGGCGGTCGCAGCCAGCGGCGCAGAGGCCCTGCTGTGTGTCGATGAGGCCCACGCCCTGGGCGTGATGGGCGATCAGGGCGCCGGCGCCTGCAGCGCTGCCGGTCTGCATCCCGCCGACGCGCCGATCATCATGGGCACCTTCGGTAAATCTCTGGGCACCTTTGGCGCCTTCGTAGCCGGGCCTAAGCTGGTCACCGATGCGCTGGTCAACCACGCCCGCAGTCACATCTACACCACCGCCAGCCCCCCGGCACTGGCCGCTGCCACCCTGCACAACCTTAAGCGGGTGCAGCGGGAACACTGGCGGCGGGAACGCCTTGACAGCCTGATCGCCTATTTCAGGCGTCGGGGTAATGAACTGGGCTTACCCCTGGGCCAATCGCTGTCCGCCATTCAGCCCATGTTACTGGGTTCAGCGGAACGAGCCTTGAAGATCAGCAATGCGCTGCTGGCTGCTGGATTTCACGTGCCAGCCATTCGCCCTCCCACGGTGCCCGCCGGCGGCGCCAGGCTGCGGGTATCGCTGAATGCGTCCCATCAGACCGGCGACCTGGAGCGACTGCTGCTGGCGATTGCTGAAGCCCTGGACGATGAAGCTTCTGATGCCGCTTAAGATCCGGACCCTTAACCTGGGAGACCCTCCAACGGCGGCGCCACATCTGCTCATGATCCACGGCTGGGGTATGCACTGCGGGGTATTTGAACAAGCCGCAGCGGGTTTAGCTGACCGGTACCGGCTGCTGATGTTTGACCTGCCCGGCCACGGCATCAATCACTCACAGCCATTGCTGGCGGACCTGCCCGCGCTGGCAGACCAGCTGGTGACAGCACTGGATGCCCTGGCCTTGACCACCGGCCCCTCAGCGCTGTTGGGCTGGTCCCTGGGGGGCCAGCTGGCAATGACCTTAGCCCAGCGCTACCCGGAAAAATTCGGCCGGCTGATACTGGTGGCATCCAGCCCACGATTTGTTGCCGGGCCGGACTGGCCCCAGGGCATGGCAGAGGAACTGTTCCGCGGCTTTTCCCAAGACCTGAAGGCCGACCACCAAGGCACCTGGCGACGCTTTCTGGCGCTAGAGGTCCTTGGCACCCGATCAGCGAAACGCGACCTTCAGCATCTGCGACAGATCGCCTCAGCCCATCCGGCGCCAACCGCGCCAACTCTGGCCGCGGGTCTTGAGCTGCTGCGCCGCACTGATCTACGCTCCAAACTTAATGCCATCCACCAGGCCACTTTGGTGTTAGGGGGCAGTCGCGACCGACTGGTGCCACCGGCCGCCATTGATTGGCTGGCCAGCAGGCTGCCCAACGGCCAGGCAACACTGATGGCCGGCTGCGGCCACGCGCCCTTTGTCGGCGACCCGGACGGCTTTAGCCAGCAGGTCGCGGATTTTCTGGCGGATTTTCTGGCGGACTTTCCAGCGCCCGCCGCCGGGCCACAGGTAGCCGAGTATGTTTGACGTCAGCAAAGTCGGCCAGGCCTTTGGCAAAGCCGCTGACAGCTATGTAGAGGCATCGGTGCTGCAGCAAATCGTCGAAGACGAATTGTTGAACCGGCTTACGCTGCTGGATCTGACCGCGCCGCGGGTGCTGGATCTGGGCGCGGGCCCGGGGCGCGGCAGCGCGGCGCTGGCGCAGCGGGCCGGCACCGAGCAGGTTATTGCTGTGGATCTGGCCAGCCCGATGCTGGAACGCTGGCAACGGCCCGACATCCATCGGATCTGCGCTGACGCCGCCTGGCTGCCGTTGCTCGATGGCTGCGCTGATCTGGTCTGGTCTAATCTGATGCTGCAATGGAGCCCGGAGCCGGGCCGGGTGTTCGCCGAGGTCAGGCGCTGCCTAAGCGCCGGCGGTGGATTTCTTTTCAGCACCTTTGGACCGCTGACCCTGACCGAACTGCGCAGCGCCTGGGGCGCGGTTGATCCGGGCAGCCACGTCAGCGATTTTATCGACATGCACGACCTGGGTGACGGGCTGCTTAGCGCCGGCTTTTCTGATCCGGTGATGGACAGCCAGATCATCACCCTGACCTATCCGAACGTGGGCGCCATGATGGCTGAGCTGAAAGCCTGGGGCGCCAGCAACCGACGCCAAGACCGCCCCCGGGGCCTGACCGGCAAAACCCGACTGAGAGAAATGATCAAAAATTACGAATATCAGCGTGTAGACGGGCGAATCCCGGCCACCTTTGAAATTATCTATGGCTATGCCCGGGGCGCTCCGCCGGGCCGCCCCACCCGCAGCGACGATGGCGAGGTGGCAACCTTCCCGGCGGACGCACTGCGCGGGAGTCGGCGCTGATGGCTGGCTACTTCATTACTGGCACAGATACTGAAATCGGTAAGACCTGGGCCAGCGTTGCGCTGATCCATGCCCTGCGCGCCCAGGGCCTGCAGATTGCTGCCATGAAGCCGGTGGCGGCAGGCCTGGATGAGCCCAGCGATGCCAGCCTGCTGCTGGCCGCCTGCAGCCAAGCCGTTGATCTTAGCCTGCTTAACCCGCTGCGCTTCAGCCTACCCGCCTCACCCCACCTGGCGGCCAGCCAGGAGCAGCGCCAAGTGACATTGCCGCCGCTGTTGGAGGCCTATGCCGCCTTAGCTGCCAGCGCCGACCGGGTCATTGTTGAGGGCGTGGGAGGCTGGATGGTGCCCCTGAGCGACCAGCTGATGCTGCCCCAGCTGGTCCAGGCCCTGGAGCTGCCGGTGATTTTGGTGGTGGGCCTGAAGCTGGGCTGTCTTAATCATGCATTGCTCAGCGCGGAAAAGATTCAGGCCGATGGCTTCCTGCTGGCAGGATGGATTGGCAACGTGGTGGATCCAGACATGCTGTTGCTGGAGCAAAACGTGGCAACCCTGAAAAAGCTCATTGACGCCCCCTTGCTGGGCGTGATTCCGAAAGTGTTGGACCCCTCACAGGGCGCAGCCTATCTCAACACCCAGCTGCTTCAGGCGTAAAAAAGCCCCCGCCGATCCGGCAGGGGCTTAGGTACATCACGAACCGTCAGCTTAGAAGCTGTAGGTCACCTCAACACCAGCGCGTCGCTGGGTACCGGGATGCAGAAACGAACCGCCAAATTCTGGCGCAGGAATCACCTCTTCCAGGTAATTCTCGTCGGTGGCATTGCGCACAAACCCGACGATGGTCCAGTTGTTGCTTTCAAAACCGGCACGCAGGTTAACCAAGGTGTAAGCATCACGCTGGGTCTTGGTGTAGTCACCGGGAGGGCCAAACAGGCTCGGCCGCTGCTGATCCTGGACCACGTGGAACCAGGTGTCGCCGACGGTAGCTACGTCCACATTGACGAAGTAGTTCCAGTCGCCCCAGGCAGCGTCTTCCCAACGTCCGCCCACGTTAAACGTGTAGTCCGGCGTGTAGGGTGACTCGTTACCCACGGTATCGGGCCGTGCGCTGTGGGCCTTGATTTCGCTGTCGATGAATGCCGCCGAAGTATAAAGACTCAGATTATCGGTGGCGGCCCAGTTGGCAGAAAACTCCACGCCGTCCATTTCCACTTCGTCAACGTTGGTCACCACCCGCAGCAGACCAAAGGCTCCCACCAGGAACTCAAAGAACTGCAGGTCATCGACCTCGGTGTGATAGTAGGCGGCTTCCAGACTCAGGCTGCCGTCCAGCAGACGGGACTTAAAACCCACCTCAAAGGCGGTGGAGGTTTCTTCGTCGAACTGGTCATTGATAACCAGCGGAGCAAAGCCTTCGTTGGCCGATCCCGGCACGCCAATGCCCAACGCACCGTTGAGGAAGATATCCGCGGTTGCCGCAGCCCCCTGGTTGTTAAAGCCGCCGCTCTTAAAACCGCGACCCAGGCTGGAGAAGATCGTCGTGCTGTCGCTGACATCCCAACTCACCGATACCTTAGGCTGGAACTCAGCAAAGGTTTCGCTCTTAGGCGCAATCACGCCGTTGGGGTTTACCGCCGGGCACAGACCGGTATTGATGGGGTCACCGCCGTCAAAGGGAGGACCGTCGCAATCGATGAACTGGCTGCGAGCGTCCGTCGGCACCAGGTTGTTCACGTCACGGCTTTCCCGGTCATAGCGGGCAGCGAAAGACAGTTCAACGGTCTCACTGAGGTCGTAATCAATGTTGCCGAAGATCGCGATAACCTCCGATTCAAAGTTGTCATGAACCAGCTGCTCGGTGGGGTTGGCGCCGCCCTGGGGAACAAACAGCGCTTCGGTCACGCCGTTGCCCAGGTCGATACCGGTGTTCACACCCACTTCCCGGTCGATATCCAGATAGTAAACACCGGCCTGCCAGCGCAGCTCTGAATCTTGATTGGACGAAAGTCGCACCTCAAAGCTGATGTCTTCCTGGTTACGCTCCTGATACTGAGTGCCGTCACAGGTGGTCGGGGTGTAGGGGCCAAGGATCGGGCCATTCTCCACCGGCACCAGCAGTTGGGGTGCTGGCAGTGAAACACCCTGGGCCAGCAGCGCGTTGATGGAATCCGGACAGCCGGTTGACGGGTCGAAGAAAAAGCCGAAGGCGCCGGATGTGCCGTCAGCGCTCAGGGAGTTTTCAATATCGGAATAGAGAAACCAGCCGGTGAGATCAGCATTGGCAAAGGAGTGGTCCACCTTCAGGGACAGCTCCAGGGCTTCCTGGTCGTTCTGGGGATCAATATTGTTCTGGAACACAAAGTCGTGATCGTTGACGTTCTCGTTGAAACGGCTGGCGAAGGCCTGGCCAAATACCGGCGTCAGGGCGGCTTCGAAGCCAGGCAGAGCGAAGGCAGCGTTAAAGGAAATGGAGGCCGCATCCACCTCACCGTAGCGCAGCTTGGCATCCCAACGGGTGGTTTCGCTTTCCCAAATCAGGCGACCGCCCAGATTCCAGTTTTCGAAATCGTCCACGTTATCCTGGCCCAGAAACACGTTGTTGTAGTAGCCATCGGTGCTGCGGAAATCCGCGTTCAGGCCATACCACATGCTGCCTTCGCTGATGGGTCCGCTGACCGAACCCGCCACCAGAGTAGTGCTGTCCTGAGCCACTGATGCTTTCAGCCGACCGGTAAACTCGTCGGTGGGGGTTTCGGTGGAAATGATGATGGCGCCCGCCGACGCGTTGCGGCCATACAGCGCGCCCTGGGGGCCTTTCAAGATTTCGATCTGGGACAGATTGGTGTATTCCCGGTTCAGCGCCGCCGGGTTGGTCATCAAAATGCCGTCCAAAATCAACGCAAAACTATTCTCTGCGTCCCGGGCTCCGTTGATACCCCGAATATTGACCTGGGTATCAGCCACCTCTGCGGCGTCAACAATGGATACGCCGGGGGTCAGATAGATAAAGTCGGCGGCGCGCTCAACTCCCGAGCGCTGCAGCTGTGTCTGGGTAAACACGGTAACCGCTGCGGGGACGTCCTGCAGCGACTCAGATCGTTTCCGAGCCGTTACGACAATTTCCTCCAGGGATCCGCTGGATTGGGCGAAAACCGGCTGAAAAGATGTAGCGCTCAGGGCCGCCAGGATGGCGCCGCTTAGGAGCGAAAAACGTGGCAATGAATTCAAGGTGAATCTCCTGCTGGGATTTGGGGTCAGCTCATCAGCCCGCTGCATAATGGCATGCATTAAACAGCTGCTGAGAGGCCCTACTTCATTATGATTCGCGTTTTTTGTCAAATGTCTGGACATTTGAGCCCGACTGCGAGGTAATTAGCGGCTGAACGTTGACGCTCGTACGCCCATGGGGTACACACGTCATGAGCCGCGTTGCGGCATTCTTGAAGCAAACAACAATGGGAAAGATATGGCATACCGACTTGGCGTCGATGTCGGCGGAACATTCACCGACCTGATCTTGGTAAACGAGGAAAGCGGGGATACTTTCTCCGCAAAAGTTCCCAGCACCCCCGATGACTCCTCCATCGGCGTGTTTAACGGCATTAATAAAGTTTGCGCCACGGCGGGAATAGATCCCAAGGCCATCACCCACGTGATGCATGGCACAACCGTAGCCACCAATACCGTGCTCACCGGCACCGGTGCCAAGGTAGGTCTGGTGACCACCAAGGGATACCGGCAGGTGCTGCAGATCGCCAGATCTTTTGTCCCCGGCGGCCTGGGTGGTTGGGTGATTTACAACAAATCTCTGCCCCTTGCGCCCCTTAGTCTCACCATCGAAGCCGACGAGCGGATGAGCTCCTCCGGCGAAATCGTCGATGAAGTGAATGATGAGCAGGTCCGCGCGGAGCTGACTCGCCTCAAGGCAAAGGGTATCGAAGCCCTGACAGTCTGCCTGATCAACGCCTTCGCCAGCGACGTTAACGAAAAGCGAATTGCCGAACTGGCCGCTGAGGTCATGCCAGATATCCCGGTATCACTGTCCTCTGAAGTGGTTCCGGAGATGCAGGAATACGAGCGCGCCATCACCACCGTAGCCAACTCTTACGTGCGCCCGCGGGTGCAGAAGTATATGCAGAGCCTGCAGAGCGAGCTGAGCGACAAGATGGAAAACGTGCAGCTGCACGTGCTGCGCTCAGACGGCGGCCTGGCCTCATCTGCTGCGGCCAAGGCCTATCCCGTAAACCTGCTGATGAGTGGCCCCGCCGGCGGTGTGACCGGCGCGGTCTGGATTGCCGCTCAATCTGGCTACAAAAACCTGCTGACCCTGGATATGGGCGGCACCTCCACAGACGTGGCGCTGGTGCAGGACGGCGTGGCCAGACTGCGGCGGGAAACCACCGTGGGTGATGTCACCGTGCGAGCCTCATCGGTAGATGTGCGCACCGTGGGCGCCGGCGGCGGCTCCATCGCCCACGTGCCGGACCTGACCAAGGCCCTGCGAGTAGGCCCGCAAAGTGCCGGCGCAGCACCGGGGCCTGCGGCCTATAACAAGGGCGGCACTGAACCCACCGTCACCGATGCCAACGTAATGCTGGGCTATATGCCCCAATCGGTTCGCCTGGGCGGCGATATGGAGATCCGCAAGGATTTGGCTGAGAAAGCCCTCAAGAACGTCGCCGATGGCCTTGATCTGACCGTCAATCGAGCCGCTGAAGGCGTTTACGACATCGTCAACGAACACATGTTCGGAGCGCTGCGGCTGGTCTCAGTGGAACAGGGCTACGACCCCAGAGATTTCGCCTTGATCGCCTTCGGTGGCGCAGGTCCGCTGCATGCCAACGCCCTGGGCCGCCTGATGAACTCCTGGCCGGTATTGATTCCGCCGGGCCCTGGCGTGCTGTGTGCCTACGGTGATGCCACTACCCGGGTGCGGGACGAGGCGTCCAAGACTTTTATCCGACGCTTCTCCCAGACCAGCACCGAAGAGGTAGTAGGCATCTTCGAAGAGCTGGCCAAAACCGCGGCCCAAACCCTGGTGGACGAGGGTGTGCCCTCAGATGAGCAGGTGGCCGGCTATGAGGTGGACATCCGCTATCAGGGTCAGGGTTTGCTGCTGACTATCGCCATCGACCTGGACGACCTGCGTTCTACTGGCCTTGACGCCATCGGCAAGCGCTTTGACGACCAGCACGAGCAGCTGTTCACCTTTGCCCTGGAGGCAGAACAAGAGGTGGTCAACCTGCGAGCGGTGGTCCAGGGTAAGTCGGCGGAGGTCCACGCCATGACCCTGGAAGATGGCGACGCCGACCCGTCGGCAGCCATCATCGGCAAAGAGACCATTCATGTGGATGGCACGGACCAGGAAGCCAACATCTACGACCGCTCCAAACTAAAAGCGGGCAACCAGATCGCCGGCCCGGCCATTGTGATGGAGATGGATTCCACCACGCTTATCCTTCCCGGCCATACCGGCAATGTCGACAAAGTCGGCATGATCCTCATCAACCCGAACGTATAGGTTATCGAACATGCCAGCTAAACTGATCCAAGCCAACGAGACACCTTTCACCCGGGTAGACGTAGATCCTATTACCCTGGATATCATTGAAAACGCGTTGAAAAACGCCCGATATGAAATGGATACGGTGCTGTTCCGCACCGCCATGTCGCCGGGCATCCGAGAGCAGCACGACGAATTCCCCATGATTGCCAACGTTGATGGCAAGATGGTAGTGGGCCAGTTCGGCTCCTTCATCCACGGCTTTAAGGAGGCCTTCAACGGCACCATCGAGGAAGGGGACGTGTTCCTGACCAACGATCCTTACGCCTGTAACGGCGCCGTCAGTCATATCAACGACTGGCTGGTGCTGGTGCCGGTGTTTAAAGATCACCGCCTGATTGCCTGGGCCGCCATGTTTGGCCACATGACAGACGTGGGCGGCAAGGTACCCGGCAGTCTGCCCACCGACGCCCGCCAGATCTTCGAAGAAGGAGTCCGCATCCCGGTCACCAAAATCTATAAGAAGGGTGAGCTGCAGTCGGAAATTCTTGAGCTGGTGCTCTACAACTGCCGTCTGCCCCATTGGAACCGCTCTGACTTCAACGCCATCATCGCGGCCTGCCGCACGGCAGAAAAGCGCTGCGTTGAGTTTGCCGAGCGCTTTGGCGACGACGTTTTCTACTCCGCCATGGACGAGCTGCTGGAGCGCAACAAGCGCGCCATGGGCCAGCTGATCAAAAACACCGTGCCGGAAGAAAAGCAGTATTTCGAAGACTACATCTGTGATGACGGCCTGGGCATGGGCCCCTACCGCATCAAGTGCGCCATGTGGCGTGAAGGTGACATGGTCAAGTTTGACTTTGACGGCACCGACCCTCAGTCCATCAGCTCCATCAACTTCTATCTCAACGAAGAGATGTTCAAGATGTTCTGCGGCGTTTACATGATTATGGTGTTTGATCCCCAGATCATGTTCAACGACGGCTTCTACGATCTGATGGAAGTCAATATTCCGCCGGGCACCTTGCTCAAACCCCTGGAGCCGGCGGCGCTGTCTTGCCGTACCCACGCCCTGGGTCGGATTTTTGACGTACTGGGCGGCCTGCTGGGTCAGGGAAGTCCTGACTTTCTCTGTGCCGCTGGCTTCTCCGACAGCCCGCACTTTATGTACTCGGGCTACGACAAGAACGGCGAGTGGTACCAGCTGTACCAAATTGGCTTCGGCGGCGTGCCCGGCAAGCCCTCCGGCGACGGTCCGGACGGTCACTCCCTGTGGCCATCGTTTACCAACGTGCCCAACGAGTTTCTGGAAAGCTACTTTCCGCTACGCATCGACGTTTACGAAACCCTGCCAGATTCCGGCGGCGCCGGCCTGCACCGGGGTGGTAACGCCCTGCGCATCGGCTATCGTTTCCTGGAGCCCGGTGAGATTTCCATCCATGACGACCGCTGGCTCACCTACCCCTGGGGCGTGAACGGCGGCCATCCGGGACAGCGCAGCCAGAAGATTTTGGTCCGGGCTGACGGTACCGAAGAGCTGTGCGAGTCCAAGTGCGATCGCCTGCACGTAAACGCCGGCGATCTGCTGTACTTCGACACCTGGGGCGGCGGCGGCTGGGGCGACCCGTTCAAACGGCCGGCAGAGCAGGTGGCCTTCGACGCTGATGCTGGCCTGGTCACCATTGACGGCGCACGCAACAACTACGGCGTGGTACTGAACGAAGACTTCAGCGTGGATGAGGCTGCCACTGACGCCCTTAGGGTCAAGATGGCCAGTGAGCGTGGCGACACCAAGCTGTTCGACAAGGGCTTTGAATCCATCGAAGAACTGAAAGAGCGGTGCCACAATGAAACCGGCCTGGCGCCCCCCCAGCAGCCTCGCTTTGAGACCTGGGTGGACGTTCAGCGTCAGCGCATGAGCAGCTGACCGGAACAGCCTGAGCAGTAAAAAGGGCCACTTAGTGGCCCTTTTTTTTTAACCCCGGGTTTTGGCCCCTCGATGGGGCAAGCTGCCTAACCTCGGCCGCAAACCCTTGCGTCAGCCCGCAGCACTCTGGCCCGCGGTCAGTGGAAAGGACTCCAGGTAATCCATCACCGCCGCTTTCGGCAGCACATCAGCATAGCGCCGCCCAACGTCCCGAAGATTGGCTTCATGGGCGTCACGCTCCTGATCACCGACACACTCCTCGGGCACCATGGTTCGATAGCCATAGGAAAAACTATCAACAATCGATGCCCGCACACAGCCGCTGGTGGTGCAGCCGGTAATGATCGTCGTGTCTATCCGGTGTTTGGTCAGAAAGGTCAGCAGCGGGGTCAGGAAAAAGATGGATGGGGCGGATTTGGTAAACACAAAATCGTAACCTTCATCCAGCAGGCAGGCTTCAATCTCAGTGGCGGGCTGGCCGTAAAAGCAGTGGCCATCGGACAGGGGCCCGACCTTCCAGTAGGCCATGTCTTTCTCGCTGTGCCAGGCCACTTTGCAGTGGGCTACCGGAATGCCTCTGGCCCTGGCGGCCGCTAATAGCGGCACGGTGTGCTCCACGGCGGCGGTAATGTGGGGTGAACCGCCCACGGGCCATTCGGAACGGGTAAATGAATGCTGAAAGTCCACCGTCAGGATCGCGGGTCGCTCCCCGAAACCAATGCTTTTGCTGCCATAGCCGGCGCTAGTGAATCTATCAGACATTCAGAGACTCCTTGGGTTGAGGTTGAGCCCTGTTGTAGCACAGGGCGCAGGGAAATTGGTGCCGGGCCAATCCATCTCGCCGTTGAATCAGCTATAGCTCGTTGTTCCGGAGCTGCTTTTTTTGCCACCAACTATCAGCAGTGGGTGCGCCGGCGAGTCGAAGGTACAATAGGGGTAATAAGAAACCGACCGCAACCGGCTTCCCTGACCTATGAGCACAATTGTAAAGCGCACAACGCTGTTTGTTCGAGATATGGAAGCCTCGCTCGCCTGGTACCAATCAGTATTGGATATGAGCGTCTGGTTCGACAAACCCTTCACCCTGTCCGGCGTGGGTCTTGCCGCCGGCAAGGCCGGTGATGAAACCCGCCTGGTGATCCTTAAATGCGAGCATGATGAGATCGGCATGATCGGCCTGCTGCAGTGGATCAACCCGGATCAGCCGCCACCGGTGCCGCCTGCAGCAGTCACCTACGGTATGCCAACCTTTGTGGTATCCAGTGATGATGCCAGGGCCAACCACGCGGCAGCCGTTGCGCTGGGCAGCCGGGTTCACGCTGAACCCCACGACTGGTCCACCGAAGGTGCTGACGGCAGAATCAAACACTTCATCGGTGTTTCCCTGTTTGACCCGGATGGGCACTTTTTCGAAATCAATCAGGTGGTCAAAATCACCGATAAACCCGCTGACAGTTTAGAGGCCCGCGGATGAACACCTTTACTCGCGGCTTCTCCCGACGCTATTTGAGCAGCCCCTATGGCCAAACCCACTGGCTGCTGCGCAGGCCAGAACAGCCAACCCGGCCGCCGATTTTGTGCCTACACCCCATTCCTTACAGTGGCCTGTTTTTTCAGACCTTTATGGATCTGCTGGACGACCGGGAGAGCCTGGCGCCGGACTTCCCCGGCTACGGCGGGTCTGATGGGCCAGATTCGGTATCGTCCATTGAGAGCTTCGCCCAGGCCATAGCGCCGGGTATCAGCAGCTACGATGATGTGCACGTGGTGGGTTTCCACACCGGTTGCCTGGTAGGGGTAGAACTGGCCCTGACGCACACCAATATTTCCAAACTCACCATCGTGGACGTACCGTACTTCAGCGCTGAGCAGCGCGCCAAAATGACCGTTACCGATCACCAGCTAAGCCCGGAGCTTAGCTGTATGGAAAGCCTCTGGTCGTTTTCCGTCAGCCGAAATCTGCCGGACCTCAGCCTGCAGCGGGCCTATGAGCTGTTCATTGAGCAGGCCCGGGCGGGGGAGCGGGAGCGCTGGGGCTTCAAAGCGGCTTTTTCCTATGACTGCGAAGGAAAGTTTGCCCAGGTGCGCACACCCACCACCATCATCGCCACTGAGTCCGGGCTGAAAGCGCCAACCCAGGTCGCCAGTGAGGTGATCAAACACGCCGGATTTCGACAGCGCAGCGACATCACCGCGCTGGTGTTCGAAAACCATGCCGCCGATATCATCAGCGAGCTGTAGCAGACTGTCACCAGGCCAGGTGCCCGGCAACGGCGCGGCAGCAATGTCCAAGGGCTGGCAGCACGGCCCCAGATCACCGCATTGCGGGTTAGAATAGCCTCTGACCACACTATTAGGCTGACCCGATGACGCTGATTCCATTGCTGCTCCTGCTAGTGTTGCTGATGGCCATCAGCTTTCGCCGCCTCAACATCGCCATGGCGGCGGCCATCACCGGCGCCCTGGCCCTGTTGTTCTTCATCTCTGAATCGGTCTCCGGACTGGCCACCTTCGTGACCCTGCTCAGCACCGTCGCTTTGGCGTTTTTTGCCGTTGTCCCCTGGCGCCGCGAGCTGATCAGCGACCCTGCCCTGGGCTGGTTTCGCAAGGTTCTGCCCAGCCTCTCCGATACCGAACGCGAAGCCCTGGAAGCCGGTACCGTCTGGTGGGACGCCGAACTGTTTTCCGGCGACCCCAACTGGCAGGAGCTGCTGTCTACCCCCGCCGCTACCCTGCGCGCCGATGAACAGGCCTTCATGGACGGCCCGGTCAACGAGCTGTGCCAGATGCTGGACGACTGGTCGATTCGCGAACAGGCCAACCTGCCCGAAGCCGTCTGGCAGTTTCTGAAAGACCAAGGGTTTTTCTCCATGATCATCGATCAGAAGTACGGCGGCCTGGGATTTAGCGCACTGGGCAACTCGGCGGTGGTGATGAAGCTGGCCAGTCGCAATCTGACCACCGCGGTCACCGTCATGGTGCCCAATTCTCTGGGTCCGGGAGAGCTACTGAGCCACTACGGCACCGAGGAGCAAAAGAACTACTATTTACCGCGCCTGGCCCGGGGCGAGGATATTCCCTGCTTCGCGTTAACCGCCCCATCAGCGGGCTCAGACGCCGGCGCCATGCCCGACACCGGAATTATTTGTGAAGGCGAATATGACGGCAAAAAAGTGCTGGGGCTTCGCCTTAACTGGAACAAGCGCTATATCACCCTGGCGCCGGTGGCGACGGTGCTGGGCCTGGCATTTAAAGCGCTGGACCCGGACCACCTGCTGGGCAAGAAGGAAGATCTGGGCATTACCTGCGCCCTGATTCCCACCCACCTGCCCGGGGTTACAACCGGCAGCCGTCACCTGCCGGTGGGCGCGGCCTTCATGAACGGTCCAACCCAGGGCAAAGACGTGTTTGTACCGCTGGATTTTGTCATCGGCGGCGCTGAGCGAATCGGCCAGGGCTGGTCCATGCTGATGTACAGCCTGGCAGCGGGCCGGGCAGTGTCGCTGCCGGCCCTGGGCACCGCCGGCGGTAAATTCTCAGCGCTGGTCAGCGGACAGTACGCCAGAATACGCAAACAGTTCAAAATGCCCATTGCCTATTTTGAAGGGGTGGAAGAGCCGCTGGCGAGAATGGCGGGGATCACCTACCGAATGGACGCCGCCCGCAAGCTCACTCTGGTGGCCCTGGGCATGGGCGAGAAGCCCGGCGTGCTGTCAGCCATCCTTAAGTATCAGCTCACCGAAGGTAATCGGATCTGCGTTAATGACGCCATGGATATTCACGGCGGCAAAGGCATTATTCTTGGCCCAAACAACTACCTGGGAGCGTTCTACCAGGCACTGCCCATCGCCATCACCGTTGAAGGCGCCAACATTCTGACCCGCACCATGATTGTGTTTGGCCAGGGCGCTATCCGTTGCCACCCCTATCTGCTGAAAGAGATGAACGCAGCCCAGGCGCCGGATTCCCAGGCTACCCGGGCCAGCTTCGATGACGCACTGTTCAGCCATGTGGGATTTACCCTCAGCAACGGCGTCCGGGCCCTGGTCATGGGACTTACCCGCGCCCGTTTCGTGCCAGCCCCCACCGATGACCCGACCCGGGACTACTACCGCCAGCTCACCCGCATGAGCGCGGCCTTTGCCTTCACCGCCGACGTGGTGCTGCTGGCGCTGGGTGGCGCGTTTAAGTTTCGCGAAAAGATCTCCGGCCGGCTGGCAGACGCCCTCAGCCATCTCTACATGGCATCAGCGATGCTGAAACAGTTTGAAGACGCTGGCCGGCCCAAAGAAGATCTGCCGCTGCTGCGTTGGGCCATGGCGGACAGCCTTTATCAGATTCAGCATTCGCTGATTAACACCCTGCGTAACTTCCCCATCCGCTGGCTGGGCCAGGTGATCAAGGTGCTGATTTTCCCCACCGGCAATTCCTACCGGGAACCCTCAGATTCCGACGGCAAACACGCCGCACGGATACTGATCAGCGACAATCCGGCCAGGGATCGCCTGACCGACGGCATACATCGCAGTGGCGGCCAGGATGCCGCCGGCAAGCTGCACCTGGCATTTGCCGCGGTGATGGAGGCCGCAGGGGCAGAAAAGGCCTTGAAGAAAGGCCTGGGTGAGGTGGTGACGGTGGACAACTATCAACGCCTGATCGACGAGGGTGTGAAGCAACAGCTGATCAGCGAGGAACAGGCAGCCCTGGTGGCTGAGGCCCAGCGCCTGACCCTGGACGTCATCAACGTTGACGACTTCCCCCGGGATCAGGTGGAAGGCCGTCCGTCAGCGCCTGGCAAGGCGCCGGCCAGGAACAAAACCCAGGGCAAAAAAACCAGCGCTAAAAAGACCGCCAGCGCTAAGAAGACCCCGGTCAGAAAGAAAAAGACCTCGGCGAAGCCTGCAAGCTCATGAAAAAAAGCCAGGGATGGCTCTTCAACATCACTCTAG
>CAYGPO010000053.1:0-29053 GCA_964351665.1 uncultured Gammaproteobacteria bacterium | reverse complement strand
TAGGTTGGGGCTATCGCCGGAGGAAAATAGCCGGGCTATTTGACGAGGGCGATAGCCCCAAACTATGGATGAGCGTGGATTTGCAGCCCGGAAGTTTCTACCGCGCAGACTCCTAGCGGCGGCCATGGGCTGGAGGTTAGGGCAGGGCCACCGCCGGCGCACTTTGCCAACCCGGTTTACGATGCTCTGCCGTGACGGTGGTATAAATGCCTCCCCGTACGTAGAATTCGGCCTCCAGCTTCATGTAGCGTGGCTGGCAGGCGCTGGCCATATGCCCCAGTATTTCATTGGTCACCGCCTCGTGAAATGCGCCCCGCTCGCGAAAGCTCCACATGTAGAGCTTCATCGCTTTGAGTTCTAGGCAAGCGGCGTCGGGAACGTAGGTCAGGTGCAGTGTGGCAAAGTCCGGCTGTCCAGTTTTTGGGCAGAGACAGGTAAATTCCGGAATTTTGATGCGGATGGTGTAGTCCAAGTCACTCTGGGGGTTGGGAAAGGTTTCCAGCTCCGTGGAGGGTTGGGTACTCATGTTGTTTCCTTTTAAATAACGATAAGAAGCCCCGACCAGATGCGGGGCACGGGTGAATTCTCTTCTCTGATGCGCCTAAAGACAATCAAACTGTCGGGATTCAAGTCATTTGTTGATCCTACGACCTTCCATTTACCCAGCCACCTGATTGGCGTTGTGGGTCCTAATGGCTGTGGCAAGTCCAACATTATCGACGCCGTGCGCTGGGTCATGGGGGAAAGCTCTCCCAGACTGCTGCGGGGTGACTCCATGAGCGATGTCATCTTTAACGGCTCCAACTCCCGCAAGCCCGTGGGGCAGGCGATGGTTGAGCTGGTGTTTGACAACAGCGAAGGCAAACTGGCGGGAGAATACTCGGCTTTTGGCGAGATCTCCATTCGCCGCACGGTATCCAGAGACGGTCAGTCTCTGTATTTTCTCAACGGCACCCGCTGCCGTCGTCGGGACATCACCGATCTGTTCCTGGGCACCGGCCTGGGACCACGCAGTTACTCCATTATTGAACAAGGCATGATTTCCAAGCTGGTGGAGGCGAGGCCGGAAGAGCTGCGCGTTTACCTGGAAGAAGCGGCGGGCATTTCCAAATACAAAGAACGCCGCCGGGAAACCGAAAACCGGATCCGGCACACCCGGGAGAACCTGGAGCGGCTTGACGACCTGCGCGGTGAGGTGGATACCCAGCTCAAGCGTTTGGATCGCCAGGCCAAGCAGGCGGAAAAATACAAACAGCTCAAATCCCAGGCCCGGGAAGGTGAAGCCCAGCTGCTGGCGCTGAACTGCCAGGCAGCCAATAACGCACGGCAAAAGGCCGGCTTGGCGTTGTCCGTGGGGCAAACCGAGCTGGAGGCCCAGGTGGCCAAGCTGCGAGCCGTGGAAGCCGATCTTGAGGCGGCCCGGCAAGACCAGGGCAAGGCCTTTGAGACCGTTAACGCGGTGCAGGGCGAGCTTTACGAGACCGGCGCCAGTATCGCCCGGCTTGAACAATCCATTGCCCACCGCAAGGAATTAAACGCACAGCAGACCAAAGAACAGCAGGATCTGGCCGACAACCTGCAGTCGCTGCGTGAACACCTGGACCTTGATCGGGTTCACAGCGAGCAGATGGAGCAGGAGATTGGCCAGCTTGAGCCGTCGCTGGAGGAGGCTCGTAAAGAGGAAAATCAGGCCCTGGACGAAGCTCAAAAAGCGGAGCAGGCCCTTTCCCAATGGCAGGGTCAGTGGGATGAGCACAGTCAAAACAGCTCAGACAGTAATCGCCAGGCAGACGTGGAACGGACCAAGATCGGGCACCTGGATCAGCAGCTGGTGGATGCCGGACGGCGGCTGGAAAAACTGGCTGAAGAACAGCAGGCCGTTGCCACCCACGATCTGCGCCAGGAGTTAACGACCCTGGCTGAGCAGCGAGATCAGTTCAGCGCTGAGGCCAAGACTCTTGAGCAGAGCGTGGAAACCCTGCGCACAGACATGGCACGCCGGGGCGAGGAGCTCAGTCAAATTGACGAGCAGCTGGCCGCCAGTCGCAATGAGAGCCAGCAGGCCCGAGGGCGACACAGCTCGCTACAGGCGCTGCAGCAGGGGGCGCTGGATTCCGGAGCGGCATCTCAATGGTTGGCGGCCAACGGGCTGGCTGACGCGCCGCGCCTGGCCGGTGAAATTAGGGTTGAGCCGGAATGGGAAACCGCTGCAGAAACCGTTCTTGGACGATTTTTAGAAGCCTCGCTGGTGCAGGACTTGGGTGCTCTGGGCGGCGCCCTGCGGGAAGTCAGCAGCGGCTCAGTCACCTTGATCCAGCAAACCAACGGCGGCAGCGCGGCGGCGGGCACCCTGGCGGCCCACATCACCGGTCCGGCTGCGGTGCTGGAGCTGGCCTCCCAGGTGCGTGTGGTGGGGGATCTTGCCCAGGCCCTGGCCCAGCGAGATTCTCTGCAGCCGGGTCAGTCGCTGATAACCCCCGGTGGCGAATGGGTGGGTCGGCATTGGCTACAGGTCAGCGCCGACGATGACACCAACGGTGGGGTCATCGCCCGGGAGCGGGAAATCGCCGAGTTGGCTGATCGACTGCAAACCCTTGACGGTCAAATCAGTGAACTGACCGAACGCAAGGCTGCGCTTACCGCCGCCCTTAACGATCTGCAGTTCAGTCGCGATGAAACGGCTCGGGCGCTGTCGGCGAAAAACCGTCAGGTGGCAGAAACCTCTGGTCGAGCCGACGGCATCACTGCGCGCCTGAAACACCTGGAAGAACGCAGCGAGCGGATTGCCAGTGAGAGCGCTGAGCTGTCCCTGCGAATTGCCGCTGACCAATCCGCCGTGGCCCAGGCCCGTCAGCGGCTGGAGGGCAGTGTGGAAACCATGGCCCAGCTGGAGGGCCGTCGCACCGAGCTGGCAGAGCGGCGGGCCAGCGCCCAAAGCGCCTTTGAACAAGCGCGGCAAAACGCCAACAAGGCCCGTATGGCAGCCCACGAGTTGGCGTTGCAGCTGGAGTCCAAGCGGGCTGCGCTAAATTCCACTCGCCAATCGCTGTCTCGCAGTGAACAGCAGATCCAGGTCTTAGTGCAGCGCCGCAGCGAGCTGATGGCCCAGCTTGAAACCTCCGGCGAGCCCATCGTTGACGATGAAAAATCCCTCCAAACGGAGCTGGAAAATCGCCGGGAAATCGAGGCCCGACTGGTGGAAAGCCGGAAACAGGCTGATGAGCACGCCTCCAGCATTTTGCTGTTGGACCAGTCACGGCGAGAAACTACCCTGGCCGAGGCCGAGGCCAGGGAGCGACTGCAGCAGCTTAAGTTGGAGCAGGAAGGACAACGGGTGCGCCTGGAAGGTCTTAGCGAGCAGCTTGCCAGCAGCGGGTTTGAGCTGGAGGCGCTGCTGGAGTCTTTGCCGAAGGATGCCGACCCGCTGGCCATGGCCAGCCAGCTGGAACGCCTGGCCAGCAGCATTACCCGGCTGGAACCGGTGAACCTGGCGGCGATTGAAGAATTTGAGGAGCAGTCGGAGCGAAAGCGCTATCTGGATGACCAGAATGACGATTTGAATCGGGCGCTGGAAACCCTGGAAGGTGCTATTCACACCATCGACAAGAAGACCCGTACCCGCTTCAAGGAAACCTACGACCAGGTTAACGATGGCTTTAAGGATCTATTTCCCCAGCTGTTTGGCGGCGGTCACGGTTACCTGGAGCTTGCCGGCGACGACCTGCTGACCTCGGGAGTTGCCATCATGGCCCGGCCCCCTGGCAAACGGGTCAGTAACATTCACCTGCTTTCCGGCGGCGAGAAAGCGCTCACGGCCGTGGCCCTGGTGTTCGCCATTTTTCGACTTAATCCGGCGCCATTTTGTATGCTGGACGAGGTGGACGCACCCCTGGACGATGCCAACGTTGGGCGTTTTTCCGAGATGGTTAAACACATGTCAGAAACGGTTCAGTTCTTGTTCGTCACCCACAACAAGGTGACCATGGAGGCTGCCCATCAGCTGCTGGGCGTTACCATGGCTGAGGCCGGTGTGTCCCGGCTGGTATCGGTAGACATAGCGGAGGCGACCCGAATGGTCGATGGCTGATGGATGGACTACGTTGGATCCTGCTACTGTTGGGCGCCGCCATTGTGGCCGGCATCTACTTCTACGGCAGCCGAAAAGAGGCTCAGGCCAAACTGCGGGACACGCTGGAAGGTGATCTGGACCACGACCACGATGAGCTGCCCGAATCTGATAGCGGTGAAGGATCGGCTGCGCCCCTTGATCAGTCGTTAGAGCGGGAGTTGGCCAAACTGGGTCAGCTGATTGCGGAGGACCGCTCACGCGATGGTTTGTCCGATGGGGTTCCAGATGGACTGTCTGGCGAACCTGCTGGCACCGATGTCGGCGGCCTGGCGGCCAAGGACCCACAAGCCCAGACCTCAGCCAACGCAGGCGCAGCGATTAAAGGTGAATCGGTAGAGCTGCCCGACAATCCGGAAAAGATCATCACCCTGCTGCTGCGTGGCGCCGGCACCGCTAGACTGCTGGGAACCGACATTGCCGACGCCGCAGACAAGGTAGGCCTGACCTTCGGAGACCGGGGTATATACCATCGCATGGTCGATCGTGGTGAACAGCCGGTGGCGGTGTTCAGTATGGCCAACATTACCAACCCGGGCACCTTTGATATGCAGGCCATGGCCACCACTTTCACCCCCGGCCTATGCCTGTTTCTGACCCTGCCTAACTCCCTCAGTGCGCTGGATTCCTGGGACGTGATGTACGCCGCGGGCCAGCGCCTGGCAGACCTGTTGGAATGCAGCCTGCTGGATGAATCGGGCAGCAGCCTGACCCGTCAGACCGTCGCCCATATTCGCGACGAGCTGCGGGAATACGATCGCGGCAGCGACTACCCCCCAATCCACTGACCATGGCCGATGCCAAGCAAGAGATAGCCGCATTGCGTCAGCAGCTGGAGCTCTACAGCCATCAGTACTACGTGCTGGATCAGCCCAGCGTGCCCGACGTTGAATACGATCGACTGCTGCGCCAGCTCGAAGCGCTGGAGGCGGATTATCCGGAACTGGTAACGCCGGACTCTCCCACCCAGCGAGTTGGCGATAAGCCCCTGCCCGAATTTGAAGCGGTGCTGCACGAGGTGCCGATGCTGTCTTTGGGCAATGCCTTTACGGCCCAGGAGGTCAGCGAATTTGACCAGCGCCTGCGCAGCCGTCTGGACCGGGATGAGCCGGTTAGCTTCGTAGCCGAACCCAAGCTTGATGGCCTGGCCCTTAGCTTGCTGTATCGAGATGGTCTGCTGCAGCGTGCGGCCACCCGCGGTGACGGCAGGCAGGGTGAGAACGTCACCTTGAACGCCCGCACCATCAGATCCATCCCACTGCGATTGGCGGCCGGTGCCCCGGCGCTGCTGGAAGTGCGGGGTGAGGTTTACATCAGCAAAGCGGATTTTGCCCGCTACAACCAGCTCACCACGGCAGCCGGCGGCAAGGCCTTTGTCAATCCTCGCAACGCTGCAGCGGGCAGTCTGCGGCAGCTGGACCCTCGGCTGACGGCGAAGCGTCCGCTGTCGTTCTTTGCCTATGCCAGCGGCCAGATTGACGAGGCTGACCTGCCATCAACCCACGGTGAGTTTCTCCAGCTACTGCGCCAGTGGGGCCTGCCTGTAAGCCCTGAAAGTCGGGTGGTAGAGGGGCCGAAGGGCTGTCTTGATTACTACGCCGATATTGGCAATCGTCGCGACGATCTGCCCTATGAAATTGATGGGGTGGTGTACAAGGTGAACGAATATCGCTTGCAGCGGGATCTGGGTTTTGTCTCCCGCGCGCCGCGCTGGGCCCTGGCCCACAAGTTTCCGGCCCAGGAAGAACTGACCCGAGTGGAGGCGATTGAGGTTCAGGTGGGCCGTACCGGAGCCATTACCCCGGTGGCGCGCCTTCAGCCGGTTTTTGTGGGCGGGGTCACCGTCACCAATGTCACCCTGCACAACGAAGATGAGGTGCAGCGCAAGGACGTGCGCGCCGGCGACACGGTGGTGGTCAGGCGCGCCGGCGATGTAATCCCCCAGGTGGTGTCGGTGGTGTTTGATCGTCGGCCGGCCGGCGCAACCGAGTTTGTCATGCCCAGCCAGTGCCCGGAGTGTCAGTCGCCGGTGGTCAGGCGAGCAGGGGAGGCGGTTAGCCGCTGCACCGGTGGCGAGATTTGCCCGGCCCAGATCAAGGGGGCGCTGATCCACTTTGTCTCGCGCCAGGCGCTGGACATTGAAGGTCTTGGCAGCCAGGTGATCGACCAGCTGGTCACCACCGGTCTGGTCAATACCCCTGCTGATCTGTTTCGGGTTAGCGCTGAGCAGTTTGCCGGACTTGCACGCCTGGCCGACAAGTCCGCCGCCAATCTGGTGGCGGCCATTGAAAGCAGCAAAAACACCACCTTGGCCCGACTGCTGTTTGGCTTAGGCATTCCGGATGTGGGGCACTCCACGGCGGCGGCGTTAAGCCAGCACTTCGGCGCCATGGAGCGGCTGATGGCGGCGGATCTTGAGGCTTTAGAGGCGGTGCCTGACGTGGGCCCCATCGTTGCTGCCCATGTGGCGGCGTATTTTGCCCTTGATGCCAAGCGCCAGCAGATTCAGGCCCTGCGCGACGCTGGGCTGAGTTGGCCAGAGCACGAGCCGCGCACCGCGCCCGCCGAAGGACCCTTAAGCGGAAAGACCTTTGTTCTTACCGGCACCCTCACCAGCATGCCTCGCAGCGAGGCTAAAGAGGCGCTGCTGGCGCTGGGGGCCAAGGTCAGCGGCAGCGTATCGAAGAAAACCAGCGGCGTTATCGCCGGCGATAAGGCCGGCTCCAAGCTCACCAAAGCCCAGGAGCTGGGTGTGCCGGTGCTGGATGACGGCGGCCTGGTTGCGCTGCTGGCGGGTGATCTTGGTGCCCTGGAATCTGAAGCTTAGTAGGCCGCAGGGTCCACGAGTAGCGCTGCCAAGCAGTAGGGTGATGGTCAGCGTCATTGCGCTGATTGGGCAGGGATAAAAACTCAGTTTGACTTGTGGCGAATTTATCGCCAGGATCGGTATCAGATCTTCGAGGGCTACCTTGAAACCAACCGATACCCAGCACCCGGATTATTTTCACCGCGTTGTTGACTGCCAGTGGGCCTGTCCCGCTCACACCGACGTTCCTCTTTACATTCGTATGATTGCCCAGGGCCGTTTTGCCGACGCTTATATGGTCAATCGCGAGTCCAATGTGTTTCCCGGCATTCTTGGAAGGGTTTGCGATCGCCCCTGTGAACCGGCCTGCCGCCGCTCCAGGGTTGACGACAAGCCGGTGGCGATTTGTCGCCTGAAGCGAGTGGCCGCTGACTACCGCGAGGACGTCAGCCACCGATTGCCTAAGGCGCCGCCTTCCAGCAACGGTAAGAAGATCGCCTGCATCGGCGCCGGCTGTGCCTCGCTGACGGTGGCCAACGATCTGCTGCCGTTGGGTTTTGAGGTCACAATCTTCGAGCGTTTTGATCGGCCCGGAGGGCTGATGCGAACCAATATTCCGTCCTTTCGGCTGCCGGAAAAGGTCCTGGATGAGGAAATTGCCGCCATTATTGAGATGGGTGCCAGCCTTCAGCTAGGCACGGAAATCACCTCCATGGCGGCGCTGCTGGAGCAGGGCTTTGACGCCGTGTTTGTCGGCACCGGCGCCCCCCGGGGCAAAGAGCTGCAGCTGCCAGGACGTTATGACTCCAGCCGGGTCCACATCGGAATTGATTGGCTGGAGTCGGTGGCCTTTGGCCATACCGATAAGATTGGCTCCAGGGTGTTGATTATTGGCGTCGGCAATACCGCCATGGATTGTTGTCGCACCTGTCTGCGCCTGGGGGCCACCGAAGTTAAGGTGATGGCCCGCAAGCCTCGGGAGTTTTTTAAGGCGTCAGCCTGGGAGCTGGACGACGCGGAAGAAGAAAACGTGGAGATCGTGGTCAATCATTCGCCGGTGGCCTTTGTGGTGGAAAACGGTGTGTTAACCGGCATGCAGTTTGATCAAATGCAGTACACGGTGGAAGGCGACCAGATTATCGACAGCCGCGTGGTCGCACGGGTAGTGATCCCCTGTGACGATGTGGTGCTGGCCATCGGCCAGGAAAATACCTTCCCCTGGATCGAACGGGACATCGGCATAGAATTTGGCCAATGGGACATGCCGGTGGTGGATCGCCAGACCTTCATGAGCAGCCGCCCCGGGGTGTTTTTCGGTGGTGATGCGGCCTTCGGTCCGGAAAATATCATTTGGGCCGTGGCCCATGGCCACGAGGCCGCCATTTCCATCTATCGACATTGTCTGGGCGGCGACGTGACTGATCGTCCGGCGCCAGGGTTAAACCTTGCCAGTGCCAAGATGGGCCTACACGAGTGGAGCTTCTCCAACGATTTCAATGGATCTGAGCGACAGCTGGTGCCCCACGTTAACCTGAAGCAGCGGTTCAAAAAGCTCAACATCGAGGTGGAGCTGGGCTTTTCCCTGGAGGAGTTCCAGGTTGAGGTTGAGCGTTGCCTGAACTGCGATCTGCAGACGGTGTTTGATGCGCCTAAATGTATTGAATGTGATGCCTGTATAGACGTCTGCCCCACCAGCTGTCTCACCATTACCGAAAACGCTAATGAGCCGGCGCTGCGGGCAAAGCTGACGGTGCCGGCGGAAAACCTGGCACAGTCCCTGTACGTTTCAGCTGAGTTACCCCAGACCGCCCGGGTGATGGTGAAGGATGAAGACCAGTGTGTGCACTGCGGTCTGTGCGCCGAACGTTGCCCTACCGCGGCCTGGGACATGCAGAAATCCCTGGTGCAGATTCCCTATGCCCGAGACCTTGTCTGACAACTCCCCCATGCAGCCTAGCTGCAGCCCCAGACTGAATCCCTTTTGAGTTTCCCTGTGCAGGAGCGCAGCATGACCATTCCCTCCACCGACGCCAGCCGAGTCAACGACTTTGTGATCAAAATTGCCAACGTCAATGGCACTGGCTCGGCATCAGCCAACGGCCTGCTGATGAAGGCTCTGTTTCGCATGGGCATACCAGTCACCGGTAAAAACTTTTTCCCCTCCAATATTCAGGGACTACCCACCTGGTATGAGATCCGCGTCAGTGCTGCCGGTTACCGCTGTCGCTCAGGTCAGGTGGACCTGATGGTGGCGATGAATGCTGAGACCTACGACGCCGATCTGGCGGAGGTTGCCGGCGGCGGATTTTTTATCTACGACGCCACCTGGCCCCGCTCCAGCCGGCTGGTGAGGGACGATGTAACGGTGCTGGGGATACCCCTGGCCGGCATGTGCAACGATCATTTTGACCAGGCTCGATCCCGCATTTTGATGAAAAACGTGGCCTACGTGGGAGCGCTGGCGGCTCTGCTGAACATCGATATGGCGATCATCCGCCAGCTGCTAAATGAGACCTTTGCCAGCAAAACCCACCTGATTGAGGCCAACCAGGCGGCCATAGATCTGGGATTTGCCTACGCCAGCGAACACTTCCCATGCCCCTTGCCCCTGCGCCTTGAGGCCATGGATAAAACCGACGGTCACGTTATGATGGACGGCAATACCGCCGCAGCTCTTGGCTGTTTGTACGCCGGAGCCACGGTGGGTGCCTGGTATCCCATCACTCCATCCACCTCGCTGATGGATGCGTTTAAGTCCCTGTGTGAACGTTACCGGGTGGATTCGGAAACCGGTCAGCGGCGGTTTTGCATTGTGCAGGCAGAAGATGAGCTGTCCGCCGTTGGTATGGTGGTGGGAGCCGCCTGGGCCGGTGCCAGGGCGTTTACCCCCACCAGCGGTCCTGGTATCTCACTGATGAGCGAATTCATTGGCTTTGCGTACTATACCGAGGTGCCTATCGTGCTGTTTGACGTGCAGCGGGTCGGGCCATCTACGGGCATGCCCACCCGCACCCAGCAGTGCGATATTCTCAGCTGTGCCTTCGCGTCCCACGGCGACACTCGACATATCCTGCTGTTTCCCGCTGATCCTTACGAGTGCTTTGAGCTGGCCCTGGCAGCCTTTGACCTGGCCGAGCAGTACCAAACGCCGGTGATGTTTTTGACCGACCTTGATATCGGCATGAACGACTGGATGGTGCCGGAATTGGTCTTTGATGAGTCCTATCAACCCAACCGCGGCAAAGTGCTGAGCGCCGAGCAGCTTGAAACCATGACGGAGTTTCATCGCTATGCTGATGTGGATGGTGATGGGGTTGCCTGGCGCAGCCTGCCCGGCGTCCATCCCACCGGTGCTTACTTCATGCGCGGCTCAGGGCACACGGAAAAGGGCACTTACACCGAGAACTCTGAAGAGTATCAGAAGGTGCTGGATAGGCTGGACAAGAAATTTGAAACCGCCCGGGCCTCGCTGCCAGCGCCGCTGATTGAGCAGCAGGCAGATATCCGGGTGGCCATTATCTCCGTTGGCAGCTGTGATGGCGCCGTGGGCGAAGCTCGAGACATCCTGTCAGAACGCGGCATGAACCTGAATTATCTGCGGGTGAAGGCCTTCCCGTTCAGTGATTCGGTGGATCAGTTCATCGACGCTCACGATCGGATTTTTGTGGTGGAGCAAAATCGTGATGGGCAGCTCAGACGCCTGCTGTTAATGGAAACCCGGGCATCCAGGCAGCAGCTGACCTCCGTGCGCCACTACAACGGCATGCCCATCAGCGCCCACGCCATTGTGGATGACATTGCCGCTGCCTTAAGTCAGGAGGTTGCCGCATGAGTTACATCCGCAAACCCAAAGTGGCCAATTCCCGATTGCCGAAAAACGCCCTGGGACTGACTCGGCGAGACTATGAAGGTGGCATGTCCACCCTATGCGCCGGCTGTGGCCACGATTCCATCACCGCAGCCTTAATCCAGGCAGCCTGGGAGCTGGAGCTGTCACCCCATCAGGTGGGTAAATTCAGCGGCATTGGCTGTTCATCGAAAACCCCGGCTTACTTTATGAGTCAGGCCCATGGGGTGAACTCGGTCCACGGCCGCATGCCGTCGGTGGCCACCGGTGCAGGGGCGGCTAACCAGGATTTAGTCTGCATAGGTGTATCGGGTGATGGCGATTCCTTGTCCATCGGGTTTGGCCAGTTGGCCCACGCCATGCGGCGCAATCTGAATATGGCCTACATCATCGAAAACAATGGGGTCTATGGGCTGACCAAAGGCCAGTTTTCGGCCTCAGCGGACATTGGCAGCAAGGCCAAGCGCGGCGAAACCAACGTCCAGCCGCCCATCGACCCGGTGGTCACCGCCATTGCCCTGGGCTGCACCTTTGCAGCCCGCAGCTTTTCCGGTGACAAGGAGCAGCTGGTGCCGCTGCTCAAAGCGGCCATTAGCCACCGAGGCTTTGCCCTGGTAGACGTGCTGTCGCCCTGTGTGACCTTCAACGACCACGAAGACTCCACCAAGAGTTATGCCTATACCCGACGCTATTACCATCCGGCTATACACGCCGACTTTGTGCCGCCGGCGGAGCACATCAAGACTGCTTACGATCATGGTGAGGCCATGCCGGTGCAGCTGCATGACGGCAGCCGAATCGTCCTGCGGAAGGTTGATGAGGGGTTTGATCCCACCGACCGGGCCCGCACCATCGGCTATCTGCAAAAGGCCGCTGTCCGGGGTGAGGTGGCCACGGGCTTGATGTACATACAACCCGGTGCACCGGATCTGCACGAGATCAATCACACCATCAAGGGGCCTTTGCACTCCCTGCCTTTCGATACTCTGCATCCTGGGGCCAAAGGCCTGGCGGACCTGCAGCGCCGATATCGTTGAGTGCCGGCTGACCTGCTAGCCCGCATGATTCATGAAGGCCGCTGATGACCTGTCAAATCCCAGCGCATTCAGGCCCTTGCGTGACCAGCCTAAATGGCGGTGGCTGACGGTGTATCGCTGCCGGCGCCCAGCGGATGACGGCTGAATTGGCCCATCAGCTCTATCCGTAGCCGTCTAAAACACCAGATCCAATCCAGGCTTTTGGGCCAGTACGTCAAAGGCGATGATGGCCCGCTGGCCCTCACCCCTTAGAGGATGCACATAGTGGGCATACCAGGGTGGAAACAGCAGCAGCTTGCCGGCCTGGGGCGTTAGCCTGCGGGTGGAGGGGAAGCCGTGATTGACGGACTGGGGCATGGGGTTGATGAACTCGATGTGGCCCTCCGGCGAGGGCATCTGTTCGGGCAGGTGGACGTAGTAGACGCCGCTGGCGATGTTTTTGTCCGTTGGGTGCCAATGGGGCCCCTGCCAGTCGCCCCGGGCCAGCAGATTAGCCCAGCCCACGGGCCAGGGCGCCAGCTGCTCGCTTTCGCCCTTAAAAACCGTTTCCACATAGTGCCTGCAGGCTGGCATCAGCAGTTCATCGACGAACTGACGCAGGGCCGGGTGGTCAACGGTAAACAGATTCATACGGGTGGATGTCTGGTATCCCCCCTGGGTTGAGATCTGCCCCCCGAGCACCGCGTTTTCCGGTGAGTTCGCAAATTTCTGCGCCAGTTCACCTATCAGTTCAAACAGCGCTTGGTTGAGCTGATCACAGTCCTGATGCTGGCGCTGCATGACCAGGGTTGGGAAGTGGTGTTCGATGTCGTCTACGAAGGAGTTCACGGCTGTAGGTATCTGGCTTAAATCACGATTTACAGATTATCACCACCAGCGGGGACTGATAAACTTCCGCCCTGTAACCGTGAATGAAAAGGCCAGTAGTGATGACCCCAAACCAGTGGATTGAACGATGGTTTCAGAAGCTATGGAACGAAGGTCAGTCTTGTGTCATTGAAGAAATGGTGGCCAGCGATGGGGTCATCAGCGGCCTGCCAGGCGGCCCTTACCGTGGTCATCAGGCGATCAAGCAATACCATCTTGGAATGTTGGCATCGTTCAGCGATTTTGACCTGGAGATCAATGAGGCGATGGAGTGGGGTCAGCAGGCAATGGCTAGAGTTCATTTAAACCTGACCCACACCGCCTCCGGTCACCGGGCGGGGCTTGAGTGTGCCTGTTGGATTCGGTTAAACGATGGGCTTTTGGTTGAGGGGCGAAACTACATCGACTTTCTGGCTTTGCTGCAACAGCTGGGGCTGACCTCCGGTGATGCTTTTCAGGCAGCGGTTGCTCAGTCCCGGTCGATCAGCTGACCTGCACGCTCAGGTTATGGCTCATCCGGACCGCATGCTGGCCGCGGCAGTAATAGTTGCGTAGGGTTTTTTCTTCGACAAATCCGTGTTGCCAGTAGAAATTCAAGGCACCAGGATCGGCCTTGCGCACTTCCAGGGCAACGCTAAATATGCCAGCCACCACGGCGCTTTTCTCCAGCCAGTTAAGGATTTCCGTGGCCACGCCCCGCCGTCTGGCATCCGGCACCACCCCCAGCAGGCAAAGATGGGCTTTGCTGGAAAGGTATTGCATGACGCCAAAGCCAGCAAGGCCAGGGCCCTGTCTGGCGGACAGCACAACGTAATCCGGGTCGGTCAGGGCACGGCTGATGCGCTCCGGCGTCCAGCGCCAGGGTAATCCGTACTCCACCAGGTTGCGCGACAGCAGCGCGATAGTGGCTGCATCTGCCACTCGGGCCGGTGCAATTGAGCAGATAAGACTCATAGATTGACTGTAGCAAGCGGCTCATGGGATGCAACCAAAAAATGCCCCATCAGTGAGGTTTTTTTTGCCATTAAACGTCGCGTCGACGCAACTTGCTGAAGGCCGGCAGCTCCCAGGGTCGGATGGCAAATACCGCGCCCACGCCGACTTTCTGGTCGTGGGCCAGGCTGCTATCTGCCTGAACCAGTTGATCAAATTCAACGGTCATCCGGTCGATGGACTGGTGCATGCGAGCCAGCGACTGAGGCGACAGCCGGCCGCCCATAAAACGCAGGTGATCACTTTCCCGGCTGAACCGGCTGCTTAAGAACTGCTGTTTTACGCTGCGCTCGAAGTAGGCCTGGACCGGGCCGTTTTCGCGCCAGGTGAAGTTCCTTGCCGTTAGTTTGCGGACCCGGTTGCCCGGCAGCAGTTCGATCATGCGTAGATGATCCAGCCGGGCCAGGCGCTGGATCAACTCGTGCTCACTGATCTCAAAGTAGGCAACGATGTCCGCCGCCTGCCAGTCGTTGAGGGTCATGAAAGCCGCCAGCAGCAGCTTGGGGTCAGCCAGCAGCTCTTCCTCCTGTTCCGGAGTCAAGCGGGTCAGGGGTTGAGGTTTTTCCTGCTGGCGTTCAGTCAGCTCTGCCAGGGAAAGCTGAACCAGGTCGCAGATTTGTTCCAGCCTGCTCAGGGTGATGTTGCAGCTGGCGAACATGCGTTTGACGCTGGCTTCGCTCAAGCCCAGGGCCGTTGCCACCTGGGCGTAAGTGATTTTTTGTTCCCTCAGCACCTGTTTGACGGTGGCCATGAGGGCGCGGGTCTGGATCAAGGGGTCGCTCCTCCGCCGGCTGCGCCGGGCACCTCCGGCAGCACTGCTGGCTGGCCTTGGGTAGGGGCTTCGGGTTGGCTGGGTGCATGACGATCGATGACCCAATAGGCCGCCATGGCGCTGAACACCGCAGCCATCATGTTGGCCAGCGCCAGGGCTGCGAAGATGCCGTTGGCGCCCAACCAGGGGCCCAGCAGCAGCGCCCCGGGAATGCTGATAGCAAACATCCGAGCAAAGGTCAGCAGGGCCGACACCATGGGCCAGCCGGCAGCGTTCAGAGCGGCGGCGGCGGCGATGTTAATGCCATAGCCCAGTAAGGTCACCGGCACTATCCACAGGTAGTTGCGGGCCAGTTTGATGATCTGAGGGTTATCGGTGAACAGCGCCGGCAAGGTGGTGGCGGTCAGGGCCAGCAGTGCGGCGCAAATCAGCCCGTAAATAACGCAGGCCTGAAAGCTGCGGGTCAGGGTTAGGCGCACCCTGCGCCGACGTCCGGCGCCCCAGTTCTGCCCGATCACCGGCCCGATGGACGCAGACAAAGCAAACAGCCCCACCGCAGCAATGGATTCAATTCGTGTGGCAACGCCAAAGGCCGCAACGGTTTCCTTGCCGTAGCTGGCCAACATGGCGGTGAGGGCACCGATCCCGATGGGGTTGATCATATTGGCTGCAGATGCCGGGATTCCAACGTGGAGTATTTTCTTGAAAGATTCTATAACTTCATGAAATTTAGGTATATTCCAGGCGATCATTTTTTCTCTGTGGTGTAAGACCCAAAGGGCCATCAGCATCCCCACAGCGTTGCTGATCACCGTTGCCAGTGCCGCGCCCTCCATCTCCAGGCGTGGTGCACCCAGTAGACCAAAAATAAGAATTGGATCCAGGGCGACGTTCAGCAGGGCCGTGCTGGTCATGATGATGCCTGGCACCCTGGCGTCGCCGGCGGCCCTGATCATCGAGTTGCCGACGATAGGAATGACCAAAAACGGTAGTCCGAAAAACAGCACACGAACGTATTCCACCACCAGCTCAAGCACCTGGCCGCTGGCGCCGAGAGCGGCAAACAGGGGCCTGACATACAGCGCACCCAGAACCACCAGCGCCGTCACCAGGGTAAAACTCAGCAGCAGGGCGTCGGTGCAGCGACGGGAGATTTGCTGTTGGTCACCTTTACCAATGCTGCGCGATACCACCGAGGTGGCGCCGGCGCCCAATCCCACCGACAGTCCGGTGATGGTCATAAATACTGGGAAAGAAAATGACAAAGCCGACAGCGCATCGGTGCCCAGTGAGGCAACAAAATAGGTGTCCACCACCGAGGTTGAAATCAGTGCCAGGATGCCGAAGGTCATTGGCCAGGTGAGACGTACCAGGTGGCCTCGGATAGAGCCTCGGGTCAAATCTCGGCTGGCGGTGTTGCGGCTCAATCGCTTTGCCTCTTGCTGGGGTTAAGCCGCTGGCGACTGGGTCGCCCGCCCCAGCATCGTTTGGCAGGGTTGTTATTTACGGCAGAATCGATAGTGGCTAACCAGCCACTCCTGGCCACCATTAAACCCGAACAGTTCAGCGCAGGCCATAAAAAAGATCCGCCAGCGCTGGATCCACAGCCCGGTGTTGGCTTCGCCATATACCGGCTCAAATACCTGTGCAATCTGGTCTTTATGTTGGTCCATGTTCTGCAGCCAGTGGTTGGCGGTTTTTTCGTAGTGCTCGCCGGACATACGCCACTGCTGCTCAATGCTCAGATGTTCCTGAAAATGCAGCAGGGTGTCCGCCGCCGGCATCAGGCCGCCGGTGAAGAAGTACTTGCCCATCCAATCGTCTTCCCGCTCGACGTTGAAGGGGTACATGATTTCCCGGTGGCAGAATATGTGGACAAACAGTTTGCCTCCTGGCTTGAGCCAGCCGTGGATATTGCGCAGCAGATGGCGATAGTTACGCATGTGCTCAAACATCTCCACCGACACGACTCGGTCGAAGCGCCGGTCCATGGTCAGCTCCACCACGTTGGCGGTAATCACCTCAATATTTTTCAGTGAACGTTCCGCCGCCTGAGCCATGATGTATTTTCGCTGTGGGGCGCTGTTGGAGACCGCGGTGATGTTGGCCTTGGGGTAACGCTCGGCCATCCAAAGAGTCAGCGAACCCCAGCCACAGCCCAGTTCCAAAATTTGCTGGCCGTCTGCCAGTTCCGCCCGTTCGCAAGACAGTTCCAGCATGGCCTCTTCAGCCTGGTCCAGGGTCTCACTTCCCGTTGGGTAATAGCAGCTGGAGTATTTCAACCGGGCCCCCAGGCTGTGGACAAAAAACTGCGGCGGTACCTCGTAATGTTGTTGGTTGGCCGCATCGGTGTGGATTGCCACCGGGCTTTGACGCAGTTCTTCCAGCAGATCGCGAAATCGCTGGTAATTTTTGACCGCGTTTGTGGCGTGTTCCAGATCCAGTCGGCGCTGGTTCAAGCGGTTGATGCCGTAGCGAATCAGCGCATCGGGCAGCAGGCCTTTTTCGGCCCAGTCAATGGTGCTCATGGTGCCACCTCAGCGGGCTGGGCCGCTCTGGTGGTGCTGTCCAGGCGCCCGGCGATGGCTAATAACACGGGGCAGGCCACGGCCCAGGCGAGGCCAATAACGCCGTAAACCAGCCAGATTCGTTGTGGGTCCATGAATACCGCATCCCAGGCGACAGCCGCGACCCAGTAGGCGAAGGGCCCGCCGATGGCGCCGAAGATCACCGCCAGCAGGGTGTTGGACTTCAGCCAGGCCATGGAGTGATTGAGGGTTAGGGCAAACGCCACCCACATGGACCAGATCCACACCGGCGCCAGTTCGGTGGTGGGCACCGGAGTTGCATAGGTGAGCAGCTGTAGCTGCACGTAGACCGTGTCAAGCATGACCCCTAGCACCAGCACCAGGCCAAGCAGCTTGAGATCCAGCGCCACATTGGCGGAGCGGGACAGCTCCCAGGCGGCAAACAGGGCAACGGCAACCGGCCCCAGCCACCAATAGCCCTGGGCGCCGCCCCAAACACAGGCGGCCCAGCAGATTTGGAAGCCAACAAAATTCAGAATCATGTGCATGTTCATAGTTCCGGCACCAATGAATCACGACGGGAGCCGGGTTTGGTCAGCAGCATCTGGGCGTTGCCAATGGAGCGTTCAATAAAGCCGCCCTCGCAGTAACATAGGTAGTATTCCCACATGCGGATGAAGCTCTCGGGATAGCCCATCTTTCGCACCTCGTCGAGACGCTCCATAAAACGCCGTCGCCACTCCCGCAGGGTAAGAGCGTAGCTGGGGCCAATGTCTTCCAGATGAAACAGGCGCAGGTCTGAGACCCGTGCTACCGCATCGCAAATGGCTCCCACCGATGGAATAAAGCTACCGGGGAAGATGTAGCGCTGGATGAAATCAACCCCGCGCAAAGCCTGCTGATAAATCTGGTCCTGGATGGTGATGGCCTGGAGCAAAAACATCCCTTCATCGTTTAACAGGGAGGAACACTTCTCAATGTAGGTATCTAGGTACTGATGGCCGACGGCTTCGATCATCTCGATGGAAACCAGTTTGTCGAAGCGGCCCTCCAGGTCCCGGTAATCCTGTTTTAGCAGGGTGACCCGGTCCTCCAGGCCGGCCTGCTCAATGCGCTGGCGAGCCTGATCGTGCTGCTCCTGGGAGATGGTGGTGGTGGTCACGTTGCAGCCGTAACGGGTGGCGGCAAACAGCGCAAAGCCGCCCCAGCCGGTGCCGATTTCCAGCACTTCGTCGCCGGGCTTGAGCTCCAGCTTGCGGCAGATGCGGTCCAGTTTCTGTTCTGAGGCCGTCTCCAGAGACTCCTTTGGGTCACGGTAAACCGCGCTGGAATACATCATGTTGGCGTCCAGGAACAGGGCAAAGAAGTCGTTGCCCAGATCGTAGTGGGCGGCAATGTTACGGGCGCTGCCATCGCGGGTGTTGCGATTGCGTTTGTGCAGCCAGCGAAACAATGGCGCGCTGACCCTCGCCATGCCCCGTTCCATGTTGTTGAGCAGTGTCTGGTTGAGCACAAAAATTCGCACCACGGTGGTCAGGTCTTCAGCCTCCCAGTGTCCCGCCATGTAAGATTCAGCGGCGCCAATACTGCCGCCAAAGGCAACGTACCGGTAGAGTTCAGGGCTCAGGACGTTAACCTTTACGCATAAATCCGGCGGCGCGTTGTCGCTGCCGAACTGCCACTGCTGCTCCCCTTCAACCAGGGTGATCTGGCCATGTTCCAGCTGCTGGAACCGGTTTAACACCTGCTGGCGCAGCCATTGACTGGTAAACGAGCCGGAGCTGGCCTGTGTGCGAATTTTTGTGTTCATGTTTTGCTACTGGTTGTGGGTTCGGTTGGGTGATCATGCACGGGCACTTTTTTCAGCCAAAGGCGCAGCGCCTGAAGATGGATAGCCGCCACCACCTGGCCGCACATCAGCGGATAGCGGGTGAGGCATCGGTTCAGGTTCTGGCGGCTGATGGGCTGGCGTTGCATGACCATGGTGGCATCGAATTCGGTGCTGCTGCCGTCGACAACGTCCATGTGAATAACATGGTTTTTGGCCGGTTCAGAAAAGCGCCATCGATAATGTCTGTCCATGCCAATGAACGGAGATACGTGGAACTGCTTCTTGAAGGAAAAGTCGGCGCGTCCAGTGCTGGCTTCCGCCAGGGGCAGGACATACTGATGGCGCTCTTTCCACGGCGTATTGGTGATCTCGGCGACGATGGTGTTGAGGGTCTGGCCATCACTGTCAAAGCAGTAATAAAAACTCACTGGGTTAAAACAGTGGCCCAGATACCTTAAGTGGCTGAGCATTCGCACAGGGCCGGAGGGAACCGGAAAACCCTGTTCTTCAATGCAGTCGTGCACGTTTTGCTTCAGGTCACCTTGCTGCCCCAGATAATCCCGGCGACGGAAGCTGGCCAGGTTAAATTTTTCCCGGGAAAACCAGCGTGAGCAGGCCGTGACCTGATCGATTTCATCCAGGTCCAGATACAGCTGGAAAACCCGATAGCGGAATTGGTGGAGGCTGGGTTGGTAGCGGCGGTGGCGGACAAAGCCTTGATAGATGGCGCTATGCACTGAGCTGTTCCCGCACGCCCTGGGCCGCCCTGAGGCCGCTCACCACACCGTCTTCATGAAAGCCCCAGCCCTGCCAGGCACCGCAGTAGTGGGTCCGGCTTGGTCCGTTGATTTGCCCTAGCTGAGATTGGGCCGCTACCGCTGCACGGGTGTACACGGGATGTTCGTAGTCCATTCGTGCCAGGACTTTTTGCGGATCAATCTGGTCGGTCTGGTTCAGGGTTACGCAAAAGGTCACCGGTGCATCCAGTTGCTGCAGGATATTCATATTGTAGGTGACGGTGCACTGTTTGCCAGAATTTGGGTCCACCCGGGCGTTCCAGGCCGCCCAGGCCTTAGGATTTTTCGGCAATATGCTGGCGTCGGTGTGCAGCACCGTTTCGTTGCTTTGATAGGTGATGTCGCCCAGCAGTTGGACTTCACGCTGGCTAGGTTCGGCCAGCAGCTTCAGGGCCTGATCGCTGTGGCAGGCGAGTATCACCTGATCGCCTTTCCATGGGCCGTTGGCGGTATCTAACTCCACCCCGGCCTCCGTGCGGCGGATCTGCTGCACCGGGCAGTTAAGCTCCACCGCTGCGGAAAGGTCTTGCAGCAGTGCCTCCACATAGTTGGCAGAGCCGCCTTTCACCACCCGCCATTGGGGCCGATTGCTGATCTGGAGCATCTGATGGTGGTGAAAAAACTGCACCATATAGCGCATCGGGAAAGCCAGAATTTGGTCTGGCGGCGCGGACCACAGGGCCGACGCCATGGGGATCAGGTGGTCGTCGATGAAGCTGCGGCTGTATCCCCCTTTGGTCAGAAACTCGCCGGTGGATGGCCCGGCATCATCGTTGTCCAGCAACGACGGGGCCTGTTGGTAAAACCGCCGAATGTCAGCCAGCATGCGCCAAAATGAGGGTTTGAGCGCGTTGCGCTTTTGGCAAAAAATGCTGCCGATGGTGGCGGCGTTGTATTCCAGGCCGCTGGCGATGTTTTGCACCGAAAAACTCATCTGGGTGTCCATGAGGGGCACCTTCAGCTGGTCCAACATGCTGACGAAATTTGGGTAGTTTTGCTCGTTGCAAACGATGAAGCCCGAATCGATGCGATATTGTCGATCGGCCAGTTCGATGCTGTGGGTGTGGGTGTGGCCGCCGGCGTGGTTGGCCTGTTCAAACACCGTGACCTCAGCGCTGCGGTGTAGCTCGCGCGCAGCCACCAGACCGGAAACGCCGGCGCCAATGATGGCAACTCGATTCATTGGCTAGGGTTGTTGCTGGCAGCGTCCGTCAGACCAGCATTTGACCGACCCTGTTCCAGAACTCGCTGTGGCACCGGCCGCAGGTCCCACACCAGGCCCACCGCCGCCATCGCCCGCAGCAGATAAAAGGTCACGTCATACTCCCACCAGTAAAACCCCTGGCGAGCCGCTGCCGGATAGCGGTGATGGTTGTTATGCCAGCCTTCGCCCAGGGTAATGATGGCCAGCCATGGGTTGTTTAGTGAGTCGTCACCGGTGCGAAAGCGCTTGCGGCCAAATCGGTGTGACAGAGAATTGATGGTAAAGGTGCCGTGGTAAAGGGCGGTGGTGGAGATGAAAAATCCCCACACCAGCATCTGTGCCGCACTGGTATTCCACTGGGGCCGGTGTTCAGCTGCCCAGCCGCCCAGCAGAAACAACCCAACTGCCAGGCTCACCGGCACCAGCAGGTCGAATCGATCAAGGATCTTGAGCTCTGGGAATTTTGCCCAATCCCGCACCCGGTCTTGATGGGTGGCAAAGTTTTCCTGGTACAGGAACCACAGCATGTGGGATCGCCAGAACCCGGCTCGGGGCGAGTGGGGGTCTTTGTCGGTGTCACTGTAGCGGTGGTGGCCACGATGGTGGGCCGCCCACCACATGGGGCCGCGTTGCACAGACGACGCGCCGATGGCGGCAAAAATGAACTGCAGGAACCGGCTGGTTTTGAACGCCCGGTGGGAGAAATATCGGTGATAAAAGCCGGTGATAGCGAACATTCGAAGCACGTAAAGCCCAATGGCGGTGCCCAGAGCAATCGGGCTCCAGCCCACCCAAATGACGCCAAAACACATCAAATGGACGCCTATGAACGGAATGATGCGCACCCAGTCTATGCCTACGCTGGCATCGGTGGGGGGTACGCTGGCGTCAAACCACTGGATCAGTGATTGCCACCAGGACCGCTCAGTCCCTTGACTCATGAAGTACCCCTCGTTGTTTCCTGTACCCGGTCTCCGGGACCACAGAAGTTATCATCGTTCCCCCATGCAGCTTCAGATTCCGCCGGTGATGCTGCCGTGAATCTGCGGTGGTCGGGGGATTGACATTTTCAGGTTGAATGCCGGTCCTGGACCGGTCAAAGCAGCACGAGCGATCAGTGAAAGCGCGCTATTTGATCCGCTGTCCGATCCCGCGTCAACCTTGGACGCTACCCTCAACAATAATTTCTGTCGTCACCGAATTGGCAATGAAGCAGTCCTTGTGGGCCTGCTGATGAAGCTCATCGAGCACCTGGGGGGAGGGCGGGCTGCCAGCAAAGCGAATTTCCGGTCGCAGTACTACCTTCACCATGGCCATGCCTTTGGAGGTTTTGCCCAGGGTCCCCTCGGCGTGATCCTGGTAGTGATCTACGGTTAAGCCGCTTTTCGCCGCCAAGTACAAAAACGTCAGCATGTGACATGAGGACAGCGACGCGGTGAACGCCGCTTCCGGGTCTACGCAATCGGGATTGCCGCGAAACTGGGGCGCCGCAGAGGCGTTAACGATCTGCCCACCCGCCATCTCCCACTGATGGTCCCGGGAGAAGTCGGCGGGGGTAAACGGTGCCTCGCCGCGCTGCCAGTTGATGGTGGCCGTGTGTGTCGTCATTGGCAGATCCTGTGCAAAGCCAGCATTGTACCTGTCGCGGCTAAGGACCGGCCACGATCGATGTGAATTGACCCTTTCAGGGCGCTTCAGCCTGGCCCCTTGAGTAAAACTGCATCAATGCTCCGTCAGGGGTACGGATGGCAAACAGATCCAGCATGCCGTAGGGCATCAGCTCCACGCGAGTGGGCTCTAGGTGCAGCGGCCAGCCCCGCTGGGACAAGGTGGCTGCGGCGATCTGAGCCGATGGAACTTCATAGCGTACGGCCAGAATCCCCAGGTTTGGGGCCAGGCAGCGGTTAGCGTAGTCGTTACCGTCCAGATCCATAAATTCGACCATCTCCATCCGGCCAAATTCCCCTGCCAGCGGGTAAACGATGGCGGCCTGATAGCGCGAACTGGTGCTCAGGTTCAGGGGAATCCCAAGGGGGCTTGGCTGAACCTTGGGCGCCACATAGGGCTGGCCTTTGTAAAAGGTGGCAAAGCCCAGTATCTGGCTGAAGAACTGATAGCTGGTGTTTAGGTCTCTGACTGTCTGCATCAAATTGAAGGGACGAGTGAAACTGTCGAAGGCACCAATGGCCGGGGGTAAAGGCGGCTGCAGACGTTCATAACCCTGGACCTGAACCCCATCGGGTCCGCGGTACACCACCACATTAAGTTTGGACTCACCGAAGGTCAGGTCGGTGATGGGCGTTTCTGTCCACCAACCCAGGGCGATGGCCTGGTCGTAGATCTTCTGCATGTTCTTCATGCGAATCATGATGCTGAAGTAGCAGCCGGTGTCCCAGGCTCGCGCACCCGGTCGCATGGGCCTTTTGGGCCCTGCATTGTCAAACCGCACCAGTCGCACCAGGCCGGAGCCGGGGTTGCTACCAGGCTCGGAAGGGCCCAGCAACATGGACTCGCCGCCGGCGCTGTCCTGCAGTCCCCAGGCCGCCAGTTCTGAAGTTGTCATGGCGCCACGGTGCAGGACCTGATAGCCGCCAATCTCGGTGAAAAAATCCGCGGTCCGCTGCAGCTTGGTGACGCTGACCACCGCCTCTTGCCAGGGCTTGTGGGCGATGGATTTGCTGCTGCTGGGCTGGGCCGCTGTGGGTCCCGCGATGTGGCAGCAAAACACCAGAGCGATGAGGCGGGTTTGCAGGGTCATGGGCATCTTGGGCAGGGTTAGTTGGCTTTGAGCATAGCCTGGAAACGGTCCGGAAAAACAGCGCTGAAGAAGCGGCCATCGACAGGGCTCGAGCCGGGGCTGGCACAAAAAGCTTGCTGACTGGGCAGTCATTAAGTATTTTGTTGACCCATGAGTCAACAAAAAGATGAAGCAGGCCAGGGCCAGCGCAAATACCAGCGGCGAAAAAATGATCGCCCGGATGAAATTACGGCGGCTGCCCTTGAGGTGTTTGCGGAACGGGGATATGCCGAGTCCAGGGTGTCCGACGTCGCCGACCGGGCCGGGGTTAGCAAGGGTCTGATGTATCGATACTTCAAGACCAAGGAAGACCTTTTTCGGGCAGTTATCCGAGGCTTTATTGAACCCAGGGTCAAAGAGCTGGCGGTGGCCATTGATCAATGGCCGGGCAGCGCTGCAGACTTTCTGCGAGGCCCATTTCTTCAGCGGGTGACCTCCATCGCCACCTCCCGAGCGGTGATTATTTTCAGACTGCTGATGGCCGAGGGGCCTAAACACCCGGATTTGACCCGCTATTACCACCAACATGTTATCTCCGTTGGGCTGGCAGCCCTTTCCAGGCTGTTGGACAGGGCTGTGGCCAGCGGCGAGTTTCGCCCCAACGGCGTTCAGCAGTTTCCCCATCTGCTGCTGGCGCCGGTGGTGATGAGCGCCGTCTGGCGCACGGTTTTTGATCGTCACCAAGCTCTGCCCGTTGAGAAATTGCTGGCAGTGCACGTTGATACGGTGATCGCCGCCATGGCGAACACCAGCGCCCAGGAGGCTGACAATGAGAGCGAGTGATGGATTGTTTACCAAATGGCCCACTGGGTGCCCCAGGGCGGGTTTGGCTGCTGGGTTTATGGCCACAGTCTGGCTGCTGCTTGGCTGCAGCGAATCGCCATCGCCGGTCATGGTGGGTCAGCTGGAGTCCCAGCGCTTGCAGATCAGTGGTCCGGTGAGCGAAACACTGCGGTTGGTGGCGGTGGAGGAGGGCGCTCGAGTTGAAGCTGGCGACCTGCTGTTCCGGCTGGACGATTCGCTGGCCACAGCCGCGGCCAACAACGCCGCCGCGGCGTTAGCGGTGGCCGATGCGTCCCTGGCGCAGGTGCTACACGGCCCACGCCAGGAGCTGATATTGGCGGCTCAAGCGCTGCACGATCAGGCCACTGAGGACCTCAAGCTGGCGACCCTGGAGCGTCAGCGTGCGGCAGACCTCAGTGCCCGTGAGCTGGGGTCCCAGGAGGCCTTAGACCGAGCCGATGCCGCTCAGGCAATGGCGACGGCGCGGCTCTCGGAGACCGCCGCTAGAGTTCTTGAGCTCAAAACTGGCAGCACCCCAGAGGAGGTGGCCATCGCCACCGCCCTGCTACAACAGGCTGCGGCCGAACTGGCCCGACTGGAGCTGATGACCCAACAGCTGACCGTTCTATCGCCGGTGGCTGGGGTGGTGGATCAGCTGCTGTTTGAAGCCGGAGAGAGGCCCGCCGCCGGCCAGCCGGTGGTGACGCTGCTTCAAACCGCCGACACCTATGCCAGGATTTATGTGCCCGCCGCATTTCGCAGCCAGGTCCAGCCAGGACAGCCGCTGGATATCACCCTGCAGGGTGAGAGTTTTACGCGACCGGGAATACTGCGCTGGGTCTCCTCGGAAGCGGCCTTTACGCCCTATTTCGCCCTGACCAGCCAGGACCGCGATCGCCTGACCTATGCCGCTGATGTGACCCTGGTGGAAAACCCAGGCACTCTGCCCAGCGGTCTTGCCCTGCAGGCACAGTTCGTTGACCGCTGACGGGCTCGCCATCAATGCCCGGGGGCTAAGTAAGCGCTTTGGCGACATCACAGCGGTGTCAGGTCTTGATCTAAAAGTGCCTCGAGCCTGCATCTATGGCTTTCTGGGACCCAACGGCTGCGGTAAATCCACCACGATCCGGATGCTCTGTGGATTGCTTGAGCCCAGCAGCGGTGCGGCTGAGGTTTTGGGCTTGTCTGTGCCCGGCGACAGCGCCCGTCTCAAGCCTCGGATCGGCTACATGACTCAGAAGTTTTCCCTCTATGGTGATCTGACGGTGCGGGAAAACCTGCAGTTCATGGCCAGCATCTATTCATTGTCCCGGGCCGCCAGCGGCCAGCGCATCAGCGAGCTGGAGCAACGCCATGACCTGGTCAGCCAGAGGGACCAACTGGCTGGCACCATGAGCGGCGGGCAGAAACAACGGCTGGCCCTGGCTTGCGCGGTGTTGCACCGGCCCGAGCTGCTGCTGCTGGATGAACCCACCAGCGCGGTTGATCCTCGCAGTCGGCGGGATTTCTGGGCCTGCCTGTTTGAGTTGGCCCAGGGTGGCACAACAATTTTAGTCTCTACCCACTACATGGATGAGGCTGAGCGTTGTCACTACCTGGCCATTTTGGACCAGGGGGTGAAAGTGGCCGACGGCGCTCCCCAGGAACTTAAGGCCGCCACCGGCATGCAGGTGCTTGAGGTGCGCAGCACAGCACCTGAGCGACTGCAGCCGCTGTTGGAATCTCAGGCGCAGATCTACAGCGTGACCCAGCTGGGGTTGAATCTCAGGGTGCTGATTGCCAACCAGCTTGGCGATGGGGCGAGCTGGGTCCGGCAGCTGGTGCAGTCCGTCGACGGCGGGGCCAGGGTGGTTGAGGTTGAGCCGTCGCTGGAGGATGTGTTTGTAGTCGCAACCGGTCCCGGCCCTGCGGCGTGAAACAAACCTTCGCCAGGCTCAGTGCGGTGATACTGAAGGAGGTTCGACAGCTGCGGCGTGATCGACTGACGTTCGCCATGGTGCTGGGCATGCCCATCATGCAGATGTTGCTGTTTGGCTACGCCATCAACTTGGACGTGCGGGACCTGACCGCGGCGGTGGCCAATGAGTCAGGCAGTCAGCTATCTCGGCGCTTCATCGCGGACTTGCAGCAAACCCAGGTGGCGGATTTTCAGCAGACCGTCAGTCATCCACAGATGCTGGAAGATCTGCTCAGGCAGGGAAAGATATCCCTGGGCGTTCATATTCCACGGGATTTTGACCAACGCACCGTTGACCCGCTGAGGCCGTCGGCCCACATCCTGGTGGATGGCACCGACCCCACAATTACCGGCATTGCTAGTCAACTGGCCCAGATTATTCCGGGGCGCAGGCTTGAAATGACTGCTGCCCGAGGGCTGGAAGTCAGGCCTTACTTCAATCCCGAGCAGCGCACCGCGATTAATATCGTGCCCGGCCTGCTGGGTACAATATTAACCATGACCATGATCCTGTTTACCGCCGTTGCCATCGTGCGGGAAAAAGAGCGGGGCAATCTGGAGCTGCTGATCAATACACCGGTCACTACTGGGGAGCTGATGGTGGGCAAAGTGCTGCCCTATATCGTTATCGGTCTGGTGCAGGTGGCGCTGATTGTGCTGCTGGGACAATGGCTGTTCGATGTGCCGTTTATTGGTTCAGTGACAGACCTCTACACAGGCGCCGCACTGTTTATTACTGCCAATCTTGCCCTGGGCCTGCTGATCTCAACGGTGGTTAGTACCCAGTTCCAGGCGATGCAGATGACCTTTTTCATCATGTTGCCGTCGATCCTGCTGTCCGGCTTCATGTTTCCCTTCGACGGCATGCCGAACTTTGCCCGCTATTTGGGCGAATGCCTGCCCACCACCCATTTTATCCGCATCGCCCGGGGCGTCATGCTGCGTGATGCCAGCCTGGGTGACTTGGTTGGCGAGCTGACCGCGCTGGGCGTTATTACGGTGGTTGCCATGGGGCTGGCAATGCTGCGGTTCTCACGGCGCCTGGAATAGGGGGTCGCTCAGTCGCTGCGCTCCCTGTGCGATTTGTCGCGCGCTTTGCGCGCTCGGATCGAACCCCCCGCAGCTGCGCTGCTTTGGGGGTTGAATCTTGTCTCCCCGGCGCGCCAAACAAAAAAACCACCGCGAGCGGTGGTCTTCTTGTTTGGCGCGCCGGGGAGGATGATTCGTTCGCGGTGCGAACTCACCCCTCAAGGGGGTCGCTCAGTCGCTGCGCTCCCTGTGCGATTTGTCGCGCGCTTTGCGCGCTCGGATCGAACCCCCCGCAGCTGCGCTGCTTTGGGGGTTGAATCTTGTCTCCCCGGCGCGCCAAACAAAAAAACCACCGCGAGCGGTGGTCTTCTTGTTTGGCGCGCCGGGGAGGATTCGAACCCCCGACCTCTTGGTTCGTAGCCAAGCACTCTATCCAACTGAGCTACCGGCGCAAAACTCGGTCCCGCGACGATAACCATGCAGGCTTTCACCGCGAGGGCGCGAATTATCCCAGTGAGCCCGTAGGGCGTCAACCGCGTTCGCGATATTATATCGAGAATATTACTGAGAGTAGCTCCATGGCATTTGACCATCCTGAGTTTGACCAGCACGAAGAAGTGTTGTGGTTCAACGATAAAGACAGCGGACTGAGGGCGATAACGGCCCTGCATCGGGTGCGTGGGCGCGGCGCTCTGGGGGGTATTCGATTTCTTCCATACGCCAACGCTGAGGCAGCCCTGACCGACGTTTTGCGCCTGAGTCGGGCGATGAGCTACAAATGGGCGCTGACGGGACTGCCCTTTGGGGGCGGCAAGTCGGTGGTGATTTCGACCCAGCAGGCTAAGACTCCTGGGCTGCTGCGGGCACTGGGCCGGTGTATAGACTCTCTGAACGGTCGCTACGTGGGGGCCCCTGACGTGGGGAGCTGTGCCAGTGACATGTCGGTGGTGCGGGAAGAAACCCAGTTCGTCGCCGGGCTGCCTGGCTCAGATACCTCGGTGCCCACCGCCAAAGGCCTTTTTCACGCCATCGCGGCGGTTGCTAAAACCACCCTGGGCGCTGACAGCCTGGAGGGTGTTTGCGTTGCGGTGCAAGGAGTTGGTGGGGTTGGTGGTCGGCTTTGCGACCACCTTGCCCAGGCCGGCGTAAAAATCAAAGTGGCGGATGTGGATTCGGCTCTGGCAAACGCTGTGGCCCTGCGCTGTGGCGCTGAGGTGATCGCGCCTGATCAAATTTCCTCTGAGCCTGCAGATATTTTTTCGCCCTGTGCATTGGGCGCTGGATTGAATGAACAGTCCATTGCCTGCCTTGCAGCGCCAGTGGTTTGCGGCGCGGCCAACAATCAGTTGGCCACCCCTATGGACGCCCAGCGTCTCGAAGCAGCCGGCATCACCTGGGCGCCAGACTACGTGGTTAGCGCCGGTGGCATTATCGGCGGGGCCTGTGAAATGGGTGAGATTGACCAGGCCAGCTGCGAGCAACGGCTGCAGGAAATTGGTCAGACCCTGTTGCAGGTTCTGTCCAGGGCCAGGGACGAGCAGGTCAATACCGATGAGGCGGCTCAGCGCATGGCCAGGGAAATTTTGGGTGAGTAGGTGTGGGCGCCTGCGCTTTGCTGCGGCGTCCAAACGGCCTTTGGCCGTTTGTCGAACCAGAGGGTTCTGCGAGTTTCCCTCTCT